>JAISMK010000039.1 GCA_031276785.1 Desulfovibrio sp. | reverse complement strand
TTATTCCGTTTGGACTGCGTTGCTCGTTCTTTTTGCAGAGGGGCAGGACGGAAGAGTCCAGCCCCTCTGCAAAAAGAACTCGCGCCTTGCCAAACGAAAAAACTCAGCGTTTCCGAAATCCATTTAATCAGTGCTTCTTTAGATTATAATCCTTTCCCCGGTCTGTGTACAGCGCCGTGAAACTGCCTGGAGCATTTTACACTTGCAATGCCTGCTTGACGGCGGGTAAAGCTCGCCCGCAAGCATTTCGCGGCAAGGATTTGCAGGCAAATCCCTGCAGAACAGTCCAACTTTTTCAATACTTGCCAGCAAGTTCGGCCTGCTGCGTCTCACTCAGAGGCCTGCCCCTGTCGCCGAGCAGCAGAAACAGGCGCGCGTTTTCCTCAATTTCCTCAGCGATATTCATGGCCTGTTCAATACCAGCCCCCACGCAGAGAAGCCCGTGGTTGGCCAGGAGTACGGAATTGCGTCCGGGGGCCGTGGCGCCGCCGGCAATGAGATCGCCCACGGCAGAGGCGAGTTCGGCGGATCCCGGCCGAAAATAGGGAACAACAGGGAGCCTGCCCACCCGGACGGAATATCCAGGCGTATACACGGGCATACCGCAATCCGGATCGATATCCAGGCAGGACACGGCGGAGGCGTGGGGGCTGTGGACATGGACGACGCAGACGACATCCGCCCGCTCATAACAGCGCAGGTGCATGCGCCATTCCTGGGAGGGGACTCCTGATCCGATAACAGCGGCTCCTTTGTCTCTCCCGGTCACGTTCCTTTTCCGGGAAAGGCGCATGCGCACGATATCCCTTTCCGCAAGGACGCCAAGGTTCCGGCCTGTGGGCGTGATGAGCATGTCCCCGCCGTCTTTGAGGCTGATGTTCCCGCCCGAGCCACTGACAAATCCCTTGTCATACGCCCGCCGGCATAGTTCTATAAGTTCCAGTATTCGCTCGGAAGTATCCACGGATATTCACCTCTCTTCAGCCATCACGCCAGCGGCGGCGCGGCTATCTGGTGAAGGCCGGCGGGAGATCCTGCCAGCGACCCAGAAATTCCAGGGCCGTTCCCCCGGCGTCCAGATGGCTGAGCAGGGCGGAGCCAAAGACCACGGCCTGCGGCCTGACCGGCAGCCCGCGCAGTTGTTCGGGCCGGGACAGGCCGAAACCCAGGGCCAGGGGAAGGGAAAAGGCCTTGCGTGCCCTGTCCAGGGCTTCCGCCAGTTCCGGAGGAAAGCCGCTCCTTTCCCCGGTGACGCCAAGAACCGAAACAAGATAGGCGTATCCCCGGGCGGAGCGATTGTAGGCTGCCATGCGCCTGGCGCTGGTGTTCAGGCCCACCAGGGGGATCAGGGCCAGGCCTTCCGCCGCCAGGGCCTCATCCATGGCCCGGCTTTCTTCCAGAGGCAGATCCGGCACAATGCAGCCCGCCACCCCGGCGGCTGCGGCTTCGGCCGCGAAGCGGGCCAACCCGTATTGCAAAAAGGGATTGTAGTAGCCCATAAGCACCAGAGGCGAGGAGTACCGTCCCCGGCGTTCCCTCAGCCCCTTCAAGATGCCGGCCAGAGTGGTTCCGTTGGCCAGGGAGCGCTGGGAGGCGGCTTCCACCACCGGCCCGTCCGCCACAGGGTCGGAAAAAGGCACGCCGATCTCCAGAATATCCGCTCCGGCCTGATCCAGTTCCTCCAGAATCCGCCAGAAGTCCTCGCTGCCGGGAAAACCGGCCGTGAGAAAGGGAATGAGGCCAAAGCGGCCGCGGGCATTGGCAACGGCGATGCGTTCGCTTAAAGGGGAGGAGCTCATGATTTTTTATCCTTTTGCAGTTATTTAGGGAAGCGCTGATTAAATGGATTTCGGAAACGCTGAGTTTTTTCGTTTGGCAAGGCGCGAATTCTTTTTGCAGAGGGGCTGGACTCTTCCGTTCTGCCCCTCTGCAAAAAGAACGAGTAACGCAGTCCAAGCGGAATAAATCAGCGTTTCCTTAGACCAATTTCGCTTTGAGATGGTTGCTTAACGGCGGGCAAAGCTCGCCTGCGAGCCTTTCGCGGCAAGGATTCGCAGGCAAATCCCTGCCGGGCAGTCCAAATTTTTCAAAGTTAGAGCAATTTCAGGTTAAAAAATTAACGCATTTTAAACCTGGAATTGGAATTACAGGCCGAGGGAGGGCAGATGTTCCCGGATGATGTCCATGTCCTTATCTCCCCGTCCGGATAGGTTGACCACCACCTGCCCGCCCTCGGGCAGAGCGTCGGCGTTGTCCAGAACCCAGGCCAGGGCGTGGGAGGATTCCAGGGCGGGAAGGATGCCTTCGCTCCGGCAGAGAGCGGCAAAGGCGGCCAGAGCGCTCCGATCCACAACGATGTGGTATTCCGCCAGTCCGGCTGCCTGGAAATGCGCATGCTCGGGACCTACCCCCGGGTAATCCAGCCCGGCCGAAACGGAATGGGAGGGCAAAATCTGTCCGTCCCTGTCCTGCAGCAGCATGGAATGCTGCCCGTGCAGCACACCGGGGGATCCCAGGTTGAGGGGGGCTGAGGTGTGGCAGCCGGGTTCTCCGCTCCCTCCGGCCTCTATGCCCACCAGACGCACGGAGGCCGCCTCCGGATTTCGGGTGAAGGGGAAGAACATGCCGATGGCGTTGGATCCGCCTCCCACGCAGGCCACAACCACATCCGGCAAGGCGCCGAAGGCGTTGCGGCATTGGGCCATGGTCTCCCTGCCTATAACGCTTTGCAGATCCCGCACCAGAGTGGGAAAAGGATGGGGGCCGGCGGCAGTGCCGAAGCAGTAGTGGGTGGTGCGCTGCCGGGCGATCCAGAAGCGCAGGGCTTCGTTGATGGCGTCCTTCAGGGTTTTTGTCCCTGCCGCCACCGGGCGGACCTCGGCCCCCAAAAGTCGCATGCGAGCGACATTGGGGGCTTGGCGACGTACGTCTTCTTCTCCCATGAACACCGTGCAGGACAGGCCCAGGCGGGCGGCCGCCGCCGCCGTGGCCACTCCGTGCTGGCCAGCGCCGGTCTCCGCCACCAGGGCGGTCTTGCCCATCCGCCGGGCCAACAGAGCCTGGCCCAGAGTGTTGTTAATCTTGTGCGCGCCGGTATGCAGCAAATCCTCCCGCTTCAGCCAGAGCTGAAAGCCCAGTCGCCGGGACAGGGTGGGACAGAGGGTCAGGGGCGTTTCCCGGCCAGCGTAGGTCCGCAACAGGAGGTCAAGCTCCTGCTGGAAGGCTGGAGAAGGCAGGATGGCGGCGCAGGCGTCATCCAATTCTTCCAGGGGAGGGATCAGCAGTTCGGGAACGTACCGGCCGCCGAAGGGGCCGAAATATCCTTTTGGCATAAAGGTTTCCTCGTATGAAAGCGCTGGTTGAAAATTAACGTGTTTTTAACCTAAAATTGGAAGGAGACGCCGTAGCCTGGAGCAGGGCCGCTGCCGCAGCCCGCAGTTTTTTTTCGTTTTTTCTGCCCGGGGCGTCTTCCACTCCGGAATTGCAGTCCAACGCCCAAGGGGCGCAGGCTGCCAGGGCCAGGGGAAGATTGTCAGGCCCAAGGCCCCCCGCCAGGAGCCAGGGACGGGGGGGAACAAAGCCCTTCAGGGCTTCCCAGGCCAGGGCCGTGCCGCTGCCGCCGCCGCCCAGGCCGGCATCCAGCAGGAAAAAGGAACAGACAGGGGCAAAGCGGGCGCATTCGGCCTCCAGATCCTCCAGGCGGAAGGGGGCGGCCCCTCTCGCCAGCCGTTCCGGCCAGATGGTTTTGATCACCCTATCCGGCCCCAGGGCGCGGCAGAAGTCCTCAGCCTCGCCGCCGTGCAGTTGGGCGTAGTCCAGACGGGCCACAGCCAAAATCCGCTCAACTTCCGCCGCCTCCTGTCCGGCAAAAACCCCCACCCGCGCGGCCCCGCCCCGGGGCAGGGCCCTCGCCGCCTCCGGACTGAGGCGGCGAGGGCTTGCCGGAGCGAAGATAAAACCGGTGAAGCGGACCCCCAGTTCCAGGCAGAGGCGCACGTCTTCGGCCCTGGTCAGGCCGCAGACCTTCAGGGGCAGGGTCTTTTCCCGGGCGCTCACGGCCCGCCTCCGGCCAGGGCCGCCAAGGCGGCGCGGGGGTCCGGGGCGGACATCAGGCAAGATCCGATGAGGATCGCGTTAAAGCCCAGATCCCGCCGTTCTTCCACTTCTTCCCGGCAGTGGACGCCACTGGCGGAAATCCAGATTTCCCCCGGTTCCCGGCGGCGGATCAAGGCGCGGGCCAGGGCAGCGTCCACGGCCAGGGTGCGCAAATCCCGGCTGTTGACCTGGATGACGGCGGGGGATGTCCCTGTGTCCGCAAGAGCCCGGCGCGCCTGCCAAAGGTCGGCGCTGTCGAAAATTTCCAGCACGGCCTCCAGGCCCGCGGCCTGCGCCGCCAGCAGCATGGCCGTCAGCTCGCCGGCTTGCAGCAGGCGCACGATGAGCAGCAGGGATGATGCCGGCGTGGCTGCCGTTTCCCGCACCTGGAGGGGGTGGATTAAAAAATCCTTGCGCAACAGGGGCAGGCCCGGGGCGCTCATGCGCTCCAAATAGGCGAGGCGCCCCTGGAAGTGCCGCTCTTCCGTCAGCACGGAAATGGCGGCGGCGCCGCCCGCGGCATAGGCGTAGGCCATTTCTTCCGGAGAAACGGCCAGATTGAGAGGTCCGGCGGAAGGAGAGGCTCGCTTGTATTCGGCGATGATCGCCCCTTTCCCGCTTAACCGGGCAGCGAAGGGCGGGCGGGGCGCCGGATGGGGCGGGGGCAGGATGCCGGCCTTTTCCAGAGCGCGGAGGCGCTCCACGGCGGGCAACTGGGCCGCGCGGAATTCTTTCAGCATATTCTCGGTTCTCCTTTCGCCCGGGAAGAAGAGCTCTCCCGTCCGCCCGGCCGCTACGCGGGCGCGATTTTTAAAATAGAATTGGAATCAGGCCGCCTCGCCCGGACTCAGCCGCCGTCCTTTTTCCCTCCGCCTTTCCTGTTCCCGCTCCAGAAGGAGGCGCAGACAGGTTCCTCCCGCGCCGGAGGCCACCGCCTGCTTGGCCTCGGCCATGCAGGCGGCCAGGGGCTGTTCCGGCCGCAGGAGGTGCAGGCCGAAGCCGGTGTTCAAGGCCAACATCTGGCGCATGGCTTCAGGGCCTTTCCCGTCCAGAAGCGCCCGGAGGATGGCCGTGCCCTGTTCCGGACCGTCCACGGCCAGGTCCGCCGGGTCGCAGACCGCAAAGCCGTATTCCGCCGGGTCCAGGGTGCTGAAGCGGACTTCGCCTCCGCGCACGAAGGCCACCTGGGCCGGCCCCAGGGTGGTCAGTTCATCATAGCCTCCGGCTCCGTACACCACCGCCCCGGAGCGGCCCCCCATGCGGGCCAGGGCGCCCGCCACCAGGGGTACCAGGTCCGCCTTGGCCACTCCCAGAAAGCACAGGCCGGGCCGGGCCGGGTTGACCAGGGGCCCCATGATGTTGAAAAAAGTGCGTACCCCCAGTTCCCGGCGGATGGGCATAATGTGCCGGAAGGCCGGGTGGAAGCGGGGGGCGAAAAGAAAGACGAAACCGTCTTGCGCGATCCTGGCTGGAACATCCTCCGGCGCCAGTTCCAGATCGAAGCCCAGGCCTTCCAGCACGTCCGCGCTGCCGCAGCGGGAAGAGACGGAGCGGTTGCCGTGCTTGACGATGCGGTGCCCCAGGGCAGCCAGAGTCAGGGCCGTGCCGGTGGAGCAGTTGAAGGAGAAGCGGCCGTCTCCCCCTGTGCCCACCACATCCAGCGCCAGCATGTCCTGGGGCAGGCGTACCGGCACGGCCCGGTCCAGGATGGCCTCCACGGCCTCGCCCATCTCCTCCGGGGTTTCTCCCTTGGCCCGCAACCCCAGAAGAAAAGCGCCGGCCTGGGCCGGAGTCATTTCTCCGTCCATCAGCCGGGAAAAACCAGCCCGGGCCATGATCGGCGGCAGGTTCTCACCCCTGGCCAGGGTGTCGATGATGGCCGACAGGGGGTAGGGGGTGGAGCTTTCTTCCTGATCCGGGGAGGGCGGGGTCCGCTCCGCGGAGTCCTCTCGGAGGCCGGCCGTAAAGTTTCCCAGCAGACGCATTCCGTCTGGAGTCAGCACTGATTCCGGGTGAAACTGCACTCCAACCCAGGGCCGGTCTGGAAAGGCCAGGGCCATCACCTCGTTTTCCGCCGTGCGGGCTGTGATCCGCAGGGGAATGGCGGCTTGTTCGGCCAGCACCAGCAGGGAGTGGTAGCGCCCCGCCCGCAGGGGGTTGGGCAGGCCGAGGAACAGCCCCCGGCCGTCGTGCAGGATATCCGAGGCCTTGCCGTGCATTATGCGCGGTCCCACCACCACCGGAGTTCCGGCAAAGCGGCCCAGCACCTGGTGCCCCAGGCAGACTCCCAGGACAGGCACGGAAGGCGGCAAGGCGGACAGAAACTCCAGGCACAGCCCGGCATCGTCGGGATGCCCCGGGCCAGGAGAGATGCAGACTCCCTCCAGAGCGGGATCCCGGGCGTAGGCCAGGAGGGCGTAGTCGTCATTGCGGGCCGTATGGGGCGTGACCCCCAGGCCGTAAAAGGCCTGGACCAGATTGTAGGTAAAGGAATCGTAATTATCAATAATCAGAAACATGGGACCCTCCTGCCCGGCTGTGGGATCCGGCGATGGCGGCCAGCATCGCGCCCGCCTTGTTGTTGATTTCCTTCCATTCGTTTTCAGGCGAGGAGTCGAAGACCACCCCGCCTCCCGCCTGCCAGAAAACGCGGCCGCCGCGCATCCAGAGGCTGCGGATGGCGATGCCTGTATCCATATGCACACTGTCCCGATCCAGGCCTAACCAGCCTATGGCCCCGGCATAAGGTCCGCGCGGGGATGGTTCCTCGGCGGCGATGATTTCCATAGCCCGGATTTTGGGCGCGCCGCTAACCGTGCCCGCCGGGAAGGCGGCGGTCAGCACATCCAGGGCGTCGTGCCCCGGAGCGAGATCCGCCCGGATATACGAGGTCAGATGCATGACATGGGAAAACCGCTCCACTTCCATGTACCGCTCCAAATGGACGCTTCCGGGCGCGGCCACCCGGCCCAGATCGTTGCGGCCCAGATCCACCAGCATCACATGCTCCGCCTGCTCCTTGGGGTCGCGGATCAGATCCTCCTCAAACAGGTTGTCTTCCTCCTGTCCGGCCCCGCGGGGCCGGGTTCCTGCAATGGGGCAGAGGCGGAGCCTTCCGGCTTCGCAACTGACCATGACCTCCGGAGAGGATCCCATGAGGACAAGATCCGGCAGACGCATGAAAAACATGTAGGGCGAGGGATTAATTAGCCGGAGCCGCCGGTAGACGGTAAAGGGCTCCCCCTGGAAGGGAGCGTCGAAGCCGATGGAAGGAACCACCTGGATGGCCTCGCCCCGGCGGATGCGCTCTTGAATGCGACGGACCATCTCCAGGTAGGCGGTTTTTTCCATGTTCGCGCGCGCCGGGCCGATGCCGGCGGGCAGGGCCTCGGTGTCGGCCTTGGCCGCCGCGCCGTCCGGGGCTGCGGCTCCCCGGAGGAAGAGGCGGCAGACGCGGTTATAGTTGTGATCGAACAGAGTCAGGCTGCCCGGCAGCACCAGGCAGGCTTCGGCTTCCCGCGGCGGCAGGGGCCCGGCCAGCTTGGGTTCCAACAGGCCGGCGGCGCCGTAGCCGAAATATCCGTACAGGGCGCGGGTAATGGGGGGAAAGGGGCCTCCTTTACCGCTCCGCGCCGCTGCGGGGACGATTTCCAGGGCCTGCATCACGGCCCGCAGACCCTCCGGAAAGGGTTTGCCCGCCAGGATGCGCAAGGGTTCCAAGCGAGGATCTGCCACATCCAGATCCAGAAGGCCGCCCCGGCAGTGCAGGCGAAGGAGAAAATCGCCGGCCACAATGCTGTAGCGACCCCAACGCCCGTCCACCTCCGCGCTTTCCAGCAGGATGCCCTGTTCCGGGCCGATCTGGCGCAGAAAAAGGCTGATGGGCGTTTCCACATCGCTTTCCAGAAAGGCGCAGGTCTGTTCCAGGCGGATGTTCATGGCGTTGCTCTTTGCGGGTTGAGGGGTTGACGCCCGGCGGCAGGTATCCGGCCCATAACGCAAAAAGGGCCGCGAGCAGTGCCCGCGGCCCGGAAGGCTGCGTGAAGAAGGGAAAATCAGTGCGCATCCTCCGGAAGACCACGGGCAGGCCCAGGCCACCAAGCGCGCCAGGAGGCTGAAGAGCGAAGGGAGGCGACAGCGGTCATGGCTGTTCCTGAAAGGGTTTGTCCGGCAGGGCGGAGAAGTGGAGACGCGAAGCCATCTTTGGTCCGGCCGGGGGAAAAGTCAAGGTTTTTTTTGCGGCTGGAGCAATTCAGAGAAAAATTGCTCCAGAGTTGAACAGATCTGACAGGATGCGGAGAAAGTCCGTCCCGGCGCGTAGCCTGTTGTTCAAAAGGAGGCCAAGTCATTTGCGCAGCAGGCCGTACTTTTTCAGCTTGCGCCAGACGGTGGACTGGTTCACCCCCAGCAGGGCGGCTATTTTGTAGCTGCTTCGGTATTGCAGGAACAAGGAGCGGAGCAGCTCCATTTCCTGGTTTTTCAGGACGGCCTTGAGGTTGTCGGAGGAAGGTTCCGGCAAGGTTTTTTTGCCCCTGCCGTCGTCGGCCGTAGCCTTGAGCACGTCTTCCTCCTCAATGGCATCGGCGGGGGAGAGCAGGAAAAGCCGCTCCACCAGGTTTCTGAGCTGGCGGATATTGCCCTCGAAGGGCATCCGCATCAGGCTCTCCAGAGCGCTGGGGCGAAAATCCTTAATCTTGCCGTATTTTTCGTTGAAGATGGCGGCAAAATGGCTGACCAGGCCGGGAATGTCCTCCGGGCGCTCCCGCAGGGAGGGCATGTTGATGGGGATGACGTTCAGCCGGTAATAGAGATCCTGGCGGAACTTTCTGGCCCGGATCAGGGTCGGCAGATCGGCGTTGGTGGCGGCAATGACACGCACATCCACCCGGATATCCCGATAGCCGCCCAGACGGCGGATTTCTCTTTCCTGCAGGACCCGCAACAGCTTGACCTGCAATTCCACAGGCATGTCGCCGATTTCGTCAAAGAAAAGGGTGCCAGTGTCGGCCCGTTCCACCAGTCCCGCTTTGCCCTGCTTGTTGCCGCCGGTGAAGGTGCCCGGCTCATAGCCAAAAAGCTCCGATTCCAGCAGGGAGGCCGGAATGGCGTTGCAGTTGATTTTGATGAAGGGGTTTTCCTTGCGGTAGCTGTGGTAATGGATCATGGAGGCGATGGATTCCTTGCCCACTCCCGATTCGCCGGTAATTAGCACAGTCGCGTCGGAATTGGCGATGGTCTGAGCGCAATCGACAATTTGCTGCATCTTTCGGCTCTGAAAGATGATTCTGTTTGCTTCCAGGGATTGGAAGCAGTTTACTTTGCGGCGCATCCGCTCCAGATCTTCCTTCATATTCTGCAATTGAGTAATGTCCATCAGATATGACAGGATATAGCACAGTTTGTTATTCTGATTAAAAACAGGAAATCCGCGTACAATGTAGCTTTTATTATTACCAAGTCGCTGTTCAAGCATTATTTCTTTTTCTGTTTCAATAATTTTTATTGTTGATGAATCTGAAACATAGCCGCTACGCACCAGATCATAAAAATTTTTGCCAATCCAGTCACTTGTTCCTGTAATTGTGGAATGTGTTTTATTGACGCATAATACTGTGCCTTGGGTATTACAGATAGTGATACCCACAAAAGGCATGTTAAAAAACAGAGCGCTTTCGGGATCTTTGAGCAGTTTGACGATCTGAGAGTAAAGATCCATCCCGACCTCTTTTTTTAAGATAATATTTTTGCGGCTTTATTTCTTTCTTATTCTTTTGTCGGGCCGGAGGCAAGGAGGATCGGGCGCCCGTATTTTCCGGCCGCCGGGGCAAGTTCAAAGGGCAGGCGCGTTATTCCGATTCTCAAGCAAACATGTGCTTATGTATGATGGAGAATCGGAATCCGCGCACAGGATGTCGCGGCGGGAGGCGAAGCGTTTCGGAGGCAAGGCGAAATCACGCTTTCGCCGCGGCCGGGCTAGTACGCTGTAACATTTAAAATTGCTGATAAATTTACGGCGTACTAACGCCGGGCTTTAAGCCCGGCGCGCCGCTGCAGGCGGTGGAACAAGCCGAAAACCACGCTTTTCGGCGCAGCGATCTTACCACTTAAAACGCAGTTTTAAGTGGTACATGGTACTAGCCGGCCGGCTATTTCCGGCTCAGATCCGCCCAGGCCCAAACCACCCGCCCAACAATAGCCTGGCGGGGGCTGCTTTCGTACTGGGCCAGGTGGTAGGTTTCCGGGCCGTATTCCGCGGCGTTGTCGCTGTAAAAGGTGATGGTGGCCAGATCTCCGGAGCCTGCCAGGGAAACCCTTTTGACCATTGCCCCGCCTTCCTGGCCTGGTTCGCGCACCAGGAAGATGTTGCCGGGCGGGGTGTGGCCGGTCTGCTCCCCCCAGTCTCCGCGATCCACCAGGACAATGTCCAGGGGGTGCAGGGTAGGAATCATGGATCGCTGGTTCTGGCCTATTTCCACCGCCAGCAGATCGTGCCGGCGTATGACCGAATGGTGGCCGCGGTATACCAGAACCCAACTGCTGATTTCCTCCCGGGGCAGCACGCCGGGTCCTGCCCCCACCTCGCCCACCAGAGGCACGGCCAGATAGTCCTCAGAGACCGGTGGGGGCAGATCGCCCGCCGCCGGCGCCCGCAGGGCGTCCACAAAGCAGACGTCCCGCGGGCCGGCGGGCGGCTGGAAAGAATAGCCCATCTCCGCCGCCAGAGCCAGGAGGGAGGCGGCGGAAAGCCCGCCCTTGCTCTCCAGAAAGCGCGACAGGGAGGATTGCGGCAGCCCTGTGCGCCGGGCCAGGGAGATCTGGCTCAGTCTGCCCCGCTCCAGATGTCGCCGCAGCATCGCGCGCACATCGTCCAACGTTGTCATCACAATCCTCTTTAGATAATTTTAAGCTTGAAATGCTTGCTTAACGGCGGGCAAATCCCGCCTACAAGCATTTCGCGGCAATGATTTGCAAGCAAATCCTTGCAGAGCAGTCCAACTTTTTCAAAGTTAAACTGTTCTAGAAGGGAGAAACAGAGGTTTCCTCCGCGGCGGGGTTATGCCCGCGCATCCGCCAGGGCCAGCCGCATTCTGAAGGTGTTACGGAAACAGCCTTTCCCGGGAGCTGGTGGCCTGGAAAATCTTTTGTATCGTGTCCCGCCGCAATGCGCCATAGGCCGCCTGCCGCCGCCACTCCGCCGACCGCAAAAAAGAAAGGGGACTTGTCAGAAAAGCGGCTTTTGTGTACATACTGGAGTAAATATACAGAACGGCAGCCGGTCGCACTTTTCTCGGCAGGGTAACCGCAGGGCGTAAGGAAAAGAAGTGACGACAAAGCAAAAAATTATAATGGGTTTTCTGGTCATGATTGCGCTCATGGGAGGCATCGCCCTGACAGGAACCAGGGGTCTGAGGCTGGCAGCGCCTTTGCCTGCGCCCGGGCAGTTCTGGAGACCCGGCGGCAGGAAGATGCGGAGGAGGCCCTGGCGGGCAGGATCAAGGCCATCTGGAACCCGAATAAAGGTAAGTCGGAGTAAGGAGGATAAGCAGATATGATTATTGATATGGAAAACCGGCTCAGACTGCAGCGTGTTCTGGAACGGCGCATTGTCGAAATTGAGGCGGGGGACGGCCGGAATTTTCTTCTGGTTATGCTCTCGCTGCTTTACGATCTGGAAGAGATGGAACGGATGGAACGGGAGCGTCCAGACAGGGGAGCGGTTCCGGCCGGAACATCCAGGGAGGAACCGGAGGAAAACCGCATGCTGGAGGAAGAGAACCGCCGCCTTAAGGCCCTGCTGGACGTATTTCTGTCCCGCGTCCGTTTCGCCCCGGAAGTGGTATCGGAAACTATGCAGTAGAGCAGTTTGACTTTGAAAAGTTGGACTGCTCTAACCTGGAATTGGAATAACAGGCTGTTGCCGGACGAAAGCGCTCCAGAAGCCCAGGGCGTCCAGGCTGGCCAGGGCCACCGCGGTTTCCTCCTTGTCCGGCAGGAAGGGCGGGGGCCAGTCCGGAAAGGACGTGAAATCCTGAGGCCCGTTTCCGGGGGCGGCCATGTCCCTGGCCAGGGCCGCGGATAGGCGCAGGTGCCAGGCGTGGAGCAGCATCAGGGGGAAGACGGGGCCGCCGTGCCGGCCGTCGCCGATCACGGGCAGGCCGCGGGAGGCCGTTTGCGCCCGGATCTGGTGGGTCCGGCCGGTGAGGAGCCGGATCAGGAGCAGGCAGGCTCCCCGGCCTGGAGGCAGGGCTTCCGGCGTCTCTCCGGCGCTCAGGCCGCGCACGCGAATGAGGAGGGAGTGCGCCTGGGAGGGATTTTTCCTGAGCGTAACGTCAGGGAGGCTGGCGGGCAGCAGAGGCAGGGTCCGGCCTCCAGGCAGGGCGCGGGTCACCTCCCGTCCGTCCGCCCGCCGTTCTTTGCTGAGGGTATCTGTTAACAGGCAGGGGCCGGCATCCGGCCAGTCCCCCAGAACCCAGGCCAGATAATCTTTGGCTATTTCGTCTCCCCGGGCGAAGGCCCGCTGCAGCCGACTCTGGGCGCTATGGGTCCGGCCTGCCAGGATAAGGCCGGAGGTGTGGCGGTCCAGCCGGTGAGCCGGGGCGGGGATATAGGGCTGTCCAGCCAGGGCGTCTTCCAGGCGGCGGCTCACGCTGTCCGTCTGTCCGCAGCCCGGGTGCGCGGCCAGCCCTCCCGGCTTTAGCAGGACCAGGAGGCGCGGCGTCCAGGCCAGCGGGGGAAGGCCGGCTGCGGCAAGGGCGGCCAGGGTGTTGGCCGGGGCGGTCTCTTCCCGGACGGGGGCGAAGGGGGGCAGGCGGACGGCGTCGCCGCCGGCCAGGGGTACGAAGGGAGCGGAGCGGTGGCCGTTGAGGCGGATCTGGCCGGTGCGGATCCACCTGTGCAGGATGTTCGCCGGGGCGCCCAGGCGGCGCTCCAGAAAGCGCAAAAGCCTCATGCCATCCTCTTCCGGGCTGACCAGAAGGAGAGGGCGGCCCTTCTGGAGGGGACGCGCCGTTTCCGGCTTCATGGGCGCAGGGACGGAATGCCGTCCAGAATGCGGATAGCCCGTTCCAGTTCGTACACGAGGATACATTCGGAAACGGAGGCGAGCGCTCCCCGGGACGCCGGGCCAAGTTGTTCCTTTTCCAGTTCGCCCAGCAGGCGATTGATGGAGACGAGATCGCCGGTTTCGAGGGCCTGCCGCAGGCGGGTCAGGGCCGCCTGCTCAGCCGGCGGCAATACCTCCTTGGGGCCGGAGGTTTCAGGCGGGAAGGCGGAGCGAATCCGTCCGGTCATGGCCGCCAGGTTTGTGCGGAATTCCTCCAGCAGATTCCCAATGGCCGCCAGATCTCCCCGCAGGCCCGCTTCTTCCAGGGCGGACGCCTGCCCGGACAGGACAGCGGCCCCTATGTTGGCCGAAGCGCTTTTAAGGGCGTGAATCTGGATTATGAACAGAGGCAGTTCCTCTCTGTCCGGAGGATGATCCAGAAAGGCCAAGCGCTTTTCAACGTCCTCGCGGTACAGGGCCAGAACTTCGCGGTAGACCGAGGGCGAACCGCCCGCCTGGGCCAAGCCTTGTTCCATGTCCAGACCGGCGATGGCTTGCAGTGTATTCCGCGGGGCAGTGGCGCCTCCGGCGGTTGACGTAATCGGCATGAATTTCCCCCAGGAAGCCATTTCTCCAGGATTTCTTACAGGTTGGACATTTTCGCAGTTTTGCCCTAAAGAGGAGATTATAAACGTATTGCCGCTCCGGGGCAATAAAATCCCTGTTGCCGCGGCAATTCTAGAGCAGTCCAACTTTTTCAAAGTTAAATCGCCATAATAATTGGACTTGCCGGCTCCGGAGCATAAAACTTGACTTTGAGGATATTTTTGATCAATCCTCTTGCGATCTTACAAAATTGCGGGTTCCCACCGCGGGTGGAAGCGGGCAGGGCGCAAAAAAGGGGGCAGGTTGCATGGATGAGCCGCGCAAAGTCATCATGTTGGTGGATGACGCCATTACCAACCTGAAAATAGGAAAATCTGTCCTTTCTGATAGTTATGATGTTTTTACAGTGCCCTCGGCGCTGAAAATGATGGAACTGCTGGAGCGCAACCGGCCGGATCTTATCCTGCTGGATGTTAACATGCCGGATATCAACGGATATGAAGCCTTGCAAATGCTTCAGGAACGTCCCGAAATGCGGGATATCCCGGTTATCTTTCTGACTGCCATGAGCGATCACGAAAGTGAACTCAAAGGATTGAATCTGGGGGCCATTGACTATATAGGCAAGCCTTTTTCTCCCCCCCTGTTGCGCAAGCGCATTGACCTGCATCTTTTAGTACAGTCTCAGCAGAAAGCCTTACAGAACTATAACGATAACCTGCAACGCATGGTGGAAGAAAAAACTCGTACTGTTGTCAGCCTGCAAAATAAAATCTTGCGTACAGTGGCTGAACTGGTAGAATGCCGTGACAGCACCACAGGCGGCCATGGTGAGCGGACTAGGCATTGTCTTGAGCTTTTAATTTCTTCCATGCAGTCGGAAGGGCTCTATGTTGACGAGGTATCCCAGTGGAATGTTGAACTCGTTCTGGCTTCCTCGCATCTGCATGATGTGGGGAAAATCAGCATTCCGGACAGCATTCTGCGCAAACCAGGCAAGCTTACTCCGGATGAGTTTGAAGAAATCAAGAAACATGCCCTTTTCGGCGTGAATATCATAGACCGGATTGCCAACGGCGACGAGGAAAGCCGGTTTCTGTCCTATGCCCGGGTGCTGGCCGGCACCCACCATGAGAAATGGGATGGCGGCGGCTATCCCTACGGCCTGAAGGGCCAGGATATTCCTCTTCTGGGCCGGGTCATGGCCATCGCCGATGTGTATGACGCCCTGATCTCCTGGCGGCCGTATAAGCAGCCCTTCTCCCATGAGCAATCGCTGGAGATCATCCGGCAGGAGCGGGGCACCCGTTTTGATCCGACGCTTGTGGATGTTTTTCTGAATATGGCGTACGAGTTTCCGGACAGCAAGGCCTGAAGGCCGGGCCGGCGGAAGGGAAGAGCGGAGAAGGAGCCGGGCGCGCGCCCTTGGGGGAAGGTCCATTTTGAAAAAGTTGGACTGCCCGGCGAGTGATTGTATTCAAATCCTTTCCGCAAAATGCTTGCAGGCGGGCTTTGCCCGCCGTTAAGCAAGCATTTCAAGCGGAAAATGCTCTAAAAAGAAACAGATCTTATTCCAATTCCAGGTTGAAAATGCTTTAATTTTTGACCTTGAATTGGAATGCGCGACAGGATGTCGCGCCGAAATGCAAAGCATTTCGAGAGGCAAGGCGAAATCACATTTTCGCCGCAGCCGGCAGATAAAAATTGCGGGAGGCAATTTTTATCTGGAATCCGAATTAGAGGCGGTCCATCAGCAGGAAGTCGTCCCGCGCCATGTCCAAAAATCCGCGCCAATTCGGGGATCCGGATTTCAGAAACGCCTTTCTGGAAGCGGAAAGATCGCGTCTGCAACAGGAAATCAGCGCCTTGCGCCGCGCCAACAAGCTGATCCGGAATTCCCTGGATCAGATGACGACCTATAATACGGCCAAGGACATCCTGCTCAAAAATCTTAGCGAGGAGAAATCCCGCCAGGAAAGATATTTTTCCCTGATGCTGGCCAATTTGCAGAATTTCATCGTCGGCCTGGATCAGGATCTGCGCTTCGTCTATGCTTCCCATTCCTTCTTGCGCCTTCTGGACATCGCGGATTTCAGCGCCATCGCCAGGCGCTCCTTTCAGGAGATCTTCGCCGCCTGCGGTGGCGCCGAGGATGCCGATTTTCTGGGTCTTGCCCTGGACCGGCTGATGAAGGGGGGCCAGCCTCAGGTTTTTGACCGGGCCATGAACATCGGCGGAAGGGGCGGACTCTGTTACTACAGGGTGTTCATGTCCCCCATGCTGAATGAGGAAGGCCGGCCGGAAGGAGGCATGGTTCTCCTGCACGACATTACGGACGTGATTCGGGCCAAGGAACAGGCGGAAATGGCCAACAGGGCTAAATCCTCCTTCCTGGCGCACATGAGCCACGAGATCCGCACCCCCATGAACGCCATAATCGGCATGAGCGAACTGGTCATGCGCGACGCGGTCTCCCCGGAAATGATGGAAAATCTGATCAGCCTCCGGACGGCCGGCGCCAACCTGCTGTCCATCATCAACGACCTTCTCGATCTTTCCCGCATTGAATCCGGCCAGTTGCAGATCACCCGCGCCCCCTATCTCTTTTCCTCCATGCTCAACCATGTGATCAACGTCATGCGGGTGCGCGTATTTGAAAAGCCGATTCTTTTCCCGGTATCCGTTGATCCCGATATTCCGAATCATCTGCTGGGCGATGAGACGCACCTGCGCCAGATTCTGATTAATCTGCTCAGCAACGCCGTGAAGTACACCAATGAAGGATTCATCCATCTCCGGGTGAGGGGGCAATTCGCGGGCCACACCAAGATTGTGCTGACCATTGAGGTGGCCGACAGCGGCGTGGGCATCCGCCCGGAGGATATGGGGCGGCTGTTCAAAAATTTCGTCCGGCTGGACAACGAACGCAACAGAAACATTGAAGGCACCGGCCTGGGGCTGGTAATTACCCGGCACCTGTGCCAGGCCATGCACGGGGACATTTCCGTTTCCAGCGTCTATGGCCAGGGGAGTACCTTCACCGTTGTGCTTCCCCAGAGGTACGAACGGCTGGACAAGCTGGCCGCGGTCCGGAACCCTGAGGACAAGCGGGTGCTTCTGTACGACTCCCGCCTGATGTACCGGGAATCCGTCAGAGCCGCTTTGGAGAGTCTGAATGTTCCGGTTGTCACGATCCGGGAGGAGGAGGGGTTCTTGCGCGAGCTGGGAAAGGGCGTCTACCCCTTCGCCTTTGTCTCCGCAGACAGCTACGAGGCGGCTGTCGCCCAGGCCTCCCGTTCCGGCTCGCCCGCATCCCTGGTGCTCCTGGCCGACCTCACGGCGCCGGCCGCCAGGCTGGGCGTCCATACCCTGCTCATGCCCACCTATGTCCTGCCCATTGCCAATATCCTCAACGGCGACCCTCCGGAGGACCCTGCGGCCGGCAGAAGCCCCGTGCAATTTTGCGCCCCGGATGCCCGGGTGCTTCTTGTGGACGACATCCGGACCAACCTCAAGGTGACGCAGGGATTGCTGCAGCCCTACAAGATGACCGTGGATCTCTGCGAGAGCGGGCCGGAGGCCGTGGCCCTGGCGCGGGAGAGGGAATACGACATAATTTTCATGGATCACATGATGCCCGGCATGTCCGGCTTGGAAGCCACGGAGAAAATCCGTTCCCTGCCCGGGGAACGCTTCCGCTCCGTTCCCATTGTCGCCCTGACCGCCAACGCCCTGGTCGGAATGCGCGATATGTTCCTGGCCAACGGTTTCAATGATTATTTGACCAAGCCGGTGGAACTGGTGCGCCTGAACGAGGTGGTGAGCAGGTGGATCCCCAGGTCCAAGCGCCGCAAGGTTTCCGCAGCCGTAAAAGGGAAGGGTCCGGCGGCGGCCATCCACATCAGGGGCCTGAACACGGCGGCCGGCCTGGACCGGATGGGCGGATCGGAGAGGCTGTACCGCGATGTGCTGGTGACTTTCTGTAAGGATGCGGAGCAGCGGCTGCAGATTCTGCGGCAGATGCCGGACGGAGGGGATCTCTCCACTTTCACCGGTCTGTGCCATGCCCTGAAGAGCGCTTCCTCCGGCATCGGAGCGGAGCGGATGGCCTACAAAGCCGCCCGCCTGGAAGATGCGGGGCGGCGGGAAAACCGGCCGGCCGTAATCTCCGGCCTGAAGGATTTTCTGGAAGACCTGTCTTCCCTGTTGGAGGAGATTCAGGCCTGGCTGAGGTCCGCGACCGAACACAACGGCCCGGATCCTCTCCTCCGGAACGGCGAAGCGCGGCTGGGCGGCGGCGGGAAAGCCCTGTTTATGCTGCGCTGCGCCCTGCAGGAACAGAACATCCGGGCGATTGACGAGAATCTGGCCGTTCTGGAGGCCATGCCCCTGTCTCCCTTGGAGCGGGAGAAGGTGGCGGATATCGCCGAGGCCATCCTGACCGCCGAATACGCGCAGGCCATGGCCGTCATTGACGCCCTGCTGGAGGATTGAGCCCAGAGCAGTCCAACTTTTTCAAAGTTAAACTGCTCTAATCAAAAATATCGTCGGGGCTGGCGGGCGTTTCGCTGTCCATCCGGCTGAGATCCAGGGGGTAAAGGATAATCATGGCTCTGCGGGCTTGAACGCCGAGAGCCCCCGGGTGGGAGTTGACGCAGGTTACCAGATCCATGACGCCGTCGTTGTTGGCGTCTGCAATGGCGTAATCCGCCATGGATCCTTTGATGCGCCGGGTCTTCCAGGCCAGGTTCATGCCCAGGCCGTCCCAGAACAGGGAATGGATTTCCGACTGGGGATAGGAGCGGTAACGGTCAAAAAGCATGGATGCGGTGGAGATGGGCTTGTTGACTATGAGTTCGTAAGTGCCGTCCTGGTCCAGATCCACTGGCAGCAGGCGCATGGGAATGTAGTACACGCCTAGGATGGAAACCGTGTCCTGGGACAGCCCCGGCAGGGCGTTGCCGACCTGCAGGCCGGCGGAGGAGCCGGAGAAGACTTCTTCGCTTTCAGACAGGCGGGAGCCTTTGGGGGTATAGACTCTAAGGGTTTCCCTGTCGCTGAGCAGGACGATTTTTTCCGTGTTGTCCTCCTGGCCGGAGCTGGCCGGCAGGTAGGCGAAGTTCAGGGCATTGGCGTCAGGAGGCAGGTTCAGGCGGATGCCTTCGGACAGGCCGTTGCGGGTCTTGACCATTTCGTGGACGCCGGGCCGGAACAGGCGCGGCGGCTGGGCCTGCTGGCCGACCAGGGTGGGGGTGTGGGAGGACGGCCGGCGCACGACATTCAGGAAGTATTTTATGTTGCGCAGCTCTTCCTTGAAGGTTTTGTCAAAGGTCAGGATGGAGGCCATGGGCCGGCTGTCGGCATCCGCCATGTTGACGATGATCCAGGCCTTGCCGCTGCTGCCGGGCAGGGAGCGGATGGACAGGACTGTACTCACGCGGGGCAGGGCAAAGGTGTCCAGAGGATCCAGCTTTTCCCGGCCGAAGCGGTAGGCGTACAGGGTGTGATCATCGCCTAGGATGAAAATTTCATTGCGCCCGTCGCCGTCGGCGTCCACCACTTCCATGCCCACAGCCGCATAGCGCATGGACTGGGAGCGGATCCGGGCGTCCTCCCCGGAGCCTCCGGCATAGCGGAACTGCGGGTTCAGATATACGCTCCGGTTGGAGGTCTGGTTCATCAGCAGATCGGGATTCATCTGGTTGACGCGGCCCGGCTCCTCCCGGGCGACCGGCGTGGCGGCGGGCAGGGAGGCCGCGCGGCCGAAGACTTCCCGGTTGATGACCTCAATGACCGCGGTGATGGCGGGGATGAGCTGGTTGGTTCTGGCTTCTCGGGAATAGGGCCAGACTTTGCCGGCCTTGTTGCGTACGCGCACGTCCAGACTGCATGTCTCCCCCACCAGGGTGACAGTGCCCCAGATGACGTAATCCGCCTTGTGCCGGGCGCGGACCTGTTCCGCGGCGTTTTCCGAGTCTACCGCTGGCTGGCCGGCGGGCATATCGGCGGTGGCCGGCTCCAGCCGGCCCTCCCAGAAAAGGCGGGAAGTGAACATCTGGGGGATGGACCGCTCCAGATAGGCAAAGCCTTCCGGCCCCTGGACGCTGAAGGGAAGGACAAGGAAGGATTCCTTCTTTTCCGCCGCTGAAGCGGGAAGCGCCGCCGCGGAAAAAAGCAGGGCCAGGCAGAGGGCTATGGAAGGCATCCGCTGCATATATCCTCACTTTTTCGGGTAAGGGTGCAATGTTGCAACCGCAACCCCGGGCGGACTATTACCGGGGGTTTTCTTGCCGCCGGGCTGAAGACAAGGTAGATCGTTTTTTCTCGCGCCCGCCGCTCCCGGCGGCTTCCGGAACGCGGCAGAAGGAAACCGGCATGGCTTCTCTACCTTTACGCTCATTTCGCCTGGTGTGCAAGGAGCGGGAAATTCCCCCGGTGGAAGATCTGCTGCGCGGACAGGGATTCGCCTTTGAACGGGAGCCTTTTTATACCCTGGCCCGCAGGCTGGCGCGCGAGCCTTTGCCGCTGGGATCCAGCCTGGCCGCGGTCTTCGGCTGCCTGTACATTCAGGATCGCGCCTCCATGCTGCCGCCCCTGGTTCTGGCCCCTCCTCCGGGGGCGGCTGTTCTGGATCTCTGCGCCGCCCCCGGCGGCAAGACTGGCCTCCTGGCGCAGCTTGCGGGTTTTTCAGGCTTTGTTCTCGGCAATGAGCCGGCAAAGCCCCGTCTGGCCACCCTGCGGCGGAACCTGCAAAGCCTGGGCCTGCTGTGCTGCGCCACTTCCTCCTTCCCCGGGGAGCGCATGCCCCTGCCCGGGGGGATCTGGGAGCGCATCCTCCTGGACCCCCCATGCAGCGGCTGGGGAACGGCGGAAAAACACCCACGGGTACTCTCTCTCTGGCGCGGGGATAAAATCGTCCCCCTGGCGCGCCTGCAACGCCGCCTCCTGGCGGAGGCGGGCCGTCTGCTCCGGCCCGGAGGCCTGCTGGTCTATTCCACCTGCACCACAAATCAGGAGGAAAACGAAGATCAGGTGGCCTGGGCCCGGCGGGAAACGGGTCTGGAGATCCTTCCCCTGGACCCGCCTTCGGGTTTTTCCCTCCTTCCTCCGGCGCATGCGGAAGCGGAGGGTTGTCTGCGCATCCCTCCGGGAGAGTACGGACAGGGATTTTTTGTGGCCCTGCTGCGCAAACCGGCGGCGTCCGCCGCGCCGCCCTGCCCTCCGCCGTCTCCGGCCGGGGGAGCCGGAGCCGGCTTGCCGGCGGAAGCGGACGTTCCCTGGACGGATCTCCGGGCCCTGTCCGGGGGTTCGGTGGAGGTACGCGACGGCGCGTCCTTTTTTCTGCCGGACGCCGGGCGGGCGATCCTGCCCCCTTCCTTTGTCTGGACGGGCTTTCCCCTCGGTCGGAGCAGGGGGCGTCGCCGGCCCCATCCCGCCCTGCGGACCCTGATGCCGGACAGAGAGACAGCCCGCCGGCGCGGCCTGCCCTGTCTGGATCTGGAAGAGACCGAGCCCCTGGCCGCCCTGCTTTCCGGCCGGAATTTTCCGGTGGACTGCGCCGGGCGGGAGATGGGCCTCTATTTCCGGGATCTGCCTCTCTGCCTCCTGACGGTCAGGGGCCGCCGCGCCATGTTGCCGGCCCTGCCGGGCAAGTCAACTTAGAGCATTTTCCGCTTGAAATGCTTGCTTAACGGCGGGCAAAGCCCGCCTGCAAGCATTTCGCGGCAATGATTTGCGAGCAAACCCTTGCAGAGCAGTTCAACGCCGGAGACGCTCCTTACGGCAGGGGGCCATGCCCGCCTGCCCGCATCTCGCTCCATCCTCCGCCCAGGGCCTTGTACAGGGTCAGGGCATTGGATTCGCGCAGCAGGAGGGATCCCACATAACTCTGGCGGGCGGCATAAAAGGTTCGTTCGGCGTCCAGAACGTTGAGGTAGCTGTCCACACCCGCGTCGTACCGTTGGCGGGCAAGGTTGTATCCCCGGCCGGCGGCGTCTGTCATGGCGGCGTCGGCGGCCAGTTGCTCCGCCATCTGGGCGCGTTGGGCCAAGGCGTCGCCCACCTCGCGAAAGGCGTTCTGAATGGTTTTCTCGTAGGTGGCCACGGCTATGTCCCGCTCAGTTTCGGCGGAGTCCAGGAGGGCGATGTTGCGGCCGAAGTCGAAGAGGGGGAGACGGATTTGAGGCAGAAAATTCCAGGTATGCTGGCCACTGCTGAACAGATCGCTGAATTCCGCGCTGACGCTGCCCAAGGAGCCGGTGAGGGAGATGGAAGGGAAAAAGTTGGCGCGGGCCGCGCCGATATTGGCGTTATAGCCTTTCAGCCTGTGCTCGGCCGCGCGGATGTCCGGCCGGCGTTCCAGAAGATCCGAGGGCAGGCCCTCGGGCACGTCCTCCAGAGGGAGCACGTCGCGCAGGCGGCGGACCTCCGGCAGATCCCCGGGCAAAGGAGCGCCCAGAAGCAGGAAGAGCAGGTTTTCGTCCTGGCCCACCTGGGTGGCGTAGCGGGCGGCGTTGGAGCGGGCCTCCTCCATGAGACTGCGGGCCTGTTGCACCTCCAGGTCTGAAGCGACTCCGGCCCGGAAACGGTTTTGGATAAGAAGATACTGCTCCCGCCGGGCCTCGTGCGTGCGCCGGGTGATATCCTCCAGTTCCCGGTCGGCGACCAGTTGCAGATAGACGCCGGCCACCTCGACCAGCAGGCTGATCTGGGCGGTCCGGGCATCCTCCTCCACACTGAGAAAGGTTTCCAGGGCCTGTTCCGTCAGGTTGCGGACGCGGCCGAACAAATCCAGTTCAAAGGAGGCGAATCCGAGGGAGGCGGAATACTGGCGATCAATGACGCGCTCGCCCATAGCTCCGAGATTGGCCGGCACTTGCCGGGCATCTTCCTGCCCGGCGGCGCTCACCGCGGGCAGGAGGTCGGCCCGCTGAACCCGGTAGCGGGAACGGGTCAGCTCAATGTTGAGCAGGGCTATGCGCAAGTCCCGGTTATTGGCCAGGGCCGTGTCAATAAGGCGGCGCAGAACCGGATCCCGGAAAAAATCCTGCCAGGAGGGAAGATCCGCCGGAGCCGGGGCGGCCGCGTTCAAAATGCCGCCTTCAGGGTAGGTGCTGGGAATGGGGGCCTCGGGCCGGTGGTAGGCCGGGGCCAGAGAGCAGGCGGACAGGGCCAGGGAGAAAAGGGCGGCGGACAGGAGACGGGGGAGCCTAGCCATGGGAGCCTCCGGATCCGGCCCGGACCTTGAAGACCTGATTGACGAGAACAAAGAAGATGGGAGTGAAGAAAATACCCAGAAAGGCGGCGAACATCATCCCTGTCGTTACGGCCGTGCCCAGGGCGTTCTGGCCTCCGGAACCCGCTCCTGTGCTGACGACCAGAGGCAGCACCCCGAGAATGAAGGCCAGGGAGGTCATGATGATGGGCCGCAGGCGGATGCGCACGGCATGGAGGACGGCGTCCGTCAGGCTGCGGCCCTCCGCCTGGAGGTTACGGGCGAATTCCACAATGAGTATGGCGTTTTTGGAACACAGCCCGATGGTGGTGAGCAGGCCCACCTGGAAATAAATATCGTTGTTGAGGCCGCGCAGATAGGCTCCAGCCAGGGTGCCGATAACGCCGATGGGCACCACCAGCAGAACGGAGATGGGAATGGTCCAGCTTTCGTACAGGGCGGCCAGACAGAGGAAAACAATGGCCAGGGAAAGGGCGTAGAGCAGCGGCGCCTGGGCGCCGGACTGCTTTTCCTGGTAGGAAAGACCCACCCAGGCGAAGTCAAAACCCGGCAGCATCTCCCGGGTCAGGCGTTCCATCAGTTCCATGGCCTGCCCTGAACTTTTGCCCGGAGCGGCCTCCCCGAAGATCTCCACGGAAGGGGAGCCGTTGAAGCGCTCCAGCCGGGGGGAGCCGAAAGAAGGCTTTCCTGACAGGAAAACGGAAAAATCCACCATCTCTCCCTGGGGATTGCGGATGGCGTAGTAACGGGAAAAATCGGCCACCTGCATGCGGTAGGGGGCGTCCGCCTGGATAAAAACCTTTTTGGTCCGTCCTTTATCCATGAAATCATTGATATACATGCCGCCCCAGTAGGCGCTCACCGCGCTGTTGACGTCCTCCTGGGTCAAGCCCATGCTCCCGGCGTTCACCAGATCGATGTTCAACTGATATTGTTCCACATCGTCCAGGCCGTTGGGACGGACGTTGACCAGGATGTCCGGCCGGGCGGCGGCCTGGCGCAAAAGCTCGTTGCGGGCCTCCATCAGGGCCTCGTGTCCCCGGTTGCCCCGGTCGATCAACTGAAAATCAAAGCCGTTGGCCGTGCCCAGCTCCATTACCGCCGGGGGGGCGAAGGCGAAAACGCGGGCCTGGGGAATGCCGGAGAAGCGCTCGTTGGCGCGGGCGGACAAGGCGTGGACCCTCAGGCGTTCTTCGGACCGCAGGCTCCAATCCTTGAGGCGGACAAAGCCGAAGGCCGCATTCTGGCCCACGCCGCTGAAGCTGAAGCCGGTGACCATCATGATGGATTCCACCGTCTCCGTCTCTTCTTCCAGAAAGTAGCGCTCGATCATCCGGACCACTTCCTCTGTGCGTTCAAAGGTGGCGCCGGGATCCAACTGGGCGGAAATAGTGAGCAGGCCCTGGTCCTCGGTGGGCAAAAAGGCCGTGGGCAGGCGCAGGAAGAGCAGAACCATGAGAGCCGCGGCCAGGGCGAAGATGATCAGATAGCGCGCCGGCGCCGCGATCATGGAGTACACCCGGCCCTGGTAACGGAGGGCCAGGGAGTCGAACCAACGGTTGAAGCGGCCGAAAAGTCCCTGCTGGGCCGCCTGACGGTGGGGGCGTAGTATGGTGGCGCACAGGGCCGGCGTCAGGGACAGGGCCACAAAGACGGACAGGATCATGGCCGAGGCCAGGGTGATGGAAAACTGCCGGTAGATGACCCCGGTGGAGCCTCCGAAAAAGGCCATGGGCAGGAAGACGGCGGAAAGGACGGTGCCCACCCCCACCAGGGCGGAGGAGATCTGATCCATGGAGACGCGGGCCGCCTCCTTGGGGGGAAGATGCTCCTCGCGCATGACCCGTTCCACATTTTCCACCACCACAATGGCGTCATCCACCAGAAGGCCGATGACCAGAACAATGCCGAACATGGTCAGGGTATTGATGGAAAAGCCGATGGCGGCGAACACGGCGAAGGTGCCCAGAAGAACCACGGGGACGGTGATGGTGGGAATGATCGTGGCGCGCAAATTCTGCAGAAACAGATACATGACCAGGAACACAAGGACAATGGCAATGCCCAGGGTCTTGAACACTTCCTCAATGGAGATGCGGACAAAGGGGGCGGTGTCGTAGGGAAAGACCACCCGGACGCCGGCGGGAAAAAATTCGGACAGATCGGCCATGGTCTGGCGGACCCGGTCGGATGTTTCCAGGGCGTTGGCTCCGGGAGCCATCTTGACGCCCATGCCGCAGGAGGGATGGCCGTTATAGCGGGAGTAGGCGAAATACTGCTCCGCGCCCAGTTCCACGCGGGCCACATCCTTCAGGCGGAGAAAGGAGCCGTCGGGATTGACGCGCAGGAGGATGTTTTCAAACTGTTCGGCGCTCGTCAGGCGGGAGGACGCGGTGACGGTGAAGTTGATCTGCTGTCCAGGCAGAGCCGGGCCGGCGCCGATCTGACCGCCTGTGGTCTGGGCGTTCTGGGACTGGATGGCGGCGACGATGTCCGCAGGGTTGAGCTTATATTCGCGCAGGTTGACGGGGTTCAGCCAGACGCGCATGGCGTATTGGGATCCGAAAATCTGGATGTCGCCCACGCCGGTGATCCGGCTGACGGGATCCTGGATATTGGAAGCGAGATAATCGGTAAGATCGCGATTATCCATGCTGTCATCTTCGGAAATGAGGCTGACTACCAGCAGGAAGTTCCGGGTGGCCTTGGCCACAATGATGCCCTGGCGCTGCACGGCCTCGGGCAGCAGGGGATTGGCCAGTTGCAGCTTGTTCTGAACCTGGACCTGGGCGATGTCCGGGTTGGTGCCCGGGGCGAAGGTCAGAGAAACGGTGCCCCGCCCCGCCGAATCGCTGGAGGAGGACATGTAGATCAGATTGTCCAGGCCCTTCATCTGTTGTTCTATGACCTGGATGACGGTACTTTCCACCGTCTGGGCCGAAGCGCCCACATAGGTGGCCGCGATGGAGATTTCCGGCGGGGCTATGTTGGGGAACTGGGCGCGGGGCAGTCCGTAGAGGGACAAGGCCCCGGCAATCATGATGATGATGGCGATAACACAGGCAAAAATGGGGCGGTCGATGAAAAATCGGGGCATGAAAGACCAGCCTTACAGGCCGCCGGAAGGCTGCGGAACACCGCGTACCGGCTTGCCGCGCTGGACCTTCAGCAGTCCGTCCACCAGGATCAGGTCTCCGGCCTGCAGGCCGTCCGCCACCAGCCATTTGTCGTTATCCACGGAGGCGGACAGGGTCAGAACGGCGACCTCCAGGTTGAAAACTCCCGCCTGATCCTGAAGAGTGGAGTTCTTCACCAACTTGTTGACCGTGGCCCGCCCGCGGTTGTCCCGGACAACGGTTTTCTGAGGAAGGAGAATGGCCCCTTCCTTGGCCCCTTCCTCCACAATGGCCCGCACAAACATGCCGGGCAGGAGGATGCCCTCGGCATTGGGAAAAACCGCCCGCAGGGTGACGGATCCGGTGCTTGGCTCCACGGAGACCTCGGAAAAGAGCAGATCTCCCTCTACAGGGAGAGGGGTGCCGTCCGGCCCGGGGGCGGTATAGAGGGAGCCGTCCGGCAGGAGGAGCTTGACCTTGGCGGCGTTTTCGCCGCTGGAGCGCAACTGGCCGCTGGCATAGGCCCGGCGCAGGCGCAGCATTTCCGTGCTGGACTGGGTCAAATCCACATAGATGGGATCCAGCTGCTGGATGGTGGCCAGGGCTGCAGTCTGGTTCTGGGTGACCAGGGCGCCGGGGGTGACCGAGGAGCGGCCGATATGTCCGGCAATGGGCGCCCGGATGGTGGTATATCCGAGATTGATGCGGGCGGCGTCCAGAGCCGCCCTGGCGGCGGCGATCTCGGCTTCGGCCTGGGCTTTGGCGGCCACGGCGTTGTCGTATTCCTGCTTGCTGACCGCGCTGGAGTTTACGATTTTCCGGTAGCGGGCGGCCAGCAGCCCGGCGGCCTGGGCATTGGCCTGCGCCCTCTGCAGGGCGGCGGCGGCGCTGTCCACCGCGGCGGCATACAGGGCTGTATCAATTTGATACAGGGGCTGCTCCCTGACCACGAGATCCCCCTGTTCAAACAGGCGATCCTGAATGATGCCGCTGATCTGCGGCCGTACTTCAGAGATGTTGTAGGGCGAAGTACGCCCCGGCAGCTCCGACTTCAGGATCAGCGGTTCCTTTTGAGGAACGACCGCCATGTAGGTCACCTGCGGCAGGGCGTCCTGCGCGGCGGGGTCGCTGCCGCACGCGGCCAGAGACAGAGCCAGCAGCGCGCCCCACAGGGCCAGACCGCGCGAGGGGAATACGGGCGGGCTGAATGTTGCCTTTCCGGGCGGCAGAGTGGGCGGGAACGGCTTAAACCACGGTGACGTGTATCTCATGATCCTTGTATCCTATCCAACGCCCCCCGGCCTGTCAAGGAAGCCCTGTCTGCTCTTTCCCCGCGCCGCGGAACGTGCTATGTCTGCCCCAGCGGCGCGAGGCGGTCTTTTCCCCCCGGCCGGACAACGGGAACAAAGCTATGCCTGTTTTTCACAAACGTCTCTTCGGGGCAGGGGTTCTGCTGCTGGCCCTGTTTGTCCTCTTTCTCCGCTTCTCCCGGGAAAGGGAGGAACCGCCCCCCGCGGATGCGGCCGCCTTCATTGTTTTCCGCGATCCCGGCGCCCTGCAGGACGAAAAAGCCCCGCTTCTGCCCCTGCCTCCGGAAACTGGGGAGCGCTACCTCCAACTGCTGGCAAACAGCGGGGCCGGGGCGCCGCGCTCCAAAATAGCCACCTTGTCCGGGAACGAAATCCCTCCGGACGATTCCCCACAGCCGGTGGTGGAAGGCCGGTCCTATTACTCCCCTTACGCCCCCTCCCTGGCCTGGGCGGCCAAGGAGACCCTGCGCGGACCTTACCGCCGCTATCTGCCCGCCCCTTTGCCCGAGGACTTTTATGAATACGAGCGGGAAAAGGCCTTTGCCGTCCTGGACCACGCGGAGGCTCTGGCCGCCGCTTCCGAGGCCGGATCCCCGGTTTCCAGGCGGTATTACGCCTATGCTCTGCGCCTGCTCAACCTCCTTTCCCTGCGCCGGGCCGGCGACGCCGGCATTCAGGCGGCCCGCGCCCAGGCTCTGAACGGCCTGGCCCGCACCCTGCCCGCAAATGACGGCTTTCTGGCCTTTACCCTGGCCGCCGGGCTGGCCGGCACCGCCCCTCCTTCCTCCGCCTCCTTAACCCAGTGGGGCATGGCCCTGCTGGGTCTGGCCCTCCCGGAAAAGGGCGCCCGGCGGGAGGAACTCCTTGCCCTGGCGGAGAAAAAGCTGCGCTTTGCCCTCTCCCTTAAGGGGGATCTTTCCGCCCCGGCCTATGCCCTGGCCCAGGCGGCGGCCCTCAGGAACGACAGGAAGGAGGCTGCGGCCATGCTGCTGCGGGCCTCCAGAGGGGATGCCCCGGTTTCCCGTCTCCGCCTGAGTACGGAACCGGCCTTTTCCGGCCCGGGCGCTGCCCCCTGGCTGGAGAAAATTGCCCGGGCCTTTCCCCCCTCCCCTCTGGCTCCGACCCCGGCTCAGGAAAACGCCGTCTGGCTGGCGCGGGAACTCGGAGCGGCCGAACCCGGCCGTAAGGACATCTCTTTCCTTGGCTGGGTCCGGCGTTTGCTCTCCCCCTCCGGAGCGAGGGACGCCGCCGCCTGGCTGGAACTGGGACGCAAGAGGGCCGGGTCCGGCGACCGCCGGGGAAGCGCCTTCCCGCTGGCCTGGGCCCACCGTCTGGCTTCCTCCTACGGCTGGGCGGCGGATGCCGCCCGGCGCGACCTCATGTACACGGAAATTCACCGCCTTTTCAGCCTCGCCCAGGAGGCCGCTCACCCTCCCCTGACGGCCGGAGACTATCTTGCCTGGGGTGATGCCCTGACCAATTGGGCCGTGTACAGCGAATGGACGCCCTCACTTCGCACCCTCTGCAGCGGCGACGTCCGTCCCTGGGCGGAAAAGGCCCTTGCCGCCTATGGCCGGGCCGCGGAACTGGACCGCTCCTCCGAGGACGTCTTCCAGTCTCTGCGCCGGGGCTATGCCCTCGTTCTTTCCTGCCCTGACGGGCAGGAGCGGGAGATGCTTCTGGAAGCCCGCCAGCGGGCCTTCCTCGCCCATGTCCCCGCCGATGCCGCGGCCATGGCGCGCATGGCCGAAGCCTGGGCATACGATCTGGCGGAATGGGCGGAAGAGAGCCTTTCTGTCCCAGGACAGCGCCGCCTGCAGGAAGGCGTCTTCAGACTGGAGCAGGCTCTGGCCCGGGCGGAAGAAGAGGGTGATGAACAGGCGGCGGCCCTGGCCCGCCTGGCCCTGGCCGGTTTCAAGCTCCACCTGGCCTCTCTGGCCAGCGACGGCGCGAGCCGGGACGCCCTCCTGGCCGGCGCGGAAGCCGACGCCGGGGCCGGGCTCGCCGCTCTGCCCTCCGCCCGGGTGGATCTCATCTCCTCCAACTCGGCTTTCACGCTCTGTCTGGCCCTGGCCAGGGCCTTTGACTCCGATGCGGAAAAAAAAAGGCGCTACGCCGGGGAGGCCTTGCTCCGGCTATCCCAGGCGGAGGAACTGGGTAAAGAGGAAGACCCCGCCGACCTGGGCCGCGTTCTGGAGCAGATGGGCATGGCGGAGCGAAATCCGGAAGACAGGCGGGAACTGTTCTATCTGGCCGCGGCCCTCTTCCACCGGGCTCTGGAGGACGACCCGCGGGAGTCCGGAATCTGGAACGCCTGGGGAGTTGCTCTGAGCAGACTGGCTCAGACCGTGGCTCAGGAGGAGGGCCGCGAAGCGATTCTGCTCACGGCGCGGGACGTTTTTCTCTGGGAAGAGGCCCTCAGGCCCGGCGGCGAAGCCTATAACATCGCCTGCATTTACTCTCTGCTGGGCAGGTTTGAAGAGTGCCGCCGCTGGCTGGAGCGGGCCGGAAACTTCCGTGCCCTGCCCTCGCGCCTACACATGCAGACCGATACGGACATGGACCCGGTGCGCCTTTTCCCCTGGTTTGCGAAAATTTTACCCCCAGAGTGATCCTGGAGCAGTTTAACTTTGAAAAGTTTGGACTGCTCTGCAAGTATTTCAAGCGAAAAATGCTCTGGCTGGGGACGAACGTAAACAGCCGGGACAGCCGGAGGCGTTATGTACATTGTGACCGGCGGAGCGGGTTTCATCGGTAGCGCCCTCATCTGGAGACTGAACAATCTAGGGGTGGACGACATTCTGGTGGTGGACAATCTTGGCGGATCGGAAAAATGGAGGAACCTGGTCAACCGCTCCTATGTCCGGTACATGCACAGGGACGCCTTTCTGGCCAGCGTGAAAAGCGGAACCCTGGAGGAGAGTGAAATTTCCGCCCTCATCCATCTGGGCGCCTGTTCCTCTACCACAGAAACGGATATGGACTTTCTCCTGAGCAATAACCTGGAATACACCAAGACCCTCTGCTCCTTCGCCCTGGACAGGGGGATCCGCTTCATCGCCGCCAGCAGCGCCGCCACATACGGTAGCGGCGCCCAAAGCTTTCAGGACGACCCCGCCGCCCTGGAAACCCTGCGGCCCCTGAACAGATACGGCTACTCCAAGCATCTCTTCGACCTCTGGGCCAGGCGCCAGGGCCTCTTCGACAGCCTGGTCTGCCTGAAATTTTTTAATGTTTATGGTCCCAACGAATACCACAAGAGAGAGATGCGCTCCGTGGTCCATAAAACTTTCCTCAGCCTCAAGACAACCGGCGGCATCCGGCTTTTCCGCTCCAACAGCCCCGATTTTTTCGACGGGGAACAGCGGCGCGACTTTATCCAGGTAAAGGACTGCGCCGCTGTTCTCTGCTGGCTGCTGGAACATCCGCAGGTCTGCGGCCTGTTCAATGTGGGGTCGGGCGAAGCCCGCACCTGGAACGAGCTGGCGCGGGCCGTGGCCTCGGCTATGGGGGTTCCGGCGGACATAGCCTATGTGGACATGCCGGAAGACCTGCGGGGGGCCTACCAGAATTATACCCTGGCCCCCATGGAACGTCTGCGCGCGGCCGGCTATGACGCCCCCTTCCTCAGCCTGGAGCAGGGCGTGGCCGACTATGTCGCGCGCTATCTGCAGGGGCCGGATCCTTATTTATAGAGCAGTTTCAGGATGAAATCGCTCCGGCGGCGAAAGCGCGCAGCGCCGCCGCCGGCCCCGAGAAGAATTTAAGGAAGCACTGATTAAATGAATTTTGGAAACGCTGAGTTTTTTCGTTGGGCAAGACGCGAGTTCTTTTTGCAGAGGGGCTGGACTCTTCCGTCCCGCCCCTCTGCAAAAAGAACGAGCAACGCGGTCCAAACGGAATAAATCAGCGTTTCCTTAACTTTCAACCACAGGAGCCGCCATGCCCTCCCCCTACGCCCGGCGCACCCCTGTAGCCGCAACCCTGGCTTCCTCCGTTCCCCGCAAGGGTTTGCTCGTCTGCGGCTGGGTGCGCACCCGCCGCGATGCCAAGGGACTGACCTTTCTGGAGATCAATGACGGATCCTGCCTGAGCGGTCTTCAGATCACCATAGACGCCGCGGACCCTCTTCAGGCATCCCTGGGCTCTGTAAGCACGGGCGCGGCCGTGGCCGTCGCCGGCGATCTGGAAGAATCACCGGGCAAAGGCCAGCGCTGGGAACTCCGGGCGCGCGCCATCACCCTCCTGGGCGGCGCCGATGCCGCGCTTTTCCCTTGCAGAAAAAACGCCATTCGGACGAATTCCTCCGCACCATCGCCCACCTGCGTCCCCGCACCAACAGATTCGGCGCCATGTTCCGCATCCGCTCCGAAACCTCCTTTGCCATCCACGAATATTTCCGGGAGCGGGCCTTTTTCCATGTCCATACTCCCATCCTCACTGGCTCGGATGCCGAGGGCGCGGGGGAAATGTTCCGCGTCACCACCCTGCCTCCAGTCCCCTCCGCGCCGCCCCCCGCCGATCCCTTTGCCGGCGACTTTTTCGGCCGGGAATGCGGCCTTACCGTTTCCGGCCAGTTGGAGGCCGAGGCCCTGGCCCTGGCCCTGGGCAAGGTCTATACCTTCGGCCCCACTTTCCGGGCGGAAAATTCCCATACCCCTCGCCACTGCGCCGAATTCTGGATGATCGAACCGGAGGCTGCCTTCGCCGATCTGGAGGACATTATGGATCTAGGCGAGGATTTTGTCCGGCAGATCGTTGCCCGAGTCCTGGCCCGCTGTTCCGGAGACCTGGAACTTTTCAACCGTTTTGTGGACGCCTCCCTTCTGGAGCGCCTCCATCTTCTGGCAGAGACCCCCTTTGCCCGCGTAAGCTATGCCGAAGCCATGGATATTCTGGGCGGTAGCGGCCGGGCCTTCTCCTATCCGGCTGTAGCCGGGGCGGACATCCAGACCGAACACGAACGTTTTTTGGCCGAGGAGTATTTCCGGCGGCCGGTGGTCGTCCACGACTACCCCCGGGATATCAAGGCCTTTTACATGCGCGCCAACGAAGACAAGTCCACCGTGGCCGCCATGGATATCCTGGTTCCCCGCGTGGGGGAACTCATTGGCGGAAGCCAGCGCGAGGAACGGGCGGATGTGCTGGAAAAACGCCTGCGCGAACTGGGACGCGATCCCGAGGACTACTGGTGGTACCTGGATCTGCGCCGATTCGGCTCTGTTCCTCACGCCGGCTTTGGCCTGGGTTTCGAGCGCCTGCTCATGCTACTCACCGGGACAGCCAATATCCGCGACGTCATCCCTTTTCCCCGTACGCAGAGGAATTTGGAATTTTAGGGAAGCACTAATTCGAGCAGTTTAACTTTGAAAAAGTTGGACAGATCTGCAAGGATTTGTCTTTAAATCCTTGCCGTGAGATGGTTGAAGGCGAGCTTGGTTAGCCGTCAGGCAACCAGCTCACAGCGAAACTGCTATAGAGTCTTTTCAGAATGGAATTGCTCTGGCGGTAGCGCGGGCGGACGGAACGACGGAGGAAGCATGACCCTCAAAGAATGCCGTGATCTTCTCGGGCTGGAGGAAGAGGCTGTGCTTTTCGACGTGAAGGCCGCGTACCGGCGGCTGGCTTTTGCCCTGCATCCGGATCTCAATCCTGATGTGCCGGATGCTTCCCGCCGCTTCCAGGAGCTGAATGAAGCCTATGTCACCTTGAGTCAGGCCCTGGCCGAGGGGCTTGGGGCGCGGCCGCCGGAACATACGGCGCGGGAGCGGGAAGCGGCCCGCAGGGCCTACGAAAAAGCCCGGCGGGCTCAGGGCGGCAAACCGCGCCGGGAGGCCGGGAGCGCGCGGACGGCAAAGGACCAGGAGAAGGACAAGGAAGAGTTCTTGCGGGAGATTCTCAATGATCCCTTCGCCCGCCGCGTTTTTGAAGACATTTATAGCCATATTCGGCATGAGGCCTCACCCCCGGCCGGCGCGGCCAAGGACGCCCGGCGGCCCGCCGCCGGCAAAAAGGAGGCGCCTGCTGCCGGGAAAGAGGAATATTCCGTCTTCGACGGCGTCAAGGGCTGGCTGCGCCGGCAGATTGACGATGAGCAGGTGCTCCGGCTGCCGGGGGATCAGATTATTCCCGGGGCGCGGGTCCGCCTGCATATCCGCCACGGTCTGTCCGGAGATCCGCAGACCGTGGAGCTGACTCTGCCTCCGGAATTTGCTCCCGGCAAAGCCATGCGCCTGAAGGGCATGGGGCGGCGCATCGGCGGCTGGCGCGGCGACCTCTATGTGCGCATTGAGGCGGACTGAGGCCGGAGCAATTTCAAAGCGCGGCGGCTCCTCTGCCCGGAAGCGGCGGCTTGCCTTGTCAGGTGATCGGGGATATATTCAGTCCGTTCCTGACGCCTTTTTCCAGACGGGGCATACCTCCGGACGCGGCCGCGGCGGGCGGTCAGAATAACGGCCCGGCCCTTTCCCCGTGCAAACCCCGGCGGTGCGGCATGCCTTCTTTCAAACGTTTGCCTTTGATATTTTTAGTTTTAGCCCTTCTGGCAGGGGGTCTTGCCTACTGGCTGTCCTATTCTCCGCAGGCTCCGGTTTCCCCTTCCGCCGGCGTCTCCCCGGTCCAAGACGGCCCCGCCGCCGTTCCCACCCGGATTCAGGGTCCGGCGCCTTCCTCCTTGAGCGTTGCCCAACGGTCTCCTGCCGCCGCCCAGCCGGCGGGCTCCCCCTCCGCCCTGGCTCCTCCCGCCGCTGTTCTTCCGCTGGAACGAGCCCTCCCCGGCCAGGCCGGGGAGGCATCCGTCTCCGGAGCAGCCGGCGGTACGGGAGATAAACAGACCGGCGGCGGGGAGAGTGGGTCCGCCGGGGCAGCGGCTTCTCCTCCAGCGCCGTTGCTCCCGGAGCGGCCCGCCGGGTTGGAAGGGCCTCGGGCCGGGGATGAAATTCCTGACTCCGGATCCGCCGCCGGGTTCCGGGAATCGCCAGGCACAGAGGCGCAGGACGGCGGAGCGGAAAGTTCCAGGGGCGACGACAGTCTGGTGGGCATGGCCTTCATTAACAGTCTGGCCGCCTTTCTGGCGGAAAACTACTGGCCCGCCGGCGCCCATCCCCTGGCCCGGGAGAGAGGGGTTTCCACGGCGGATATAAAGTGGGCCAACAATAAATTCGGAGCGCAACTGGAAGGATTCCGGGTGAACAAGGCCAATCCCGTTTCCGAACGGCAGCGCCTTCTGCGCCATTTGTTGACGCCCTCCATGGTCAAAGGGCTGTATGCCCTGTACCGGGATCGCTTCCTGGATTCCCTGGCCCGGGAGGCGGCCGCCCGCCGGATCAGCCAGGAGAGCAGTGAACGGAGCCTGACCAGGGCGGAGACGGCCCAGATGTTTGGCCTTTATGCCGGCCGGGCCAGAGGGTTGGCCGGAGCCATGCGTTCCTATTTCGCCGACCCGGGCATGCCTGCCCGGGTGGAAGCCTGCGCCGCGGCGGAGGAAAAGGCCGCCGCCGCCCGTCTGGAGTATCAGGAAGGCCTGGCTGCCTCTCGGCCTTCTCCGGCGGCGGCCCGGGCATACCAGAACGCAGTGGTCCGGCGGGAGCAGCAACGCGCGAACTTGGCGGCAGCCATGCGCCGGGGCGGCCATACCCGGAGCATGGACACGGAATCCCTGGTTTTTCTGGCCATGTGGCTGCACCGGCGCGCCCCGGACAGCATCCCGGCCCTGCACGGCCTTATGGATGCCCTGAATGATCTGGCCGTCCACATGGAGACGAAGGCGCAAACCTACAGTTCTCCGCCCCGGGCAGTCCGGAATCGCCCATGAGACGGGAGGTTCCGCCTTTTGTCTTCATCAGCGGCGGCTGCCGCAGCGGCAAGAGCGCCTATGCCCAGGCCCTGGCGGAGCGCTGCCCGGGGCAGGGGCAGGCTCTTTTTCTCGCCACCGCCCATCTGCGCGATGAGGAGCTGCGCCTGCGCGCGGCGGAACACCGCCGGGCCCGCGGCCCCTGCTGGAGGGTCCAGGAGCCGGAACCGGGGAGGGAAATGGAACTCTGGCGCCTGCTGCCGGCTCTGGCCCGGGACGTGAAGGCGGTGCTGCTGGACTCCCTTACCCTTTGGGCGAGCGCCGCTCTGGAAGTCTGTCCGGACAGCAAGACTTTTAAGGAAGGATGCGTCCGTTTGCTGGATGCCCTGCGCACTCTGCCCTGTCCGGTCATCCTGGTCAGCGACGAGGTCGGCCTGGGCCTGGCGCCGGCGGAGCCGGCGGGCCGTTGCTTTCGGGACGCCCTGGGCCTGGTTAACCAGGAAGCGGCGCGCCGGGCTACCCAGGCTGTTTTTCTGCTGCACGGCCTCCCCCTTCTGCTCAAGGGAGACCGCCTTCCCTAGAGCAGTTTAACTTTGAAAAATTTGGTCCGCTCTGCAAGGATTTGCCTGCGAATCCTTGCCGCGACGTGCTTGCAGGCGAGCTTTGCTCGCCGTCAAGCAAGCATTTCAAGCGTAAAATACTCTAGAAGAAAGTCCATGCGCATTTCCTCCCCGGCCTGTCCGCCCGCCGCCATTCCCTTTGCCGCAGACGCTTATGCCACGCCCCCGGACGCGGCTACGGCCTGGGGCAGGCGGTTCCCCTCTCTGGTGTTTCGTCTGAAAATTTTGAGTATCATTCGCGATGCGGGAGGCCGCGCCGCTTGCGCTCCTTACAGCGGGGAAATGTGGGCCAGGGACAGCCTGCGGGTTCTGCGCGCCCTGGAGGAGTCCGGCTGCTCCCTGCGAGTTGAGGGCCTGGACAACATGGACAGGGCGCCGGGCCCCTGCGTTTTTATCGGCAACCACATGAGTACCCTGGAGACCTTCGTCCTGCCCGCCCTCATCCAACCGCGCCGTGAAGTAACCTTTGTGGTCAAGCAGTCCCTCCTGCGCACGCCCTGGTTCCGCTTTGTCTTGCAAAGCCGCCGGCCCATTGCCGTAAGCCGGGATAATGCGCGCCGGGATCTGGCCGCTGTGCTGGAAGGAGGGCAGGATCGCCTGGCCAGGGGCATTTCCCTGATCATCTTCCCCCAGAGTACCAGGAGCTTCCGTCTGGACCCGGAACAATTCAACAGCATCGGCGTCAAGCTGGCCAGAAAGGCTGGAGTGCCGGTCATTCCCGTTGCCCTGCGCACCGACGCCTGGGCCGCCGGACTTCTTTGGTTTAAGGATTTCGGGCCGTTGCGACCGGAGAGGACCATCCGCTTCCGTTTTGGGGCGCCTTTGGCCGTGGGAGGTACGGGAAAGGCCGAACAGGCCAGGGTCTATGCTTTTATTGAGTCTTGTCTGCGGGAGTGGGAGGAGCCTGCCGCCTAGGGCAGTCCAACTTTGAAAAAGTTGGACTGCGCGGCAAGGATTTGCCTGCAGACCACGGCAGAGCGGTTCACTCGTTTCAGTTCTGAACTGCTCTGAGCCATCTCTTCAGGCAACGGATCTGGGAGCGGACGGAGGCTGATCCGGTGCCGCCGGGGGTGGTGCGCCGGGCAACGGAGGCGTCCGGGGTCAGAACGGCGTAGACATCGGCCTGGATGTCGGGACAGATGGCCCGCAGTTCCTCCAGCGGCAGTTCCTCCAGAGTCAGGCCCAAAGCCTCCGCCCGGGCCACGGCCGTTCCGGTGAGGTTATGGGCCCGGCGGAAGGGGATGCCCCGGCCGGCCAGATAGTCGGCCAGTTCCGTGGCATTGAGAAAGCCGCGCTGCAGTGCGGCCCGCATGGCCCGCGGCAGGAAGGCCAGTTCCGCCAGCAGTCCGGTCATGAGGCGCAGGGAGAGGGAAAGGGTTCTGTCGGCATCCAGAAAGGGTTCCTTGTCTTCCTGCAAGTCCCGGTTATAGGTCATGGGCAGGCCCTTCATGGTTGCCAGCAGGCTCAGAAGGGCGCCGTAGACGCGGCCGGTCTTGCCGCGCATGAGTTCGGCCACGTCTGGATTTTTTTTCTGGGGCATGATGCTGGACCCCGTGGAATAGCCGTCGGGCAGGCGGACAAAGCCCAGAGCCGGGTTGGCCCAGAGGATGATGTCCGCGCAGAGGCGCGAGAGGTGCATCATGGCCAGGGATGCTCCGAACAGGGCTTCCAGGACGAAATCCCGGTCGGAAACGGCATCCATGCTGTTGGCGAAGACGCCGTTCATGCCCAGTTCCCGGGATACGGAGAGCGGATCCAGAGGGTAGGTGGTTCCGGCCAGGGCGGCGGCGCCCAGAGGGCTGACCCGGATGCGGCGGTCGCTGTCCTCCAGGCGCTCCGCGTCCCGCCGGAACATGGCGGCATAGGCCAGAAGATGTTGAGCCAGACTGACGGTCTGAGCCGGTTGCAGGTGGGTATAGCCCGGCAGGAGGATCTTTGCGCTTTTTCCCGCCCGTTCCACCAAGATGGCCACCAGGCCGCGCAGGAGCAGCCGCCATTGGCGGGTCCGGTCTGAAACGAAAAGGCGGAAGTCCAGAGCCACCTGATCGTTGCGGCTCCGGCCGGTGTGCAGCTTTTTGCCCACCTCGCCCACCAGTTCGGTGAGGCGGGCCTCAATGTTCATGTGGACGTCTTCCAGGCGGGGATCCCAGACAAAAATTTCGGCCTCAATCTCCTCCCGCACCCGGTCCAGTCCCCGGCACAGGGCCTCCGCCTCTTCTGTGCCCAGGATCCCCTGGCGGGCCAGCATACGGGCATGGGCCTGGGATCCGGCAATGTCCTGGGCATACAGAACATGGTCAAAGGCAACGGACTGGGTATAGGCCAACACCAGGTCGTCCGCTTCCCCTTCAAACCGGCCGCCCCTGACGGGAGAACTGCGGGGTTGGTTCACGGCAGCGTCCGTCCGGCCGCGGGGGAAATTTCATTTTTAAATTGCTCTGCTCCGTAGCCTTGGATGCGCAGGCCGTTCAGCCGGATGAAGCCGGCCGCGTCGGCCTGTCGGTAAACCTCGTCCCGCTCAAAGGTGGCGAGATCCAGGCGGAAGAGGGAGTTGGGAGATTTGCGGCCCACGGGCAGGGCCGTACCCTTGTACAGCTTCAGGCGGACGGTCCCGCTGACGCGTTCCTGGCTTTTGTCCATAAATGCCTGCAGTGTTTCGCGCTCGGGCGAGAACCAGAAGCCGTTATAGACGGCGGCGGCATAGCGGGGGATGAGGGCGTCGCGCAGGTGCATGACTTCGCGGTCCAGGCAAATGCCTTCCAGATCGCGGTGGGCGGCATGCAGGATGGCGCCTCCGGGGGTTTCGTAGACGCCCCTGGATTTCATGCCCACAAAACGGTTTTCCACCATGTCGATGCGCCCGATGCCGTGGCGGCCGCCCAAGGCGTTCAGTCTTTTGAGCAGGGCGGCGGGGGACAGGGCCTCTCCGTTCAGCGCCACCGGATCCCCGGCGCGGTACTCGATCTCCACATATTCCGGAGTGTCCGGCGCCTGTTCCGGGGGCACGGTAAGGACATAGGTGCCTGGTCCGGGTTCGTTCCAAGGGTCTTCCAACTCGGCGCCCTCAAAACTCAGGTGGAGCATGTTGCGGTCCATGCTGTAGCGTTTGGAGGCGGCGGACAGCGGGATGCCGCGCTTTTCGGCGAAGGCGGCGAGATCGCTGCGGGATGTCAGGTCCCAGACGCGCCAAGGGGCAATGACGGCCAGATCCGGGGCCAGGGCATTGGCCGTCAGTTCAAAGCGTACCTGATCATTGCCCTTGCCGGTGGCTCCGTGGGCGATGGCCTCCGCTCCTTCCGCCCGGGCGAGGGACACCAGCCGTTTGCCTATGAGCGGTCTGGCTATTGAGGTGCCGAGGAGGTAACGGTTCTCGTAGATGGCGCCGCTGCGCAACAGAGGGAGGAGAAAACCGCAGGCGAATTCGTCGCGCACGTCCTCCACATAGGCCCGGACAGCGCCGGTGGCCAGGGCCTTTTGCTCCACGCCGGCCAGATCTTCTTCCTGGCCGAGATCGCAGGTCAGGGTGATCACCTGGCACCCATATTCCTCCTGAAGCCACTTCAGGATGACGGAGGTGTCCAGGCCGCCGGAATAGGCCAGGATAACTTTGCTAACGGCTGGGGACATGGCGGTTTCCTGTGGGCTGGGGGTGGGACGTCAGGCGGGGGAAAAGACCCGCTCCAGAATGGCCTTTTGCATGTGCAGGCGATTCTCCGCCTGGTCAAAGACAATGGAAGCCGGGCCCTCAAAGACCTCTTCACTCACTTCCTCGCCCCTGTGGGCTGGCAGGCAGTGCATGAATCTGGCTCCGGGGGCGGCCAGACGCAGCATGGCCGCGTCGATGGTCCAGCCGGCAAAGGCGGCCTGCCGGGCGGTCCGCTCTTCCTCCTGCCCCATGGATGCCCAGACGTCGGTATTGATATAGTGGGCTCCGGCCAGGGCCTCCTCCGGGTCGCGGGTCAGGCGCACACGGGCCCCGGCTTTCCCGGCGTCTTCCAGAAGTTCCAGGCTGGGATCGTAGCCCTCGGGACAGGCCAGAGTCAGGCGGAAGGGGAAATAGACGGCGGCCTCTATCCAGGAGTTGGCCATATTGTTGCCGTCGCCCACCCAGGCTACCCGGAGGGAGGAAAAATCCGGCGTACGTTCGTGGATGGTCAGCAGATCGCTCATGACCTGGCAGGGGTGGCCTTCGTCCGTAAGGGCGTTGATCACTGGAATGCTGCCGTAGGCTATGAGTTGATCCAGAGTGGCCTGGCCGTAAGTACGCACCACCATGCCGTCGTTATAGCGGGAAATGATGCGGGCGGTGTCCCTCAGCGGCTCGGAGCGGCCGAGCTGGCTTTCCGCCGGAGTCATGAAGATGGTCTGCCCGCCCAACTGGCGGATGCCCACCTCAAAGGACAGACGGGTCCGGGTGGAGGCTTTCTCAAAGATCAGCACCAGAATCTTGCCCGCCAGCAGGGTGCCGGTGTGGTGGGTGTCTTTCATCCATCTGGCCCGGTCAAGAAGCCGCCAGGCCTCTTCCCGGGTAACATCGCGTATTTTTGTGAAATGCCGTACCATGATCCGGCCCCTTTCTCCTGAAAGTGCGTGCGGCGTCCGGCTTGGCGGGCAACGCCGGGGCAGGGGCTGAACATAGAAGGAAAGTATCCGGTTTGTAAAGGCGTTAGTCTTTCTTCCCCGGAAAAAACAGGGGAGCCTTTCCCTTATCCGCCTGGACGGGGCGGGCGGAACCGCCCATTGTCGGGAGGAAATTTTTCCGCTATGAGCGGGCGAGAAATCCGGGGCGCTCGGCTTTACCGGATTTTTCCGCTGCCGCCGGCGGCGCGGAAGCCTTTTTCGTTGGCGCGGCCGGATCGGAAGGAGTATCCGCGCGCCAGGTTTTTTCCTGCCTGCGTCCGCTGTACCTCCCGGTACGGCAGGAGTTCATCCGGAGGGCAATGAATGTGGCCGGACTTTTCCCGGCAAGGAGAATGACCATGAGGCACCTGTTTGTTTTCGGCCTGTTCGCACTGTCTCTTATGCTGCCCGGCCCCGCAAGGGCCCAGGCGGAACAGCCCGCAGTGGAACTGCATACCAGCCTTGGTCTCATAGTCGTCGCTCTGGACAGGGAACAGGCCCCTGCCACAGTGGAAAATTTTTTGCGCTATGTACAGGAGGGTTTTTACAACGGGACCATCTTCCATCGCGTCATTGCCGGATTCATGATCCAAGGCGGCGGCTTTGACCGGGAGATGCGCCAGAAGCCCACCCACGGCGCCATCCGCAACGAGGCCGACAACGGCTTGAAGAACCTCCGCCTGACCATTGCCATGGCCCGCACCCCGGACCCGCACTCCGCCACGGCCCAGTTTTTCATCAATACCGCGGACAACGCTTTTTTGAACTACGCCTCGCAGGCCAAATGGGGATATTGCGTCTTCGGCAGGGTCGTGGAGGGCGGCGAAGTGGTGGAGGCCATTGAACGGGTCCGGACGCGGAACGTGGGCAGCCACGAAAATGTTCCTGAGGTTCCCGTGGTCATTGAAAAGGCCGTGATCCGGACGCCTTAAAGCCTTTCTGCTTTGGCGGGGTTTATACCTTAAGGCCCCTGCCTCTTCCGGGGACGCGGGGAAGAGGCAGGGGCCAGGGCGCAGCCTTGCGCGCACAGCGGCGTTAGATGGATTCCAGAATGCCCTGGCCGGGACGTTCCCCTCTCCGCAGGCGGGGTTCGATCTGGCCGAAGATAATCTCCGGGACATAGGCCACGGAAGGCACCAGGAAATCCGGCTTGGAAGCCGCGAGGGTATCATAGTCGTTGCTGCCCGAGGCATAGAGGGCGATGGTCCAGCAGCCCGCGTTGTTGCCGCAGATCATGCCGGCGGCGGTGTCGTCGATTTTGACAACGGATTCAAAGACATCGGTACGGGTCTTTTTCATGCAGTCGTAGACCATGAAGGGGCTCGGGCGGCCGGGCACGATCTCCGAGTTGGTGGTCACGTCGAAATGAATGCCGTACTTCTCTTCCAGCTTCTTGTTGAGCATGAGAGAGTCGTCGTTGTAGTAGCCGGTATCACAGCCGACCAGGATTCCAGCATCCCGGAGCTTGAGGATGCACTCCTGCGCTCCTTCGACGGGCTTGGCCAGATCGTCGTCAACGATATACTTGCTCATCATGCCGCGGAACTCGGCCAGCAGCATTTCAAACTCTTCCTCTGTATACGAATGGCCGAATTCCTTGATGTACTGCTCCTGCACTTCGGGCAGTTCCAGCAGCAGGCGCAGGTGGGTGGGCTTGAAATTGCCCATGGGCTTGCGTATAACCGCCCAATCCACAACAATATTGTGATTTTTCAGCGTGTTGTAAAAGGGGACGACAGGGGCTTTACAACCGCGAAGGTCGTCCTCAGGCCAACGGCTGCGCAAATCCTGCGGACCGTCGCAAAAGGTTCCCGCCGTGTCGAGCACAGCCAGTTTGATCTTGCCAGTGTAGCGTCTGTTGTACATGGGGATGTCCTCCGAAGCAGGGGGTTGAGCCGAAAGCGGCTTTTCGGCTATACTGCTAGCAGACAATCCTTAAAGTTCCTTTAAAGGTTGTTCAATATTTCACTAAAGATTGTTAACGATCTGGTTTTTCTGATTTTTCGCTTTGATTCCGGGAAAAGACCCGGCCGGGGGCCAAGGCAGAGGAGGAAGGGCGGCGGGCCTTTTACGTCGTTCCGGACGCTGGTTTTATCCCGGAGGCTGGAACTTGTAGCCCACTCCGCGCAGGGTGATGATAAAGGTGGGGTTCAGGGGGTCCGGCTCAATTTTTTTGCGCAAGTTGCTGATATGAACATATACCGGCCGGTCGTCGCCGCTGAGGATGCTGTCCGCGTCCCAGACGCTGTGAAAGATCTGTTTGGTATAGAAGACCTGGTTGGGATGGGCCGCCAGCAGGGCCAGGATGTCGAACTCCCGCGCGGTGAGCGGCACCGGCGCGTAATTGAGGATTACCGAACGGCTGCCGGTATCGATTTTCAACTGCGGAGTATCAATGAGGTAGCCTGTCGCGCGTTCCTTCTCTTTTTCGCTGTTCTGCAGGGTCAGCCTGTCGCGCCGGAAACAGGCGTGGACCTGGGCAAGGAGCAGGCTGGTGCTGATGTTGTCAGGCAGGCAGATGTCCGCGCCCAGCCTCAGGGCGCCGATGACATCCATATCCGACAGGTTTTTGCCCATCAGGATTATCAGGGCGTTTGTTTTTTCTCTGACGCGCAGGCAGAACTCCACGCCGTCGCTTCCCCTGTATTCACAGTTGAACACCAGATCGGGCCGGTCTTTTTCCATGCGCGCCAGCAATTCTCCGAGCGAGGAAAAAACGGAAACCGCAAAGCCTTCGGAAACGAAGCGCAGCTTGCAAAGCGTGGCCGTGTTGTCCTGGCCCAGAATGTAGATTTGCTCTTTGCGCATGGGCATTCCCTGCGGCCGGCGTAAAAACAGGGGGTTTTCCCGAGATTTTCTTCGCGCCGGGGCCGGCCGGTCGGAGACATTAGAGCAATTAACGCTTGAAGCAGTTCACTTACGGCGGATTAAGCCCGCTTGCTCCTTTCGCGGAGCAGTTCACTCGTTTCATTAGTGAACCGCTCTATGCGGACATGGCCGGGAAGGGGAAGGAGACCGGCAGCCGCGCGCCAACCTTTTCTTCCGGAGTCTCCGGCCGAAGGCTGTGGCGCGATGGTCCCGCCGCTCATCATTTTTTAGTATGCAGGGGATTGCTTCCGGCGTCAAGGGGAGGTCCGGCATCGGAATTTGTCTGCAAATTCCGGTCGCGGGATTGCCGCCAGGGGGATTGTTCCAGAGCATTTTACGCTTGAAATGCTTGCTTGGCGGCTGGCAAAGCTCGACTGCAACCATCTCACGGCAAGGATTCGTAGGCAAATCCTTGCAGAGCGGTCCAACTTTTTCAAAGTTGAACAGGTCTAGTACCATATACCACTTAAAACTGCGTTTGAAGTGGTAAGATCGTTGCGCCGAAAAGCGTGGTTTTCGGCTTGCTCCGCCGCCTGCAGCGGCGCGCCGGGCTTAAAGCCCGGCGTTAGTACGCTGTAAATTTATCCGCAATTTTAAATGTTACAGCGTGCTAGATCATTTTGCTTTTGAAACGCTCCCTTCGGCGCTTTACGGCGAACCGCGGTTTCGCCTGCGCCTCATGGGCGGGCGGCGGTGCATCCGCCCCGCCGCCAGAGCAATTTCAAAGTGAAATTGCTCTAGGGCTGAATCCGTTTTCCCCCGCTACGCAGGGGGGTTTGTTCCGGCAGGGGGGCGCCTGCGGCGGATCCGCCGGAGATGGCGGGACGGGGAGCGGACGGGGCGGGAGCAGCGGGGTTTCGGGCGGCATGGCCCGCCGCTTGGGCGGCGCGGGGAGGGGCGGCCGGCTGGGCGGCAAAGGCCTGTCCCCGGGCGGTGTACCGGCGCCAGACGGCATCGGCCGCGGCGATGCCGGATTTGGCAAGCAGGGAGGCCGCATCGCTGTCGTAGGGGAGGTGGTATTCGTAGGCGGCCAGGGCGGCTCCGTCCGCCAGGCGCAGAACCCGGGCCGAGACAAAGATCTTGTTGCCCGATGGGGAATAGGTGCCCACCAGAACCGCATGGGCGTTATACTCGGCGGCGAGCAGGCGGCCCATATCCCGGGAGAGCATGAATTCTCCCTCTTTGCTGACAGTCAGGGCGTGGGTCAGGCGTACATCCAGCACCAGAAAGCCGTGCTGGGCGATACGCGAGGCGATCTGCTGCCCGGCCAGGCGGCCGAAGGAGGAAGTGTCGTCCAGAGTGTCCAGGCGGACCAGAGAGGTTGCCAGGATGCCGCTGCCCATGTCCACGCGCTGCAGGAGCATGCTGGACAGGGCATCCCCGGCGTAAGTGTTGGCGGTCAGCAAGTTAGCGCCGTCCGGTGGATCCACGGGCATGTCGTAGGGCAGGGGGGCCGGCTGTCCGGAGGATCCGGCGCAGGCCGCAAGGCAGAATAAAAGAAGAAAAAGCGGAAAAAAAAGAAACGCCGGCCGGGTCGGGCTGTCGGGCCGCGGGGCCGGAACCGGTTTCTGCTTGCTGCGGATGGGCATCGGGGTTCTCCGGATCAGCGGGCGACAAGGGGGACGCGGCGCGTGACCCCGGCCAGAGAGTCCTGGGAGAGCGAATTGCCGTACAGGCTCTGGTCGTCCTCGTTGATGTAGGCGACATGGGAAAGGTGCATGGCATAGCGGTTGTTGTGCAGGATGCGGGTATTGATGATGATTTCCTGACAGGGAGCCAGACTGTATCCGGCGCCAAAGGCGTTGAGCAGGCCAAGGCCCAGAGAGGCGAAGCCCGGCAGCCATTGTCGCCGTCCGCCGGCAAACTGGATAATTTGCACCTCGTATTCCAGTTGCATGGCATCCGGCTCATACTGCCCGGAAACCTGCATGCCTTTGGATACCAGGCGGCTGGAGAGCAGCCTGTGGAAGGCGCGGGAGAACTGCCGGTCGTTGACCGGAGGCCGCACATAAATTGGCCTGTTGACCAGATCCGGCCGGTCTTCCAGGGTTTTTTGGACGCGCCGGGCCACTGCGTCGGCGATATTGTCCCAGTGGTCCGCCGCCTGGATTTTTTCCTGACTATACAAAGGCGGCGCTTTGGCCAGGGGAACGTCCAGCGAGGCGCAGGCGCCCAGGACAACGCTCATGGCCAGGACGATCAGGGCGCAGAGCCGCAGGCAGATGGTCCGCGATTTCATTATACAACTCCCCACTTGTAATCCGGAGGAAAGCCGCGCCTTTTCCCTTCCGGCCGCGGCCTTCTCGCCTTTTCCTCATCGGCGGAATTCCGGTTTTCTTTATTCCCCGGAGCGCAGCTCTGATGCGAACATCGGCCCGGGAAAAAGGGATAGGCCGGCGGAGGTGGCGATGGCCCGCAGCAGGGCGCGGACGGCCCTGCGACCTTCTTCTCCAAGTGACATACTGAAATCATTGACAAAAGTTGCGATATGCCGCGCCCTGACTTCAGAATCCATCTCCTGAGCATGGGCCGCCACAAAGTCCCGGCTGTCTTCGGGATGGCGCCGGGCGTGTTCCAGGCTGCGGCGGATGGCGTCTTCCAGGCGCAGGGCTGTGTCTCTGCCCAGGTCGCGGCGCACGGCGATAACCCCCAGAGGCAGGGGCAGGCCGGTGTTCTCCTCCCACCAGAGGCCCAGGTCCAGAGCCGGTAGCAGCCCCCGGGCGGCATAGGTGAAGCGGCCTTCGTGGATGATGGCCCCAAGGTCCGCCCTTGCTTCCGCCACAGCCGGAATGACGGCCTGGAAGGGCATCTCCAGGCGGAGCCCGTGAAAGGCGTCCGTCAGGGTCAGCAGGGCGTTGGCCGTGGTCAGGCGGCCGGGGATGGCAAGGGATGCCTTCCGCCATTCCTCCCGGGACAAGGGGAGGCGGCTGACCACCAGGGGACCGCAGCCCCGGCCGAGGGCCGCGCCCGCATCCAGAATCACATAGCGATCCAGGGCGTGGACCAGGGCGGCCAGGGAGAGCTTGGTCGCCGCCAGAGCGCCGGAGCAGGCCAGGGTGTTCAATTCCTGCACATCGCCCAGGCGCGGGGAAAGGCCGGGAAGGCCGGGCACCCGGCCGTACAGAAGGGCATGGAAAATGAAGGTGTCGTTGGGACAGGGGGATATGCCCAGGCTGAGGCGTTCCATGCGTTCTGGCATTTTTTGCCTGAATGTTCAGCAATTTTTAGATAAGATGCTGCGGGCCGGGCATAGCGGCAGGCCCGGTAAATATTGTGATATTATACACTGAAACCAGGCTGAAAGAAAAGGCCAAAATGGCCGGGCGGCTTTGCCGGCCGGCAGAGGGCGGAACGCTACCGGGAAAAGGTGTGGCAATTGGCCTTTGAAAATGGGATAATGGATCCCTGGCGCGAGATTGCCTTCGCCCGCCGCGCCCCCCGCCGCGGCGGCCTAAAGCGTAATTGGTCGGCTCATTCAAACCCTGGACCGGGCGTAGCTAAAAAAAGATTGATGCGTAATATCAAAGGGATTGCCATGAAACGTTTTCTTGTCTTGCTCTGTTGTTGTCTTTTCTGGGCGGCCGGGTCCGCTGTTCTGGCAAACGACGGGGCCGCCCCGTATAAAAAGCGGTGCGGCGGCTGCCACGGCCGGGACGGCAGGCTGACCCCCGGCGGCAGCGCCCCGCTTAAGGGCATGGCGGCGGATGCCCTGCGGGTCCGGCTGGAGGGCTATGCCGCCGGAACCCTTGGCGGCCCGGCGGGAAAACCCATGCAGGACGCTGCCCGGAAACTCCCCCGCGAGGAACGGGATCTGGTGATAGCTTATATCGGCTCCCTGTAGATCCTTGTCCGGCAGGGAATGATGAGTGGTTCGACGTAAGGGAACCTCTAGTACGCTGTAACATTTAAAATTGCGGATAAATCTACAGCGTACTAACGCCGGGCTTTAAGCCCGGCGCGCCGCTGCAGGCGGCGGAGCAAGCCGAAAACTACGCTTTTCGGCGCAACGATCTTACAACTTAAAACGCAGTTTTAAGTGGTACATGGCGCTAGAACATTTTGCTTTTGAAACTCTCCTTCGGCGCTTTACGGCGAAACGCGGTTTTGCCTGCGCCTCAAGGGCTGGCGGCGGCGCGTCGGCCTTGCGGCCGCTGTTGCTGATTTCCGCGGCAATCAGTCAACATCAAAAAGCACCAGGGCTTCACCCTCCACCACCGTGTCTCCATTCTGGTTTTCCACCCAGGTGTTCAGGACAACGCGCTTTTTGGCGTCGATTTTTTCCCGCACTTCAGCCCAGGCGGTCAGGGTATCATCCAGAAACACCGGGCGGCGGAATTTCAGGGACTGGGTTATATAGACAGTTCCCATGCCGGGAAGGCGCGATCCCAGCACGGCGCTGATGAGGCCGGCGCTGATCATGCCGTGGGCGATGCGCCGGCCGAAGGATGTTGTTTTGGCGAAAGCCTCGTCCAGATGCAACGGGTTATGGTCATTGCTGACATCCGCGAATTTTCTGACCACTTCGTCGCTGATGGTTTTGCTGATGCTGTCCTTGTCGCCGATTTGCAGCCGTTCATAGGTCCAGGCCATTTTTTTCTCCTTGGACAGGCTCCCGCCGCCGGGGGCGTAACGCCAGCCGGGACATTGACGGCCGGCACCGCGGAGGGCGGGGGATGCCCGAATCTACAGGTTGCCTCATCATCAAGATGGGGCCGGAATATGGAATAAATTGGCGGATATGTCAACTTGGAGCGGTGCCAAAATAAAGGAGCGAGCCGTGGGCCTGGAAAAGGAGAGGAAGTTTCTGGTGTCCGGCGCGGCCTGGAAGCAGGGGGCGGCAGGCGTCCCGTACCGCCAGGGCTATCTGTGCCGGCTCCCCGCCCGTCTGGTGCGGGTGCGTCTGGCCGGGGAGCGGGGGTTCCTGGCGGTCAAGGGCGAAACGCGGGGCATTGTCCGTATGGAATACGAATATGAAATCCCATCCGGAGATGCCGGGGATCTCTTGCGCGAGATGGCGGAAAAACCCCTGATTGAAAAAATCCGCTACCGCCTGCCTTATTCCGGCCTTATCTGGGAAGTGGACGAGTTCCTGGGAGAAAACCAGGGGCTGGTGGTGGCGGAGGTTGAGGTGGAAAGCGAGGATCAGATCGTGTCCAAACCGCCCTGGGCTGGACGGGAGGTCAGCGATCTCCTCCGCTACGCCAACAGCAGCCTGGTGGAGCATCCGTTCTCCCGCTGGCGGGAGTGGGAAAAGAGAGGGGAAAGAGCAGACCGGGAAGCATGAACGGCAACGGAAATGCCCCGGCGGCTCCTGCTACGCATGCTCTAGTACCATGTACCACTTAAAACTGCGTTTTAAGTGGTAAGATCGCTGCGCCGAAAAGCGTGGTTTTCGGCTTGCTCCGCCGCCTGCAGCGGCGCGCCGGGCTTAAAGCCCGGC
>JAISMK010000126.1 GCA_031276785.1 Desulfovibrio sp. | reverse complement strand
CGCAGGACGCGCAGGACGCGATCCCGCTCCGGCACGAACACGCAGAAAGTCTGCCAGGAATGTTCGCCCCCCTCCGTAACAGCCGGCAGGGCGACGCGATCCTCCCCGTCCAGAAGCTCCCTGTAGCGCCGGGCCTGCTCACGGCGGCCGCGGAGGAGCGCGTCAAAATCCTCCAACTGCCCAAGGCCGATGGCCGCCAGCACATCGGAGAGCTTATAGTTCGCGCCCACGCGGACAAAACGCGTCAGGCACCTCTCCGCCTCCGCTGTCTCCACGCCGAAGTGCTTGTAAGACTCCATCCACCCGGCCCAGACAGGATTGTCGGTTGTTACGATGCCCCCCTCTCCGGTGGTTATGAATTTGCGCGGATGCAGTGAAAAAACCGAAATATCCGCGAAGCGGCCCACAAAACGGCCTCTGCGGGCCGCGCCAAGGGAGCAGGCCGCATCTTCGATCACGCCCAGATGCCGCCGGGATTTGAGCTCGTCAATCCAGTCGTAATCCAGAGGATTGCCGAACAGCGATACCGGCATCAGCGCCCTGGTGCGCGCGGTAACCGCCGCTTCGGCAGCCCGGCGGTCCATTAGCATGGTGCCGGGGTCAACATCCGCAAGAACGGGCGTCGCCCCGACAATGGCCACCACATCGGCCGTGGCCGGGTAGGTGTAGTCGGGCAGGATGACTTCATCTCCCGGCCCTATGCCCAGAACGCGCAGAGCCAGTTCCAGGCCGGCCGTGCAGGAGGTTACGGCAAGGGCGCGCGCCGCGCCGGTCAGCCCGGCAATGCGGGCTTCCAGGGAGCGGGTGACCGGCCCTTCGGTCATGTGGCCGGAATCCAGCACGCCGCACACGGCCTGCTTGACCGCATCAGTCATGTAGGGCCGTATCAGGGGAATAATGCGCATCTCAGTCGCTCCGCCCGGCCCGCCGCCGCCCGTCCATGGCCCGTCTGTCGGCATTACGCCAGTCAATCAGGCTTTTCAGGCCTTCTTCCAAATCAATGCTCCATTTGTAGCCAAGATCCTTTTCGGCCAGAGCGGGGTCGCCGATGCGGCTGGTCACAAAGGTCAGCACGGACGGCAGATATTCAATTTCCGCGGCGCCGCCAGCAAGCCGGATGAGCAGCCGGGTCAGATCGTTGATGGTCGTGCCGATCCCCCGCCCCACATTGTAGCATTTGCCGCCGGCCTCGGAGCGCATGGCGCAGATGTTGGCCCTGGCCACATCCGCCACATGGACGAAATCGTACATCTGGCTGCCGTCGCCATACACCTGGGGGCGCTCTCCCCGCTCCAGACGGTCCAGAATCTTGTGCATGACCGCGATATAGGCACCGCGATAGTCCTGACGCGGCCCGTAGACATTCATATAGCGCAACCCCGCCCAGGAAAGGCCGTAGCGCTGCCCCAGGCTTTTAAAGAAGTGCTCGCCGGCGATCTTGGTCGCGCCGTAAAAGGTGAAGTTGTTGTAGGGATGATCTTCCGTCATGGGCGACTCAAGGGCGTCGCCATATACAGAAGCCGAAGATGAATACACCACGCGTTTAACCTTTTGTTCTATGGCCGCCATGATCACGTTGAATGTTCCGCGCACGTTCACATCAAAGGCGGTCCAGGGGTATTCATGGCATTGCAGCAGCCAGACCGCGGAGAGCAGAAACACTCCGTCCACGCCGGCCATGGCCTTTTTCAGGATGTCATAATGCAGAATGTCCCCTCCGTCGGGGAAGACGGACACCCGCGGGTCCGCCAGGGCGTGTTTCAAATTGTCAAGCGTTCCCCGGCTGAAGTTGTCATAGACAACAATCTCTCCGGCATCGGTCCTAGCCAGTTCATCCACCACATGGCTGCCAATGAGCCCGGCCCCGCCGACAACCAGAAAACGTTTTCCCTTCAAGTCCATGAGGCATTGCTCCTGACGGTTATGACAACTGTTGCCGAACAGCGCGCACAATTTCCCCGGCCGCGTTTCCTTCTCCGTAGACATTCCCCGGAGGCGGCACAGTCCGCGCAAGGCTTTCCCCGACCCCGGCAATGGCATCCGCCCTCGGCTCGCACAGGATGTTCCAACCGCAGTCCGTCAGCTCCCGCCAGCCAGTGTCCGGCATGATCACCACCGCCCGCCGGCCGGCGTAGAAGGCTTCCTTCTGCAAGCCGCCGCTGTCCGTGAGCACAAAGGCGCAGGCCAGAGTCAGGGACATCAGTTCTAGGTAGCCGGGCGGTTCGGCCAGGACAAGCCGGCGGGCGGCATCGCCGCAGCCGAAAGTCTCAATATTTTTCCGGGTGCGGGGGTGCAGGGGCAGCAGCACGCTCAGGCCGCTTTCCGCCCCCAGGCGGACCAGGCCCTCCAGGCAGCCGCGCAGGGTTTCCCGCTCATCCACATTGTAGTCCCGGTGCAACGTCGCCAGGAGAAAACTCCCCGGCTCAAGCCCATAGCGGGCGCAGGCCGCCTCCGGCTCAAACCTCTCCCTCATGCGCACATACAGATCATACAGAACATCGCCGCTGACAAAGACGCCGCTTGTAATCCCCTCCCGCGCCAGATTTTCCCTGCCCAGAGAGGAGCAACAGCACAGGATCGCGGCCAGATGATCGCTGAGTACCCGGTTGATCTCCTCGGGCATTGTTTTGGGTGCCATGCGGACGCCGGCCTCCACATGGGCCACCGGGATGCGCAGCTTGGCCGCGGCCAGCGCCCCGGCAAGGGTGGTGTTGGTGTCGCCGTACACCAGGAGGGCGTCCGGCCTTTCCTCCAGCAGCGCCTTTTCCAAACCCGTCAGGACGGCCGCCGTCATGGCGGCGTGGGAGCCGGAACCGACGCCCAGATGGTATTTCGGCTCGGGAATGCCCAGTTCCTGAAAAAAAACGTCCGACATGCGGGCGTCATAGTGCTGCCCGGAATGAACAAGCACATGCTCCCAGGCGCCGGCCGCGCGGGCGGCTTCACCCACCAGAGCCTCTTTGATGAATTGAGGGCGGGCGCCCACCAGGGAGACCACTTTCATTACCTTGCCCATTCCTCAAGCCCGGCGTCTGTTTTCCGGTACCTCCTGCCGCAGACCGGGCAGCGCAGATCCTCGCCCAGTTTTTCCCCGCAGCCGCACACCCAGCCGCGCACCACCGCCGGGTTGCCGTAGGCCAGGGCATGATCCGGCACATCCCGCGTCACCACAGAGCCCGCGCCCACAAAGGCGAAGGCGCCGACGATCACGCCGCAGACAATGGTGCAGTTGGCCCCCAGGCTGGCGCCGCGCTTCACCAGGGTGGGCCTGGCCTCATCCATTTTGCGGATATGGGCGCGCGGATTGAACACATTGGTAAAGACCATGGACGGCCCGCAGAACACGTCCTCCTCCAGAGTCACGCCCCTGTAGATGCTTACGTTGTTCTGAATCTTGCAGCCCTTGCCGATGCGCACATCCGGGCCGGCCACGACGTTCTGGCCTATGTTGCAGTTGGCGCCGATATCGGTGCGGGGCAGAACATGCGAAAAATGCCATATTTTCGTGCCTTCCCCGATGATCGCGCCTTCATCCACGCAGGCCGAAGGATGGATGAAAAAATCGCTCATGCCGCGGCCTCCCTTACGGCGCCCGCAACAGCGGCCACGTCGCCATCCTCCATATAGGGATGGAAGGGCAGGGCCAGAACGGAGCGGGAAGCGGCCAGAGCCCGGGGCATGTCCTGCGGCGCGTAGCCGAGATCCCGGAAAGCGCCCAGCATGTGCAGGGGCGCGGGGTAGTATATGTTGACGGGAATACCCCTTTCCTGGAGGCTTGCGGCCACCTGGTCGCGCCGGCCGTTATCCAGGCGGATGCAGTACTGCGCCCAGACGCTGCTCCGTCCGGGGCGCACGGCCGGCAGCGTCAGGCCGGGAATGCCGGCCAGATCCCGCGCATAGCGGGCGGCAACGCGCCGCCGGGCGGCGAGTTCTTCGGCCAACAGGGGCAGTTTGGCCAGCAGAACCGCGGCCTGGATGGTGTCCAGGCGTCCGTTGAGGCCAAGACGCACATTGTCGTACTTGCCCCCGCCCTTGCCGTGGACGCGGATGGAGCGCAAAACCCCGGCCAGATCGCCGTCATCGGTAAAGATAGCGCCGCCGTCGCCGTAGCAGCCCAGCGGCTTGGCCGGGAAAAAACTCGTGGCCGCGCAGTGGCAGCCCAGGCCGCAGGTTTTTCTGCCGTGGTATTCCGCCCCGAAGGCCTGGGCCGCGTCTTCCAGAACCAGAAGATCATGCGCCGCCGCGACGGACAGAATGGCCTCATAGTCGGCTGGCTGGCCGAACAGATCCACCGGAATGACCAGGCGCGGCCTGAGGGCGGCATTGCGCGCGGCCGCCGGCAGGGGGTGGAGCGAGGCGTCCCGGCGGGTTACGGCTGTAACGGCCTGTTCCAGAGCGTCCGGGTCCAGGAGAAAGGTCTCCGGCTCAATATCCACCATCACAGGCGTGGCCCCCAGCAGGGCCGGAGCTTCCGCCGTGGCGAAAAAGGTGAAGGGCGGGACAAAAACCGCGTCGCCAGGGCCTATGCCCCAGGCCAGCAAGGCCATAAGCAGGGCGTCCGTGCCTGAAGCGCAGCTTACGCAGTGCGCCGCGCCGCAGAAGCCGGCCAATTTTTCTTCCAGTTCCGCCACTTCCGGCCCCATGATGAACCGGCCGTGGGCCAGCACCGCGTCCAGGCGGGCGCGAATGTCCGGCTCCAGGCGCCGGAACTGGGTTTTGAGATCGATGAATTCCACGGCAACCTCAATATTGCAGGGGCAGGGAAACAGTTCTGCCGTCCCTGGCTGAAATATAGGCGGCGATGAGCACTTCCAGGGACTTCAGCCCCTCGCGCCCGTCCGTCTCCGGCTCCGCCTCGCCGCGCAGCGCCTCCACGACATTCCTGAAATACAGAGGATGCCCGAACCCGTACACGGACGAAGTTTCATAATTCGCGGCCCTGATCTGCTGGTCATAGTCCCGAGGCTCGGCAAAATCCCAGATCTGGATGTCGTTCACAGCCACCCCGCCCACGCGCGCCGTGCCCTTTTCGCCCAGAATGGTGATGGAGCCTTCCAGGTTCTTCGGCCAGGCCAGCATGGTCACGGCCATGGAGCCAAGCGCTCCGTTGCGCCAGCGCACGTTAAGCACGCCCGTGTCCTCCACCTCAATGTCGCGGGCCAGGGTGCCGGTCATGGCCTGCACGTCGGCAATGGGACCGATCAGCCATTCCAGCAGGTCAACATAGTGGCTGGCCTGGTTCATAAAGGCCCCGCCGTCCATCTCCCAGGTGCCGCGCCAGGCGGCGGAGTCATAATATTCCTGCGGCCGGGTCCAGAAGACGTTGAGATGCGCCATGTGGACCCGGCCGAAACGCTTTTCCTCCAGCGCGCGCTTGAGCATGCGCAAAGTGGCGTTGCGCCGGTTCTGCTTAATGACGAACAGGCGGACACCGGCCTCGTCGCAGGCTTTGACCATGTTCAGGCCGTCCTGCCAGCGCGTGGCCATGGGCTTTTCCGTAAGCACATGCTTGCCGTGGCGCGCGGCCAGAATGGCCTGCCCGGCGTGCAGACCGGAGGGCGTGCACAGGGAAACGAGATCGCAGCCGCTCTCGCGCAGCAGATCCTCATAGCGCAAAAAACCGGGCACTCCGTGCGCCGCCGCCTGCTCCTCCAGCCGGGCCGGGTCGGCATCACATACGGCCGCAAGCTCCAGATCGCCGGCATGCCGCGCAATGGCCCCGAAATGGTTTTGGGAGATGCGCCCGCAGCCGACAACGGCGATGCGGATTTTCCGGCCCGTTAGCGCCGCGCTCATGCGGCCCGCTCCAGAGACGCGCCGAACATGTTTTGAAACACCTCGTCCCATGAACGTACCTCCCCCGCCCAGTCCGGATTGCGCCCGCGGGCCAGGGCCTCGCGCACGGCCCGGACGCAGGATTGCTCATGGCCGGGCTGATAATAGAAAACGCCGTCCCGCTGTAAATTGATGAAATCCGGCGCAACTATGGGCAGGCCGCAGTAGCGGTATTGAATAATTTTCAAACTGTCGGCCAGAGTCGCGGCATATCCGTTGCGAAATGTGCGCGCCGCCAGACCGGCATCGGCGAATTTGACATAAGGTATGGTATCTGAAAACGGCATTTCCTTGTGGAAGAAGACGTTGGGCAGGGAAACCGTCTTTGCTATCCGACCTATAACATGGAAATTGCAGTCAGTATTTCCCCCGGCCGCCTGGCGGATAAAGCCGGCATCCAGGTAGCCTGTGCCCACAAACACCGCATTGCGGCTCCCCTGGGGATAGGGCGAGGCAGCGCAGGCGTCATAGGCGGCCTTGTCCAGGCCGTGTCTGTCCAGACGCAGGGATGGCAGGCCGGGAAACAGGCCGAGCATGGAGGAGGACGGCACGCTGACGCGGTCAAACAGCGGGGCGAGTTCCCGTTCCAGCTCCACCAGGCGCGGATGGGTGGATCCCAGGATGCGCACGTCGTCGGAAACCCGGTAGACCATCTTCGCCGCCGGGTTTTCCCGGCGGAAGCGCTTGCAGAGAAAGAGTCCGGCCATGCTCTCGAACACAAAGACGTCCGTTTCCCGCGCCAGGGGGAGCAGTAGGCCCAGATCCCCTTCGCCGTAGCGGTCCATAAGGGACATGGTCAGCCGGTTCAGGGCGGGCAGCATAAGGGTGTGGGGATGCCAGGGCGTAAAATGCACATAGGAGACGAAGCCGGGCCGGATGGTCACGGGCCTGTTGCGCTCCCGCCGGACGCCGGGAATGCGGGTGCGGTAGTCGCGGCGCAGGCTGGAGATCAGGCTGATTCCGGCGGTGACGAAATTCACCTTCCAGCCCGCCCGGTGCGCGGCGTCCGCCAGATGGTGAAAGCCAGCCCGCCGCGCCGAAAGATAGTAATGGCCGGTAATGAAGGTCATGATCCGCGCGTTGCGCATGGGCGATCCCGCAGATCCGCCGGGCAACCGGACGGACGGACGTTACGGCGGCGGAAAATTAAAACGCCGAAAAGGCCCGGCTTCCTGAAGGGAAGAGGGCCGGCAAAAAACGGCAAAACCGCGCCGATCCTGGAGAAAGGCGCGTTAACCGGCGGTGTTAGAGAGAGAGAGAGAGAGAGAGAGAGAGAGAGAGAGAGAGAGAGAGAGCACGACCTGTGCCGAAAGAGTCAATTCCGGCCCATATATCCCGCCCGCTCTGAGGGATACGCATATCCGCCACTCTCTTCCGACAGTCGCACTGTTTTACGGACAATTCCAAACCTGCAAGCCGTCATTCCGCCGTCAGGCGGCCGCGGCGCCACTGTGAAAAGCGCGGGAAAGCAATAACGAGATGGATTTATCACCCCCCGGCTGAAAAAGTCAAGCCATGCGCGGACGTCCGCAAATGGTCATCCCGGCGGGCTGCCGGAGGCGGATGGCAACCGCCGGCTACGGGCGGCGCAGTCCGCCCTGCGGGCCAGCCAGCCGGAATCCGACCGTACCCAGCCAAAAGTTGGCTACATAAACACTCTTAAGAACCAGGAGGAAAGAAAAGAATCCCCCTTACCCCCGCTCCGGCTCCGGCAAGTTTACCTCCGGCTTCCGGGCCGGTGGGGGGTGGGGGATTTTCTTTTCAAGATTTTGAAAAGCTGTGGGAAGCCTACCCCAAAAAAGACGCAAAGGGTCATGCCTGGAACGCCTGGAATCAGCTTGGTCGTATCGGGCAACGCCCGCCACTTCCCGAAATTCTGGAAGCCATAAACCGCTTCATGCTCATGGAGGACTGGAAGCGCGAAAATGGCCGCTTTATCCCGCAATTCTCAAGTTTTCTGCGCGGCCAGCGCTGGCTTGATCCCCTTTCCCGTGACGAGGAAGAGGCGAACCGCAATCGCCTGGAAGCGGAACGGATGGAGCTTGCCCGCAAGCGGGAACAGGAAGCCGACGAAGCCCGGAGAGAGGAAAAGCGGGAGCGGCTGCGGCCCCTTTACGACGCCTTCGCGGAAAAATTCGGAGAGGCTGCTGGACAGCCAAACGAGAGAATAGACGCCATGAATTTCGGGCTGTGGATGTTCCTTCACGGAAAATACGGAGGGCCGAGCGATGCGGATGTGCCGGACGGCAATACTTTGAAAATTTATGACTTCATGAAGGCGTACCAGCGTCAGCGCGACAGTGAATCCTGCCGCACGGCGCGATCCGTCCGCGATTCCCGCCCTGACAATCGGGCAAACAGACCCGTGAACTGCGCGAATATCCTGCGAAACAACAATTTTCTGGCGCGGCTGATTCCAGCGGCACAACCGTTATGCGCGGCTGTTTGAACTT
>JAISMK010000044.1 GCA_031276785.1 Desulfovibrio sp. | reverse complement strand
TCTCCCGCTCCTCCGCTCTGGCTTCCAAGGCCACGGGATTTCCCATTGCCCGCGTGGCGGCCAAGCTGGCCATCGGCTATCATCTGGATGAGCTGAAGAACGACATCACTGGAACTTCGGCCTGTTTTGAGCCTGCCGTTGATTACTGCGTGGTCAAGGTTCCGCGTTTCAATTTCGAAAAGTTCGCCGGAGCAGATCCCCAATTGGGTCTGCAAATGCGTTCTGTTGGAGAGACGATGGCTCTGGGCGGAAATTTCCGGGAAGCTCTGCAAAAGGCGTTGCGCGGCCTGGAAATTGGCCTTGCCGGCCTGGAGCCTCCTCCCCCGCAGGCGGGCGCGATCCCGGCGGCTCTTTCCCGTACGGAACGCCTGGAAGTTTTGCGGGGCCTCCTGCACCAGACCGGTCCGGAGCGTCTGCTGCTCCTGTACGAGGCCCTGCTGTTGGGCATGGATCTGGAGGAAGCCCGCGCCTTGACCGGAATTGATCCCTGGTTTCTGCTGCAGGTCCGGACCATCGCCGAGACGGAAAGATCTCTGGAAAGCGACTTCGCTCCCCTGGCGGCCAAGGTTCTGCCTCTGGCCGAGGATACCCTTCCGGCCGGCCGGAACAGCGTTCTGGCCGTCTTTCTGCGCCGGGTCAAGGCCCAGGGCTTCAGCGATGCGCGCATCGCCGCGCTGTTGCGACGCTCCCTGCCCGACATCGCCGTCAGCGAGGACAAGGTGCGGGCTCTGCGCCTGGCCCTTGGCGTACGGCCTTTCTTTCGCTGCGTGGATACCTGTGCCGGCGAGTTCGCCGCTTTGACTCCTTATTTTTATTCCACCTTTGACGCCGTCCTGCCCGATCCGGCCCATGCCGCCCAGACGGCGGCGGCCAAAGCCCCTCCAGGGGAAGTGGAAGGCAGGCCCCTGCCTTTGAAGGTTGTTATCTTGGGCGGCGGACCCAACCGCATCGGACAGGGAGTGGAGTTTGACTACTGCTGTGTGCAGGCCGCCTTTGCCCTGCGGGAAATAGGCATTACCGCCATCATGGTGAACTCCAACCCCGAGACTGTGTCCACTGACTATGATACGGCGGATCGGCTCTATTTTGAGCCGGTCACCGTCGAAGATGTTCTGGCCGTGTGCGAGGCCGAGGGCCTGGACCGTTCCACGGGCGGAGTCATCGTGCAGTTCGGCGGCCAGACCCCGCTGAACATCGCCCGTTCCCTGGAAGCCGCAGGGGTACCCATTCTGGGCACCAGGCCGGGAGACATCGCCCTGGCCGAGGATCGGGAAGCCTTCAGCGCCCTGGTGGATCGTCTGTCCATCGCCCAGCCAGCAAGCGGCATGGCCGGAAATGAGGAAACCGCCTGCCGCGTGGCCAAGGAGATAGGATATCCGGTCATGATCCGGCCGTCCTTTGTTCTGGGGGGCAGATCCATGCGCGTAATCCACCGGGAGACGGATCTGCGTGCCTATGTCAGCGGCAGGGAAGGAGGCATCGCCTTGGATCCGGCTTCACCAATCCTGGTGGACAAGTTTCTGGAGGATGCCGTGGAGGTGGATGTAGACGCCGTGTGCGACGGCCGCTCCGTTACCATTGCCGCTGTTATGGAGCATATAGAACAGGCGGGCATCCACTCCGGCGATTCATGCTGTTCCATCCCCTCCCACACCTTGGGAGAAGAGATCCTGGAACGCGTCCGCGGCCATACGCGGCGCCTGGGCCTTGGTCTGCATACGGTGGGGCTTTTGAATGTGCAGTTCGCCGTGCACAGAGGCGAAGTCTATGTTCTGGAGGCCAACCCCAGGGCCTCGCGCACCGTGCCTTTTGTTTCCAAAGCCACGGGCTGCAACGTGGCGGGCATCGCCGCCAGGATCATGGCCGGCTGCTCCCTGGCCGGCGCCGGTTTTCTGGAGGAACCGGCCATATCCTACCACGCCGTCAAGGAAGTGGTGATTCCCTTTGTCCGTTTTCCCGGGGCGGAAATCAGCCTTGGTCCGGAAATGCGGTCCACAGGCGAGGTCATGGGCATTGACCGCAGCTTCGGCATGGCTTTTTTGAAGGCCCAGTCCGCCACAGGCTCGCCCATCCCCTTTTCCGGCAACGCCATCCTCTCCGTTACCGACCGGGACAAGGAAGCTCTGCTGCCTCTGGCCGCGCGCCTTGTTGCCCTGGGGTTCACCCTGTATGCCACTCCCGGCACCCTGGCCGTCCTGGCGGAAAAGGGCATCCAGGCGGAACGGGTGGTCAAGATCGGCCCGCGCCGGCCGCATTTGCTGGACTTTATGCGCAACGGCCACGCCCATTTGATGGTCAACACCGTCAGCGGTCCCGCGTCAGCCAGGGACGCCACCGTTATCCGGGCCGAAGCCCTGGCCCGCGATATTCCCCTCCTGACCACCCTGTCCGCTTTGCGGGCCGTGGTGGAAGGACTGGAAACACGCAGGACCGACAGGCGCAGCGTCGCCCCTCTGCAGGATTATTATGCCGGGCTGGTTCGGCCCGGAAGGAGAGATTGAGACTGAGGCGCAGCCAATCTGGTTTGAATTGGTCGGCCGGCTGCGCGGGCGCACAGCGCCGCGCCGTGAGATGGTTGCAGGCGAGCTTTGCCCGACTTTAAGCAACCATCTAGAGCATTTTACGCTGGAAATGCTTACTTGACGGCGAGCAAAGCTCGCCTGCAAGCATTTTGCGGCAAGGATTTGCAAGCAAATTTTTGCAGAGCAGTCCAACTTTTTCAAAGTTAAACTGCTCTAATCGCCAAATCAGGCATGTCCCCATGTTTGAGTTGTAAACCGGCAGCAGGTGGAGCGCAATATGCCTGATTTGCAAATCCGCAGCGAAGCTAATGAATTGCGGTTGCTCTTTGAGGTCAGTCAAGCTCTGGACGAAGCCTCGGACTTTTCGGACCGTCTGGATTCCGCGCTGGAACTGATGGCCAAATATACTGGGATGATGCGCGGCACCCTGCTCCTGGCGGATCCCGCCAGCGGGGAGATTGCGGTGGAAGTGGCGTACGGGCTCAAAGCATCGGAACAGAAACGGGGGCGTTATAAGCCGGGCGAAGGAGTCACCGGCAGAGTCATCGCCACGGGGCGGCCCATGGTGGTGCCCAAAGTTTCCGAGGATCCGCTCTTTCTGAACCGCACCGAGGCCCGTGACATTTACAAGGAGGAGATTTCCTTCATCTGCGTGCCCATCATGGTGGGCGGCAAGGCTGTGGGGGCGCTCTCGGCAGACCGGCTGTTCGCGGATTCAGTCTGTCTTGAAGAGGATATGCGCCTGATGCAGGTTCTGGCTTCGCTCATCGCGCGGGCAGTTCGCATCCGCAGGGATCTGAAGGCCATGCACGCGGCAGTGGTGGAGGAAAACCGCCGTCTGCAGCAGCTTCTGCACAGCAGCTTTGACGCCGGCGCCCTGGTGGGGTCCTCCGCCGTAATGCGCTCCATGCTGGAGGAGGTGGTCCAGGTAACTTCCACCAACGCCACAGTGCTGATCCGGGGAGAGAGCGGCACAGGCAAGGAACTGGTGGCCGGCATCATTCACGCCAACAGCCCCAGAGCCGGACGCCCCTTTGTCAAGGTCAACTGCGCCGCCTTGCCCGAGGGGCTGGTGGAGAGCGAGCTTTTCGGGCATGAGCGCGGGGCCTTCACCGGCGCGGTGGGCGCGCGCAAGGGACGGTTTGAAATGGCCCACGGAGGCACCCTCTTTCTGGATGAAGTGGGGGATATGACTCCCATGATCCAGGCCAAACTTCTCCGGGCCATCCAGGAGCGGGAATTTGAGCGGGTGGGCGGCATGGAAACCATGCGCGTGGATGTCCGCCTAATTGCCGCCACGAACCGGGATCTGGAGTCCATGGTCGCCAAGGGCGAATTCCGCCAGGATCTCTATTACCGTTTAAGCGTTTTTCCCCTGATCCTGCCGCCCCTCAGGGAACGCAGGGAAGACATCATGGCCCTGGTCACCCATTTCGTGGACAAGGCCTGCGCCGGCAACAAGCGCAAAGTGGTCCGCATTTCCCCCCAGGCCACGGATTTGCTTATGGCCTACTCCTGGCCCGGAAACATCCGGGAGCTGGAAAATGTCATTGAGCGGGCCGTCATCCTCTGCGGTCTGGACGGCGTGATAGACGCCCAGCACCTGCCCTCCTGGCTGCAATCCCCCCAGGCTGTCCCCTCTGTTCCCTCTGGAACGGTCAGCCTGGACAGCGCCCTGTCTTCGTTGGAAGAGCGGCTTATAAAGGAGGCCCTGTGTGAAGCGGGCGGCAACATGGCCAAGGCCGCGGCGCGGCTGGGTGTCACGGAGCGCATCATGGGCTTGCGCATGAAGAAGTATGACCTGGACTACCGCGCCTTCCGCCACTCCTTGCGCCAGGAGAACTCTTTGAAATGAAGCATTGTTCCAATTCCAGGCTGTTGCTCCGCCAACTAAATATTGCCAATAAAGGATATATCTTTTATGCGGAGTACACTATTTACGCCGCATAACCGCGGAAAGGCTTAACCTGTAGACTGTAGTTTTATGAGCAAAGCGTAAAATGCTCTAGGCCGGCCAAGTTCGAAAAATCCGGGGAAGTCGGGCGGAACGCTTGAAAAAAAGATCAGCACAGCAGGCTTTCCAGAGCGATCCGGACGTGCCACAGGTCAGCCGTTATATCGGCGGTCAGACCATTTTGCAGGTATGGGAAGAGGCGGGGATTGTCCGGAAGGGCGCAGGATAGATTCAGTTCCTCCACCAGGGGGTAATAGCGTAAGCGAAGAAGGCGCACTGCGTGCATATTGTTGTAGCTTACATAGCGGTTGCTGAAGAGCTCTATGCAGCCGGAACTCGGCTTTTGCAGCAGGATGAGGGTGCTGTTGGCCCCGTGGGCCATAATAGAGCATTCCACGTTGCTCATGTATTGCCATTGCGCGGCCAGGGAAAGGGTTTCAGGGGTCATGATCTTGAAGGCGAAATCTTGCAGCACGGCCAGCAAATCTTCCTCATTCAGAATGCGGCGCCTGCCGGTACGCCGGATATAGCAGCGTTTGGCCCCAGGCAGGGATCCCGCGGCTTCCAGCATCTTCGCGCGCAAAAAGCGCGTCAGCGGCATGTTTTCAGGCAGGGAAAAACCGGACAGCCGTTGCGGCAGAAGGATATTTCTGATATGATAGGCGGCGGCGCCGGGCAGGAGGCGCCGGGCGGGGATGCCGAACATGGAGAAGCACTGTTCCGGGACAGGGCTGCCCTGCGGGACGATGTAGGGTCCGGCATAGCCGATGGCTTCCATGGCCAGAAGTATGGGCAGGCTTTCAGTGGTCCAATGCCAGAGATTGTCCGCTCCTGGCGGGAAAAGGGGCACGGCTTCGTCCAGTTCCGGAAGATCTTTAAGGTCGTCCAGGCAGTGTTCCACGATGCTGGGTAGATGGGGCTCATGGGCGAGGTAAGGGCAGGATTCCGTGAAGATGTAAGGCAGGGCGCCATGTGCCTGCAGGGGCAGGATCGCCTGGGCATGGCTGCCCAGGTAAAGGCAGTTCCGGATGCGGTAGATGGTCAGCCCCAGATGGGAGATGGGATTTGCCTGCCCGCGGTGCCGGAATTGGCTCAGGTATTCGGCTGCCGGGAGCAGGCGGTGCAGGTCCCGGTCAAAGGAGAAACGCATGGCTGGCCCGCTTCTTATTCGGATTTCAGCTAAAAATTGCCTCCTGCAATTTTTAGCTGTCGGCTACGGCGAAAGTGCGATTTCGCCTTGTCTCTGGAAATGCTTTGCCTTTCGGCCCGGCATCCTGCCGCGCACTCCACTTCCAGGTTAGAGCAATTTTACTCTAAGGAAACGCTGATTTATTCCGTTTGGACTGCGTTGCTCGTTCTTTTTGCAGAGGGGCAGGACGGAAGAGTCCAGCCTCTCTGCAAAAAGAAATCGCGCCTTGCCAAACGAAAAAACTCAGCGTTTCCAAAATCCATTTAATCAGTGCTTCCCTAAAATAGTCGGCTCTGAGAAATATGTAACTACATCAGACGTATCTCCTTACAGAACGGGAGCTATTATGGAAAAGACGCGTTGCGGCTGGGCCGCTGGTCTTGAACTGGCCATCCGTTATCACGACGAGGAATGGGGAGTTCCCCGCTATGACGATCCCGGCCAGTTCGAGTTCCTGACTCTGGAAGCTGCGCAGGCCGGGCTGTCTTGGAACACTATTCTCAAAAAACGGGAAGGCTACCGGCGCGGCTTCGCGGGGTTCGATCCGGAGCAGGTGTCCAAGTTCACGGAACGGGATGTGGAGCGGCTGCTTAGGGATGCTTCCATTGTGCGTAACCGCAAAAAAATCGAAAGCGCCGTTGCCAATGCCCGACTTTTTTTGGACATTGCCGCTCGCTATGGCAGTTTTTGCAAGTGGTTCTGGGGATTCACAGAGGGAAAGCCTGTGCAGAACGCCTGGAAAAACAAGCAAGAGGTTCCAGTGACCAGTCCCTTGTCCGACACCATCGCCGGGGAAATGAAAAAACTGGGTTTCAAATTCATGGGCAGCACCATTGTCTATGCCCATATGCAGGCCACGGGCATGGTCAACGACCATCTAGTCACCTGTTTTCGCCACAAACAGGTGCGTGCCCTGTTGGGCGGCTGAGTACAGCAAAAACCACGCTTTTTGCCGCGCTATCCTGCCACTTAAGACGCGGTTTTAAGGAAACGCTGATTTATTCCGTTTGGACTGCGTTGCTCGTTCTTTTTGCAGAGGGGCAGGACGGAAGAGTCCAGCCCCTCTGCAAAAAGAACTCGCGCCTTGCCAAACGAAAAATCTCAGCGTTTCCGAAATCCATTTAATCAGTGCTTCCTTAAGTGGTGCGCAACGCTAGACTTTGACGTTGATCAGGGATCCAGTCAGCTCGTCCATGGTGCGGATAACGGCCGCATTGGCGCTGTAAGCGAATTCGGAAATAATCAGGTTGACGAATTCGCGGGGCAGATCCGTGTTGCTCCCCTCAATATGTCCCGGGTAGATGCGGGAAATGGAGTCCTGTCCGGCCCGGATTTTCTGCTGTTCCCAGGCGGCCAGGGTATCGGCCTGCTGGGTCCGGGTCACGTCCTGGGCCGCCGCTGTATCGTAATTTTCCACGCTGTTGCGCATTCCCTGAGCGGCAAAATCCTGGTAAGCGCGCACATCCATGGCGTTCATATTGTACAGGACGACCGGTCCGGGGGTCAGGTCGCGGTAAACGGCCGCAACCTGCACGCCCCTGTCCAGAGGACCGCTCTCCAGCCGCACTACCTGTGACTTGAACTCATCGGTATTCACATTGGCGATATTGTGGGCGGCGGCGGCAACTGTCACGCCGTGGGCGTCCAGGGCCGAAACGGGAACGGAAAAATCCATGTGAACCTCCTCCTGGCGGGACTTTCCTTCAGCGCCCGTTTTCAGAACGTCTGCGCCAAGGCATCCTCCAATTGCGCCGGGGTGATGATGTCCCGCAATACCAAAGGTCTTGAGGCCGCCTCTCCTGGGGGAAACAGAGCGATCACCGGAATGCTGCCGCTGCCCAAGGCGATAAGCAGCCGCTTGGCCGCAGGATTCTCCCTCGTCAGATCCACTTTTATGGTACGCATTTTGTACCTGTTACGCAAGGCTGTCATGCGTTTGCCGCTTAAAGTCGTATGCTCCATGGCCTTGCAACTGGGGCACCAGTCCGCGGTAAATTCCAGAAGCAGGGGTTCTTTGCCCAGATCCCGGACAAAAACGACGGGATCGAATTCTTCCCAGGCAAAATCCTCCTCTGTGACCACCTTGCCCCACCACAGCCCTCCCGCCAGCAACAGGATCGCCGCCGCGCGGGCAATCCACCGCCGCAGGCGGCTTGCCCCAGGGTGGCCGATCTGACCCCACAGCCAGGCGGCCAGGGCCAGGCACAGGAGAAGAAACAGAAAGGAAATCACCCAGGAATCCGGCAGCAGGCTTGCCAGATATACTACGCTGCCCAGGAGGAAGAACCCCAGAAGCTGTTCCAGACGTAAGGTCCAGGGGCCGGGTCTGGGTAGAAGGTTCACCAGCCCGGGCCGGAGAGCAAGGAGGACATAGGGCAGGGTCATGCCCAGGCCGACGCTGCCGATGGCCAGCATCAGGATGGCCAGGGGCTGGCGCAGAGCCCAGCCCAGCACGCCCCCCAACAGAGGGCCGCTGCACGGAGTGGCCAGAAGGGTAGCCAGCAGGCCGCTGAAAAATGCCTGCAGGCGAGGGTTGCCTTCGCCGCGCGTCTTCAGATCCAGAACCGGCAGAGTGAAGACCCCGAACAGGCTCAGCCCCAGCAGGAAGAGAATCAGGCCCAGGAGGAACACCACCTCCGGGCTCTGGAAAATTTCCCCCCAGGCCCAGCCCGCTGTACCCAGCAGAAGGGCCAGAACGGCAAACCAGGCCAGAATGCCGGCGGAAAAAAGAAGGCAATGGGTCTGGAAGATCCTGGCCCGGTCTTTCTGATCCTCCCTGGCGTTCACCGCCATCAGGGAGGTGAATTTCAGGCTGATCACCGGCAGAACGCAAGGCATCAGGTTCAACAGAAGCCCGGCCAGGAGGCCGAACAGCACGGCTTCGCCCAGATCTTCCACCTCAAGAGACGGGTGGAGATAGCCCGGTTCAAGACCGGAGACAACGGCGGCAAAACTTTCTTCCTCCGGCTGGGCCTTTTCCGGGGAAGCCGGCGCTTCCGGCAGGCGGCTCCATGCCGTTCCGGCCGGTTCACCAGAGGCGGCCGCATCCCGTGCGGCATCCTCCGGAACCGTCAACTGCACGGCGCTGCCCGCCAGAAACTCCGGCCACCAAGCCTGATCCGCCGCGGAGGGAAATGTTCGCAGGGCATACGCATCCAGAAGCAGATCCCGGCTGTTCTCGAAAGGGGCGCAGAAGGAAGCGGAGCAGAGCAGTCCGGTCACCGTTACCCGCAGGGCGGCTCCGCGGTAAAAGGGGGTAATGGCTGGCGTCCGTGTCCAGAAGGTCAGCGGGCCCGTAAAGATTGGAACAGTATCTTCCCGCTTTCCTGCAGGGGAGGCGAAAAGGGCGTCCTTGGCCGGCCGGGCCGGGGGCAGGCGTACGGGCAGGGTGACTCCCTTTTCCCGCAGAAGGGCTTGAAAGGCTCTGCCGCCGGGTTCCGGCCTGTCGGCAAAGGGGCTGACCGGGGCATAGACGACTGTGACGGCGGTAGGCGTCCCCTCCGGGGAATCCGGGCCGTAATGGTACATGCCCTGCGGCGGAATCAGGGTGAAGGCCGCCAGAATGGCGCCGGAGGAGGAAGCTTCGCCCCGCCCGGGAGATCCGGCGGGCTGACGGCTCTCCTCTTCTTCCCCCGGGGTGAAAAAACCCTGCCAGACCAGAAGGCAGGCCGCCTGACCGGCCCAAGCCTGCCCGCACAGGCAGGACAGGAGCAGCAGCAGACCCAGAAACCGTTTCATCCCACAACCTCGGAGCGGTTTTCCCGGCAGCCGGAGCTATACCCGGGGCCGCCACCGTTGTTTCCGGAAAACACTGGGGGCAAGATATACCATGCGCCCCGGCCAGGGGCAATGCCTTAGAGCCTTTTAATCTTGAAACGCCACCTTCAGCGCTTAAAGGCGAAAAGCTGTTTGTCTTACGCCTAATTGGCGAGCGGCGAGAGTCCGCTTTTGCCGTTTACCCTTGCCAAGCGCGGCAGGCCGGAGTATACTTGCTTCATGCCGGCATCTCCCCCTTTCTTCTCTCTTTCCGGCAGACAGCGGATGCCAGCTCCCATTATTCCGGACAAGGCCGCCCTCAGGCGGACCATGTGCGCTTGCCGTCGGGCGCTGCCCGCAGACGAGCGTCGCGCTTTGTCTCTGGCCGCCCAAGAGCATATCCTCCGGGATCCGGCCTGGCGAAAGGCTCCCTGCGTCGCTCTGTATGTAGCCCTGGCTGAGGAAACGGATACCTCGGCTCTGCTGGAGGAGGCCTGGGCCTCCGGCAAAACGGTTCTCCTGCCCCGTTGTTCGCCGGTGGACAGGGGGCATATGGATTTCTTCTCCTGCGCCGGACGGGGGGATCTTCGGCCTGGCCCGTTCGGCATTGATGAGCCGGACCCGGACCGTGCCGCCGGAGCCAACATTCCGCCGCCAAGCCTGATGATCGTCCCCGGAGTGGCCTTTGACAGCCGAGGCTTTCGTCTGGGCATGGGCGGCGGCTATTATGACCGCTTTTCCAGCCGCGATCTCTTTGCCGGCGCCCTCCGCCTGGGACTGGCCTTCGCCTTCCAGGTGGCGGACAGGGTGCCCCGCGAGGATTGGGATCTCCTGGTGCAGGCCATCTGTACGGAAAAAGGACTGCTATGGCTACCGCGCCCCTGAACGCCGTCCCCGGCGACCGGCGGGACGGCCGCGCCCCACCCTCTCTGAGCTTTATCCCCTTTGCCTTTCCCGGCCTGCCCGCAGTATACTGCCTCTTCGGCACGGCTCTGGCGGGCAATTTTTCACTGGCCGGAAACGGCGCCGCAAGGGAGCGGGTCCGCGCGGCCCGGCGGGAACTGTTCCGCAAGTGCGGCCTGTCCGCCTGGTCGGAACTGCGTCAGGTACACGGCCAGGTCTTTCTGAAGGATCCCGCTCCCACCGATCTGGAGAATCCCCCGGAGAGCGAGGCAGATGGCCAGTGTACAAACAAGAGCGGATTCGGCCTGGCCATCAGGACAGCGGATTGCCAGCCGCTTCTACTCACCACCGTTACGGGTTCCGCCGTAGCTGCTCTGCATGTGGGCTGGCGCGGCAATGTCCGCAACTTTCCCGGGTCCGGCGCGGCCGCCTTCTGCCGCGCCTACGGACTCATGCCTTCGGAAATTCTGGCAGTGCGAGGCCCAAGCCTGGGGCCGGGCGCCGCCGAATTCATCAATTTCGGCCAGGAATGGGGGCCGGGCTTTCTGCCCTGGTTCAATGCCGAACGCCGGACCATGGATCTATGGGCGCTGACCAGGCATCAGCTTCTGGACGCCGGGCTGCTGCCGCAACATATTTTCTCCCTGGATCTCTGCACCCGTTCCCTGGCCGGACTTTTCTTCTCCCACCGCCGCCGGGACTCCGGGCGGCAAATGGCTATTATCTGGCGCGAAGAGAGGGACACGCGCCGCGGCTAGAGCGGATTAGAGCAATTTAAAAGTGAAATTTTTCTAAAAAACTAATTTTTAAGGAAGCACTGATTAAATGGATTTCGGAAACGCTGAGTTTTTTCGTTTGGCAAGGCTCAAGTTCTTTTTGATGAGGGGCTGGACTCTTCCGTCCTTCCCCTCCGCAAAAAGAACGAGCAACGCGGTACAAACGGAATAAATCAGCGTTTCCTTAACGCATGTCAGCAATTTAGAGGTCACTATGCATTCTGTAGTTCAAATCTGGCAGGGATGGGCCAATCTTACGGGCCGCGGCCGCCGGTCCTTTTATGACTGGCGTGACGGCTTGGCGCCGGCCGGCCGTCTGTGCCTTTTGCTGGCGGCGGCGGCTGGCATCGGGTTGTGTTCGCGGATCTCCCTCCCCCTGCCCTTTACCCCTGTGCCTCTGTCTCTCCAGACCTTTGGCTTGGCGGTCGCCGCCGTGACCATGGGCCGGGGTTGGGGCGCTGCCGCCGGGGCCATGTATGTCTTCTGCATCGCTCTCGGCGCGCCTTGGGCGGCCGGAGGCGCGGGCGGCCTGGCCGTGTTTGCCGGGCCGACGACCGGGTATCTTCTGGGTTTTGTTCTTGAAGGGGCTGCCCTGAACCAGTTCGCCGCCAATCCCGCCCGCTGCCGCTGGCTCTCCATGTGGGGCGCCATCCTTGCCTGCGATATCCTCCTGGTACTCACGCCGGGCACCTTGTGGCTATGGGGTTGGCTCTCGGCCGCGGGGCAGCCGGCCACGCTCCTGGACGCGGCGGCCAAAGGTTTCTTTCCCTTCCTTGCCGTGGATGTGCTGAAAACCGGACTGGCGGCGGCAGTCGCCGGCTGGCTGGGCCGACGCTGAAGGAGGGGTTCTTCCGATTTCCAATCCAATTTGTGTTCATGTTTGATTGAGAATCGGGATCCACGTCAGGAGGTCGCCTCTACGCGCGCAGGCTGCATTCATCCAGAACCGGCACGCGGTTTCGCAAGGAACGGAAGGAAAAGCCCGGCACAAGAGCGGCCGGGGGCAAGGGGACCTGGGTCTGGCGCAATCCGGCAAGGCGGGCCAGAAGCCCCACGGTTTTCTCCGGAGACAGGCCGGACGTGCGCAGGGCGCGCAGGGCAAATCCCGGATGGCGCTTGGCCAGACGTTCGCCCTGGCCGTTGCGCAGCAGGGGGACATGGGCATAGCGGGGAATGGGCGCACCCAGAAGCCGGAGCAGGAGTACCTGGCGCGGGGTGGAGGAGAGCAGATCATCGCCCCGCACCACCTCAGTGACGCCCATCGCCGCGTCATCCACGGTCACAGCCAGTTGGTAGGCGTAAACGCCGTCGGATCGCCGCAGGGCGAAGTCGTCGCCGCTGTTTTCCGGAACAAAGGTCTGCGGGCCGCGCAGGGCGTCTTCCCAGGCGAACAGGGCGGTTTCCGGAATGTGGGGGTTGTCGCGCCGGACGCGTTCCCTGGCCCAGGCCGTGTCCAGCCGCAGGGCGAAGGAGGCGCCGGAGGAGATGCGGGCTGACCGTTCCGCGGAGGAGAGGCGGCGGCAGGCCCCGGAATAGGGGGCGCCCTCGTCCCCGGCGTGGGGAGCGCCTGGTAGGAAACGCAGTTCCCGGCGTGTGCAGAAACAGGGATAGAGCAGTCCCTGCCTGGCAAAGTTGTCCAGAACGGCGGCGTAGCGCCCCAGACGGGAGCTCTGGCTGTAAGGGCCGAAATCGCCTTTTTCCGGGAAGAAGGGAGAGTCCGCTGCCGGCGGGGAAAGAGCGGGGCCTTCGTCCCAGGTCAGGCCTAGCCAGGTCAGATCTTCCAGAATGCCCAAGGCAAAGGCCATGCGTGAACGCTGCGGATCAAGATCCTCCAGGCGCAGAACCAGCGCTCCCCCTTGGGCTTTGGCGCTCAGCCAGGCCAGGAGAAAGGTGAAGGCATTGCCCAGGTGTAGGTTGCCTGTTGGGCTGGGGGCCAGGCGGCCTTTCATTGTCCGTCTCCTGGCGGGAGCTGGGTCGCGTGCGGAAAATCAGCGGGGGCGGGACAAGGGGACTAAGCCCCGCGTATCCCGCCCCTTTCATATTCCTATTCGCCGTAGCCTCAGAGCAATTTCAAAGCGAAAATGCTCTGAAAATTTAAATTGCTTCGCGCCTGGGCGAAAAGCAGGGCTGTCTATTTGGAATGCTCTTTCACCCAGTTCGCCACCTTGGGGGCAATCTGCTTCTGGGACAGCGAACTGGCGACAATGCCCGCGTGCCCCACGGGGAAGGATGCTTCCTCCTTATCCTTGCTGCCTAGGAGGCTGAGCAGGGGGATGGAAGACGAGGCCGGGATCAGGTTGTCCTTGGTTCCGTAGATATTCAGCACCGGAACGGTGATCTGCTTCAGGTGGATCTTCTTCCCGCCCAGAACAAATTCGCCCTTGACCAGCAGATTTTGCTGCCAGAGATCCTTCATCCATTTGCGGTAGTTTTCTCCCGCCTGGGCCGGGCAGTCGAACAGCCATTTTTCCATTCTCAGGAATTCGCCTAGAGCCTTGGGATCGTCAAAGCTGTTCACAATGTTGATGTATTTGCCGATGGCCAAGTTATAGGGGCTCAGCATAATGAAGGTGTTGTTAAGGAAGTCTCCGGGAATCACCCCGAAGGAGTCCACCAGCTTGTCAATATTAAAATATTTTGACCATTTGAACAGCAGCCCGTCTTCCACGTCAAAGTCGAAGGGAGCGGCCACGCAGACCAGATTTTTGATTTTGTCCTGATACAGAGAGGTATAAATGGCGGCGAATGTCCCGCCCTGGCATTTGCCCAGCAGGTTGATGGCAGGCAGGGAGCGGCTGGTCCGGATATAGTCAATGCAGGAATCCAGGTATTCCTCAATGTAGTCTTCTGTCGTTACATACTTGTCCTGAGCTGTGGGATATCCCCAGTCGATGATGTAAACATCCAGGCCAAGCTCCAGAAGCTTTTTCACAAAACTTTTATCCTGATGGAGATCCATTATGTATTGCTTGTTCATCAGGGCGTAAACCAACAGGATGGGAATCGGATTTGGATTTTTTACAATGGGCTTATAATGGTATAATTTAACCTTATCAATTTGAAAAACAAGGTCTTTTGGTGTTTTATTGATATCATCGTAATTCAGCTTGGTAAATACCTCCAAACCTTTAACAATTTTTTCCTGAAATCTCATGGAGCTTTCCAAGGCGCTGTTATACATTTCAAAATATTTTTTTGCTGCATCATTTTCAGGTATTTCGCTCATTTGTTTTTCTCCTCTTTTCAAATAGCTGTGCTAAATTTTTCTTTATAAATTGAATATACGTTAATTTTTCAGCGCGATTTCTCAATACTCCGGAACACACTCCTCTGGCCCCGGCCAAACCTTATAAATTTCACGCGCGCTTTAACGCTGACGCGCAACGGCCTGGCCGCCCAATAAAATTCCAAGAGAAATCGCCGCAGTGGCTATTCGCGCTGTTTTATCTTTATTTTTCCGGGCTTTTGGTTAAATTCCGCACTTCCTTTTTCAAGGAGCGAACCTCTTTCTTCAATTCGTATACAGTCTTATACAGGTCATCAAGATCGGATTTTTTAGGAATGGGAATGTTCGCCATATACAGTTCAAAGAGTTTGTCGAATTCTGCCTTGAAATTCGACATTTCATCAATCATATGGCCGGCCAGAGTGCTGATTTCTCCGGAAAAGAGTACCTTTTCATAAGAGGAAGAAACGATCTTCGCCCAGTATTTGTAGAATTCATCAAAGGTTTTGGGCTGTTCGCCTTTGGCGGTCAGCGCGATATAGTCTTCCGTCACCTTTTTGGTCGCTTCCTGGGCGATATCGACCAAAGCGGTATAGAATTTGGTCGCGGCAATATGGAATTTAATGAAGCGGTCAAACGCGGACTTCTGCTGTTTCCAGAAATCCATGTCTTTGCCGAAGGTAGGCGCATTCAGCAGTTTGCCGAATGTTTCGTCATAACTCCGCTGCCAGGCTTCCAGAAATTCCACATAGCCCTTCGGTCCCTTGGACAGGGCAGAGAAAAAGGCCTTTTGCAGTGATTCCTCGTTGACCGCGTATGTTTTGAAGTAGTCTCCCAGCGTAATGCTGGTGGATTCAAATTTCTCGAAAAAGTTTTCGGCGAAATGCTGCATATAATCCGGAAGGTGGGGAAGAAAAAGTTCTTTGATGAGCGGGGAGAACTTTTTGAGCCAGGCATCATACGCTTCCGATGTGGATTTGTTGTCCAGACCGCCGATGTTTGCCCCCAGGTTTTTCCAGAGCTCAAAAATGGACTGGTAGACTTTGGAGCTTTCTCCGACTTTTTTCAGGAAATCCTGCGAAGATTCATACAGGTTACTGTAATATCCCGAAGGATCTGCGTTCAATCCGCTGCCTTCGCTGAATTTTTTGAAGGCTGTCTGCATATTGCCTTGCCATTCTTCAAACATTTTTTTCTGGGAGTCGAAAAAACTTTGATATAAATCACCGGACATAGTGGTTCCCTCCTGTGAGCTTATTTTGCTAAAGGATTCTTTATACATCCGGCGTGTAGGACGCTTTCGCCGGCAAAGGCAGGCGCCTTTTCAGAGCCTACCTTGGCGATTCTGGCCGGGCGGAATATGCCGCTTTTCGCCTCTCCGGCGGCAGCCTCGCCTTTGTCGCACAGGGCATTCCCGCCGGGAAGTGCGGCCAAAGCCCTTCAGAAGGGAGGCATATTTTCCACCACAAATAGACTTAACCATCCATCCGGCAAATGGCAACCTTTTTCTGAAAAAATTTCAAGAGCCTGACATTCGATATTTTTTGGCCGGGGTTTTTTCCCGGCGGAGTTAATCCGTCTCCGGCAAAAGTCCCAAGCCCGCCATACTACATCCTTGCATTCGACTCCAGACCTGATATAACGGGAACACATGGCGATGGTTAACTCTGGCCCTGCCGGGGCGCCGGCAATAACCACCTGCGCGGACTTCCCTTCCGTTTATTCACGCTTGACCATTACAGCGGCGGAGTTGTGCCAGCGCGTCCGCCAGAGCCATAGATGCTTAAAAAGTCCGTCTTGGCGCACGCAGCCTGTTTTTCAGCAGCCTGCTGAAGTAAAAGCGCTCCAGTTCAGGAGAATGCCGTGACAGCACATGCGGGGAGAGATCCCATATCTCAGGAGGCTCCTGCGGGCAGACCGGTTCGGGACGATCCCCGGTTCTCAGATATGCGGCAGGAAATAGACGCCCTGGCATCCATCAGGGCCGATGCTCCCGCGCCGGATTGGGGCAGGGTGGCAGAGCTCGGCAGCGAACTCCTCACAACTGTCGGCAAGGATCTCACCGTCGCTTCCTGGCTCAGCACAGCCCTGCTCTGGACGGCAGGCGAGCGGGGCATAGCGGACGGGGCCGGCATCCTGGCCGATATCTGCTCGCTCTACTGGGAATCCCTGTATCCGCCTCCCCCCCGTCAGCGCGCGCGCCTGGGAGCCATTGACTGGTGGCAGGATCAGGTTGAGGACTGGCTGGAAAAAAAGCAGCCGGAATCTTTGCCGTCAGCGATCAAGGAGGAGGCGGACGGGTACTTGCGCGTTCTGGAAGAAACCATCAATACCGCTGTTCCGGACAATACCCTGCGCCTGCGATCCCTGCGCTCCCGGCTGAAGGCCATACCCTCGCCGGAGGAAGGACAGGCGACTCCCCGGCCTCCGCAGGAAGCTCCCCCGCAGGCCCCTTCCCCCCAAGCTCCGGAGCCGGCCGGAAATAGGGGGGAGCAGGGCCGGGCGGAGCCGGACGCCACCTCCGATTCCTTTTCCGCCGACTGTTCCCGTTTCTGCCTGGATGCCGCCGACGCGCAACTTCAGGTGGATTTCTCCTCTCCCGCATCTTATGTGCTGCGCCGCTCGGCCCTGTGGGCTTTCCTGCGCGCCGCGCCGCCCGCCGAAGGGGGACGCACCTTACTGCCTCCTCCGGAAGAAGGAATTGCGCAGGGGTTGGACGCGCTGCTGTCGTCGGGCAAGTGCGAACAGGCCGTCAGAGAGGCGGAATCCCGCCTCGCCGGATACATTTACTGGCTGGATTTGAGCCGGATTTCAGCTCTGGCCCTGACCGGGCTGGGGCCGGAATACAACGCGGCCCGCCTTGCGCTGGAAGGGCAGACGGCCGGTCTCGTCCTGCGCTTTCCCGCCCTGCTTTCCCTGGCCTTCAGCGACGGCACGCCCTTTGCCGATTCTGCCACCCGGGCATGGCTGGCTGGAATGGCAGGCGGCGGCAAAGCGGACCAGGATCCCTGGGCCGGAGACATGGAAATGGCCCTGAGGCAACCGCCGGGGGAGGCATTGGCAACCTTGGGGGATATGCTCCTGCGGCATCCGAGCGGCCGGCTGTCCCTGGCTATCTACAAGGCCGCCTTTGAGGTCTGCTCCAAAGGGAGACTCTGGCGGCCGTTGCCCTTCCTAGGCGAGCGCCTGCTGGATCTTGTGCGCGCCCACCGGATTGACTCCTATGATCCGGAGGCGGCCGCCGGGGCCTTATCCTCTGCGGCGGCCGCGCTGGACGGCGCCCTGACCGAAGAGCCGGATAACGGTAAGGCCAGGGAGCAGTATGTACACATCTGTGCGGAGCTGGCCGGATTGCAGCCGCACCGCTTGGTTTCCGCGCCGCGTTGAGGGCAGGGGAAAAACCCTTGTCCAGGGAAAAAAAGAAGTATATATCTTACTCCGCTAATCAGAATCCTTGCCGTTATGCGTATGTCTGTTTTTCTGTGGGGCGCGGGCGCAGGAGAATATGTATTTTCCCCGGTTTTTCGTTGAAAATTTATCCGTTTTATCCTGCTCCTGCATAGGAGGTAGAGTTTTTCAGGTTCCGCGTTCCGGATACGGCAGATACATCTGTTTTCCCTCCGCGGCATTGTTGTTATGGAACGAAACTTTGTGAGGTATCCCTATGGCTAAAGACGAAGGGTCTGTTGCTCCCAAGGAACGAGTCAACATTGTGTATAAAGCCGCCTCCGGCGATGCTCAGGAAAATGTGGAACTTCCGCTGAAGCTTCTGGTGGTGGGCGATTTCACCCAGGCGGAAAACGGCGCTCCTGTGGAAGACCGCGAACCTGTCTCCGTGGACAAGGACAACTTTAATGATGTGCTGAAGGCCCAGAACATCCGCCTTGACTTCTCGGTGCCCAATACCCTGAGCGGGGTTGAGGGGGACGAGCTGCCCGTTCACCTGGAGTTTGCCTCTCTTAAGGATTTTGAGCCGGATCAGCTTGTGCAGAAGGTGGAGCCACTGAGAAAACTTATGGAATTGCGCGAGGCTCTGAAGGCCGTCAAAAGCCCCATCGCCAACACTCCGGCCTTCCGGAAGCGGGTCCAGGCCCTTCTCGACAATCCGGAAGCCCGGGCGAAATTGCTGGGGGAACTCGGCCTTGCTGACGAAGGAGAGAAAAAGTCATGAGTCAAGCAACAGAGCTGAAGAGCGACGATCCCGCGGCCCAGGGGGGTCAGGGTTCCCTGCTGGATGAAATTGTTGCCGCCACTTCCCTCAAGCCCGGGGATGAGGTCTACACCATGGCCAAGGCGGGACTGGCGGCCTTCGTCAAGGGCGTGGCGGAGTCCGACCGTCCCGGAGTAAAGGTTTCCGGAAAACTGGTGGATGAGCTTATCGCCGAGCTGGACGCGAAAATTTCCGCCCAGATTGATGTCATTATGCATCAGGAATCATTTCAAAAAATGGAATCGTCCTGGCGCTCGCTTAAATTTCTGGTGGACCGCACGGACTTTCGCCAGAACAACCGCATTCAATTTCTCAGTGTGAGCAAGCAGGAACTGCTGGACGATTTCGAAGATGCGCCGGAAATCACCAAGTCCGGTCTGTACAAGCACGTCTATACGGAGGAATTCGGCCAGTTCGGCGGGCAGCCCTTCGGAGCCATCATCGCCAACTACGAATTCGGTCCCGGCGCCCCGGACATGCAGCTTCTGAATTATGCGGCCTCTGTGGCCACCATGGCCCACTCGCCTTTCATCGCCGCCGCCGGTCCGTCTTTTTTCGGCATCCAGCGCTGGGATGAGCTGCCCAAGCTCAAAGATCTAGCCTCCATTTTCGAGCAGCCCCAGTACGCCAAGTGGCAGGCATTCCGCGCCAACGAAGACGCGCGATCCATCGGCCTGACCCTGCCCCAGTTTCTGCTGCGCCTGCCCTATTCCCCTCAGGCCAATCCGGCGAAAACGTTCAACTACGTTGAAACAGTCAAAGACAAGGACGCGGACTACTGCTGGGGCAACACGGCCTTCGCCTTCGCCTCGCGCCTGACCGAAAGTTTCGCCAAATACCGTTGGTGCGCCAACATCATCGGCCCGCAGGGCGGAGGGGCGGTGGACAATCTGCCTCTGCACCAGTATGAGGCCATGGGTGAGATCCAGACCAGGATTCCCACTCAGACCCTGATTTCCGAGCGGCGGGAATTTGAGCTTGCCGAAGAGGGGTTTATAGCCCTGACCATGCGCAAGGGTTCGGACAACGCGGCCTTTTTTTCCGCCAATTCCTGCCTGAAGCCCAAGAACTTCGGCACCAGCAAGGAGGGCAAGGAGGCGGAAACCAATTATAAGCTTTCCACCCAACTTCCCTATATGATGATCATGGATCGGCTGGCCCATTACATTAAGGTGTTGCAAAGAGAAAACATCGGCACCTGGAAGGAGCGGAGCGATATTGAAGAACAATTGAACACATGGCTCAGCCAGTATGTGACGGAAATGGACAATCCTGACCCCGTTACCCGCAGCAAGAGGCCACTGCGCATAGCCCAGGTGGATGTGAGCGACGTTGCCGGCGACCCCGGATGGTATTCCGTCACTATCAAGGCCCGCCCGCATTTTAAATACATGGGGTCCAGCTTCACTTTGTCCCTTGTGGGCAAACTGGATAAAGTATAACAGTCCCATCCAACCCTATAAAAGGAGAGTATTTTATGGCACTCACGGCATATTTGAAAGTGGAAGGCAAAAGCCAGGGCGAAATCAAGGGTGATTGCCCTCAGGGTGGAGACAAGAAAGACAGGATTCTGATCTACTCTGTGGAGCACAATGTGGAAATTCCCAAGGACACCCACACCGGTCTGCCCACAGGACAGCGCATCCATCATCCCTTTGTCGTCACCAAGCACAAGGACGCGGCAAGCCCCAAGCTCTTCAAGGCTTGCTGCACGGGCGAGCAGTTGACCGTGACCTTGGATCATTACCGCATCAAGGCCGACGGCACGGAGGAGAAATACTTCACCGTCAAACTGGAAGAAGCTATTGTGGTGAACATGCGCGAATACACTCCCATAACCTTTCTGCCGGACAACAAGCCCTATTCCGATATGGAAGAGGTTGCCTTCACCTACAGCAAAATCACCTGGACCTATAACGACGGCAATATTGAATTTGTCGACAACTGGAAGGCATAGCGCCGGACAGCAGGAGCGGGGGCGGACCAGTACAGCAGTCCAACTTTGAAAAAGTTGGACTGCTGTACAAGGATTTGTCTTCACATCCTTGCCGCTAGATGGTTGCAAGGCTGGCTTGGCCCGCCGCCAGGCAACTATTTCAAAGCGCAACTGTTATAACGGGGGAGCGCCATGATCAGTGTGGGCATTCGCGCCTTGTTGGATCGCCTGGGCAGGCAGTCAACCGTATATCTCAACAATGCTGCCGGGTTGTGCGTATCGCTGGGGCAGAGGGAAGTGACGGTGGAGCATTTTCTGCTGAAGGCTCTGGAAGACCCGGCCAGTGAATTTTCCCTGCTGGTCCGCCAGGGAGGCGGAGAATCCGCCAGGCTTCTCTCCTCACTTACTGCCGATGTGGAAGCTCTGGCCGCGGGCGCTGGGGGCAAGCCGGTTTTTTCCCCTCTGCTGCTGGATATGCTGCAGGACGCCTGGCTGGTGGCAAGCCTGGAACTGGGCGTTTCCTCCATTACCTCCGGGGCCGCCTTACTGGCTATTCTGGTCAGGCCGGGGCGTTATCTTGCCGGCGCTTCGGAAAAAATTCTGAACGGCTTTTCCCGTGAGACCTGGTTGCGCGATTATGCCGTCATCCGGGAAACTTCCAGTGAACGGGAAGACGCGCCCCAGGCTCAGGCGCCAGGGGAGCCGGCCGGAGATGGCGGCTTTCTCGCCCGGTTCTGCGAGGATTTTACCGCCAAAGCCCGGGCCGGCGCTCTGGACCCGGTTTTTGGGCGGGACCAGGAAATCCGGGAACTGCTGGATATCCTCGCCCGGCGGCGCAAAAACAACCCTATTCTGGTGGGCGAGCCGGGGGTGGGAAAGACTGCCCTCATAGAGGGGCTGGCCGGACGCATCGTCTCCGGCGAAGTGCCTCCGACCCTTCAGGGCGTTCGGCTCCTTGGCCTGGATATGGGCAGCCTTGAGGCCGGCGCCGGAATGAAGGGCGAATTTGAAAACCGCCTCAAGGGGGTGATTGACGCTATCAAGTCCAGCCCCACGCCCATAGTTCTGTTCATTGACGAGGCCCATGCCCTCATTGGCGCGGGGGGCAGCGCCGGAACCTCCGATGCGGCCAACCTGCTCAAACCGGCCCTGGCCAGGGGGGAACTGCGCACTTGCGCCGCAACGACCTGGAAGGAATATAAAAAATATTTTGAGAAGGACGCTGCCCTGGCCCGGCGTTTTCAGCTTGTGGCCCTGAGCGAGCCTTCGGTGGAGGATACGCGGCAGATCCTGCGCGGCATCAAGGCGGCCTACGAGCAGGCCCACGGCGTCATCATCAGCGATGCCGCCGTGGAGTGCGCGGCTGATTATGCCGGGCGTTATATTTCCGGGCGTTTCCAGCCGGACAAGGCTGTGGATCTTTTGGATACGGCCTGCGCCCGGGTCAAGGTGGCCCTGTCCGCCCGGCCCGGAGTGCTGGAAGACGCGGAAGCGCTCATTGCCGGACTGGGCCGCCGCATAGGAAGCCTGAACCGCGACCGCGACAACCTGCTGCCTGTGGACGAAGACTGCCTGCGGGGGTTGCGGCGCGAACTGGAAGATGCGGAGCGCAGGCGCGATGCCCTGGACGCCCGCTGGCAGGAGGAGAGGGAAGCCGTGCGCGCGGTCCTGGCCGCCAGGGACCGGCTGCGCGGGATCCTGGACGCAGACGCGGCCGGCGAAGCCGGGAACGGGCAGACATCTTCAGCGGACGGGCAGGCGGCCCCTCCTTCCGGAGACGGAGATTCCCCTCCGGACCGCGCCGCCAAGGGAAAAGAGGCCCGCCGTCTTCTTCAGGAGGCATCCCAACGCCTGGCCGCCTTGCAGAAAGACGGGCCTCTGCTCTTTGCGGAAGTGGGGCCGGAGGTTATCGCCAGGGTCGTGTCCGACTGGACGGGCATCCCCTTGGGCCGGCTGGGACGGGATCAAGCCTCTATGGTGGCGGATCTCCAGAACCTGCTGGCCCGGCGGGTGCGCGGCCAGGATCAGGCTCTGAGCGCCTTGGCCAGGAATCTCCAGGTGGCCAAGGCCGGGCTCAAGGATCCGGACCGGCCTCTGGGAGTCTTTCTCCTCACCGGGCCATCCGGCACCGGCAAGACGGAAACCGCCTTGGCCCTGGCGGAATTGCTTTTCGGCTCGGAACGAAGTCTGATTACCGTCAACATGGGAGAATATCAGGAAAAACATACCGTCAGCCGGCTTATAGGCTCGCCTCCGGGCTATGTGGGCTACGGCGAGGGCGGCATTCTTACCGAGGCAGTGCGTCGGCAGCCCTACAGCGTTGTCCTTCTGGACGAGGCGGAAAAGGCTCACCCGGACATAATGAATCTTTTCTACCAGGTCTTTGACAAGGGCGTTCTGCAAGACGGCGAGGGCAAGGAAATGTCCTTTCGCAACACGGTGATTCTGCTGACCTGCAACCTTGGATCTGATATCATAGAGAGCCTGACCCGGAACAAGGACGCCGCCGGGGAGAACGCCGCCCCGGGCGCCGAAGAAGGCGGCGCCCTCGTCGCGGCCGTACGGCCTCTGCTCAACCGGCATTTCAAGCCGGCTCTGGTGGGCCGCATGGCCATCCTGCCCTATGTGCCCCTGTCCGACTCCGCCCTGAGCGACATCACGGAGCTGAAGCTCCGCCGTCTCGCCGCCCAGCTCATGGCGAACAGCAAAATAGCCTTGGAATGGACCGGCGCCCTTGTGGACGCCATTGTGGCGCGCTGCACCGAAGTGGAAACCGGAGCCAGAAATATCGAATACATTCTCAATCTGCACATTCTGCCCCGCCTGTCCAGGAGCATCCTGCACAGCCTGGAGAACGCGGGGGAAGATGGGGAGGGATCTCCCGCCACCGCCAGGCTGGATATGGACAGCGAAGGGCAGTGCGTCGTGACCATGGCCTGATGTTTACGCTTTTGCCGCTAGAGCAGTTGAACTTTAAAATGGTGGACTGGGCAAGGATTTGCTCGCAAATCCTTGCCGCGAAATGCTTGCAGGCGGGCTTTGCCGCCGTTAAGCAGGCATTTCAAGCGAAAAATGCTCTAGATGATTGCTGGAGAGACTTGCCAGCCGTTAAGCAACAATCTTAAAGCTAAATATCTAAAGCGTTGCGCGGCCACAGACGAATCAGGGTTGAGCTTAAAGTACGCGTTTATGTATATATAAAATAAAAATGCTCTATGAACACATTCTACAAGGAAGAGCTGAAAGCCCTGCGTCAGGGTTCCGCCGATTTCGCCAGAAAATATCCCTCCCTGGCGCCTATGCTGGCCAGTTCCAGCACCGACCCGGATGTGGAGCGCATTCTGGAGGGAACAGCCTACCTCTGCGCCCGCATTCATGAGCGTCTCAGCCGGAACGCGCCGCAACTGCTGCAAAACCTTCTGCGTCTGACCTTCCCCCAGGCCCTGCTGCCGCTGCCTTCCATGACCATGATCCGTTTCCGCCCGAGACAGGGTTTCAACGAAACGCTGTTTATCCCCAGGGGCGCCCGGCTCGCCGCCCGCCCGTCAGCCGGAGTGGCCTGCCAGTACAGCACGGATCACGATCTCCTGCTCCTGCCGGCGCGGGTTGCCGCCGTACGCTCGGAGCCGCCGTCGGGAACGCCCCATGTCCGGGTGACCCTGACCCTGCGCGGCGCCCATTTCACGGGGCCGGCCGCTAAGGAGCCTCTGATCCTGCATCTTGCCGGTCCCTACGCTCTGGCGGCCCAGCGTTTTTTCGTCCTGCTCCGGCAACTGGAGCGGGTGGAAGTGAACATTGGCGGCCGGACCCACATTCTGCCCGCATCCTGCCTCCGGCAGCATTTTTTCCCTCTGCTGGATCCCCGCATACCAACGAACCGCGCCAGAAACAGGGCGTATATGGCCGTGACGCGCTTTTTCTATTTGCCGGAACAACTGCTCTTTTTGCGCCTGGACGGGCTGGAATCCCTGCCCGCGGCGGATGCCGCAGACATCACCTTTTGCCTGGGCCGGCCGCTGGAACGTATTCCGGAGTTCGGCCCGGACAGCTTCGCTCTGGGGGTGGTGTCCGCCAGCAATGTGTTCACTACCTTTGCCGAACCGCTGACCATAGACCACACGCAGGTGGAATATCCCCTCCGTCCTCAGAACGACGATGCGGAAAATTTGGAAATTCTCAATTTCGCCAGCGTCACCGGCCTGTTCCCGGGCAGCAGGGTGGAGCAGTATCTGCCTTATGAGTTCACCAAACCAGGAGACACCGAGTACATTTACAGCAAGCGCTTTCTGCCCACAGACGATCCGGCCAGGACGGAGTACTGGATCACGCCCCTTTATGCTGCTTCCGGCGGCGTGGACGCGTTGCAAAAGCACAGCCTGTCCGTGGAACTGATCTGCAGCAACCGCATCCGCCACAATGCCCTGCAAGCGGGAGACATCTGCCTGCCCACGGATTCGTCGCCCGCCCAAGCCGTCTTTGAAAACATCACGGCCCCCACGGCCATGCAGCCGCGTCCGCAGAAGGATCTGCAACTGTGGCTCTATCTGTCCCACCGCAGCGCCAACCTGCTTCCCCAGGCATCGGCCGAACTGCTGCAGGCCATGTTGAAGTTGTATATTTACGACAACACGGCCAGTCCGGAAATCATCGCCATCAATACGCGCCGTTGCGCCTCCATCCTCACCTTTGAATGCCGGGAAGAAGACAGGCTCATCCGCGGGCGGCTGTACCGGGGGTGGCGGCTCCATCTTGTCCTGGAGCCTTCGGGCTTCGCCTCCATCGGAGATCTGTTTCTTTTCGGTTGCACCCTGGATAGGTTCTGCGGAGAATTCAGCGCCATCAACAATTATACCCGGCTTTGTATGGACATAGCCGGAACGGGAGATCGCCTGGAATGGCCGTTGCGCATGGGAGACAGACAGGTGGAATAAAGGCCTCCCTGCTGGAAAATCCCGGAAGATACTCCCTGGCTCAGGCCTTGCGGCTTTTAACGCTGGCTCTGAAGGCCGAAGGATGCTCCGCGGCTGCCCTGCAGCGCCGCCTGCGGGTCGTTCCCTGGCTTTCCCTGGCCTTTCCTCCCGGTGAACTGACGGACATCTGCAAGGATCTGGAAGGAGAGGCGGAGCGCTATATTCTGGAAACCACCGTGCCCGGTCTGTACAGCACCCTGGGCCCCCTGCCGACGCTGTACACCGAGGAGTTGCTGGAAGAGGCGCGCTCCGACTCGCGGGCGACCAGGGATTTTCTGGATATCATCAACAACCGGCTGGCCCACCACTCCCATCGTTCCGAAATCCACTACGCTCATCCGCGCCGTCTGGTGGAGCAAGGGGACGGGGATGTGGATCTGCTGCTGTTCTGCTTGGTGGGCCAGGGATATCCGGAATTGCAGTCCTCGGAGCACCTTCTGCCCGGGATGGTGGAACTGCTTCTGGGAGCGCGCACTGCGGCGGGTCTGGAGCAGTATCTCGCCCTGGCCGTAGGGCTGGAGGGCGTTGTTGTAGAGGAATGCGTCCCGCGCCTGGCGGCCGTTCCCCTGGAGCAGCGTTGCCGCCTGGGCAGCGCCAACTGCCGTCTGGGCGAAGACGCCGTTGTGGGGGAGGAGGTTCCGGACTGCACCGGAAAAATTCGGATTCATCTGCTGGAATTGAGCGAAAGCGAGATGCAAAATCACCTCGCCGGGGCGCCCGGTCATGGGAAACTTGTTGCACATGCCCGGCTGTACATGGATGAGGTTCTGGATTTCGATCTGGTCTTGCATCCTGCGCCGCATGTCGCGCAAGGCCATGTGCTGGGCGGGGCTCTGCGCCTGGGATGCTATCTATCCGCCCCGGGAGCGGCGCCCCGTATTCCGGTCACCGTATACCACAACCACACCCAAGGAGCGCATCCATGAGTTCTTCCGACTCCGGCCACACGGAACTTTTCCGTTTTTCTTCCCAGGGGCTTCCAGGTGAAGAACTGCATGTGATCCGCTTTTCCGGCCAGGAAGGCCTGAATGAGCTGTTTTCATTTTCCATCCAGCTTGTTTGCGCCAACGCAGCGCTGGATACGGGCAAATTGCTCGGGGACCGCGCCACCTTCAGCATTCTGCGCGAGGACGGCCTCAAGGTTGTGTTCAGCGGCTATCCAGCGCGGGTGGAGCAGGGGGGGCACTTCAACGGCTACAGCTATTACGCGGTTGAGCTGCGGCCCACCTTCTGGAAAATGACCGACATCGTCCAGAGCCGCATCTTTCTGGATCAGTCGCTGGGCGACACCATTGCCGAACTGCTTCAGGCCGAGCGTTTCTTCACCTTTCCCCATACCTTCGCCCTGACGCGCCGGGATTATCCGGTCCGGGAATTCGCCATGCAGTA
>JAISMK010000010.1 GCA_031276785.1 Desulfovibrio sp. | reverse complement strand
CCCCTCAAGCGGATCGCCCATACTGCTCAAACGCCTCAGCCTATTGCTTTCATCGAAGAACCCAAATTGTTGTTTCATATGCCATGTATACATCATAAATATAATTATTGCAACGATTACCCCTAACTATTAAAAAATATTATAGGGAATAATCTCATGGCAAACAGTCGGAGTTTTTAGAGGTTCCCTCTAATAAACCGCGCTTACGCCGCCGGGGATCCCGCCGGGCCGTTTTTTCCCGATCCGCCCGTCGCCTCTTGTGCCCACAAGCGGGCGCGGGCGTCAAGGGCCAAAATGTCTTCCACGGAGCCGGAGCCGGCGGAAAGATCGGCGCGCCCCGCGCTCCAGTCAAGGGCGCGGGCCACCAGGGCGGCTATGCCCGGATAGGAAATGCGCTTGTCCAGAAAGGCGGCCACGGCGACTTCATTGGCGGCGTTCAGAACGACGACGGCGGCGGCGCCCCCCTCCAGAGCCTGGCGGGCCAGGGCCAGGCAGGGAAAAGCCCCGGTGTCCGGCAGGTCAAAGGTCAGGCTGCCGGCAGCGGCCAGATCCAGACGCGCGGCGCCGCTGCGCAGCCGCTCCGGCAGGCCCAGGCAGAAGGCGATGGGCAGACGCATGTCCGGCGCCCCCAGCAGGGCAAGAAGGGAGGCGTCGGAAAACTCCACCAGGGAATGGACCAGGGATTCCTTGTGTACCAGAACATCCACTGCGGACGGGGGCAGCCCGAAAAGGCGGCAGGCCTCGATGATTTCCAGGCCCTTGTTCATCAGGGTGGCGGAATCAACGCTGACCTTGGCCCCCATGTTCCAGGTGGGATGGGCCAGGGCCATGCCGGGGGTGGCGCCTTGCAGCCGCTCCCCGCTCCAGCCGCGGAAAGGCCCGCCCGAGGCCGTGAGCAGGAGCCTGGAAACAGTGGCCTGGTCCTGACCGGCAAGGCATTGGAAGATGGCGTTATGCTCGGAATCCACAGGCAGGATGCTGCCGCCGCGCCGGGCGCAGAGGCTCCGGAGAAGCTCCCCCGCCAGCACCAGGGATTCCTTGTTGGCCAGGGCAATGTCCTTGCCGGCGGCGGCCGCCGCCGCGGTGGCCCGCAACCCGGCCGCGCCCACCTGGGCGGAGACCACCAGGGGGGCATCGGGCAGGGCGGCGATTTCCTCATAGCCTTCAGCCCCGGCGCGGATATCCGGATTATATCCCGCCGGCAGCAGGGAGCGCAGTTGCCCGGCCAGGGATTCCTCCAGAATTCCCAGGCAGGGGGGACGGAATTCGGCGGCCTGTTCGGCCAGGAGGCGGATATTGCGCCCCCCGGCCAGGGCGATGACGCGGAAACGGTGGCGCTGGAGGCGGATAACCTCCAAAGTGGAGCGGCCGATGGACCCGGTGCTGCCGAGGACAGCCAGGGGACGCGGCCAGAGCCGGTCCCAATCCCGGCCGGGAAGAGGGGAAATGTATCCGGCCTTCATGGAAAGAGGAGATCCGCCGTCAGGCGCAGCAGGCTGTAGGCGGGGATGACGAAGAGAATGCTGTCCAGGCGGTCCAGCATGCCTCCGTGGCCCGGAAACAGGGCGCTGGAATCCTTCACATCCACGGAGCGTTTCAGGGCGGATTCAAAGAAATCCCCGCACTGGGCGGCCAGGCTCAGGCCAAGGCCGGCGCAGGCCCAGCCCCAGAGGGGAAGGGGTGGCAGGTGCCGGCCGGAGGCGAAAGCCCCGGCCAGGAGACAGACGGCCAGACAGGCCGCCAGGCCCCCGGCCGCGCCCTCCCAGCTCTTCTTGGGGCTTACGGCCGGCCGGATCTTGTGCCGGCCGAAACGGACTCCCGCATAGTAGGCGCCGGTATCGGTCGCCACCGCCGCGGCGATGATCAGAGCCTGTTCCGCCGTGGACAGGGGCAGGCCAAGCTGGATGGCGAAAGGGATATATACCAGGCCGAAGACAAGGGGCGCGTAGTCCTGGAGGCGCGCCCCGGCCCGGCCGCGCCCGTATTCGAACAGAAAAGCCAGGGCGGCGGCGGCGCAGCCCAGGACGAGAAACAGAGAAGGATAAAAAGGGGAAAAGGCCTGGCCCAGGATCATGCCTCCCCCGCAGAGCAGGCCGCAGGCCTTGAGGGGAAGCCGGCGGCGCCCTGGCCAGAACAGGCCGTACAGCTCCAAAAGGCCCGCCAGGACAACGCCCAGAAGCAGGAGCCGGAAGACCCAGCCGCCCAGGGCCAGACCTGAAGCCAGGACGGCCAGCAGCAGGATTCCGGTGATCAGGCGCTGTTTCCAGCCCGCGAGGGCGCCGCGGCGGCCAGCAAAGGCCAGGATTCGCGCTCCAAGGCTCATGCGCCGCTCCTGTAAGCCCGGCTTGCGGGGCAGAGGGCTTCCACGCCGCCGAAACGGCGGCTGCGGGAGTGAAAATCGGCAATGGCCTCGCGCAGCTCCCGGGGAGTGAAGTCGGGCCATAGGGTGTTGGTGAAATACAATTCGCTGTACGCCGTCTGAAAAAGAAGAAAGTTGCTGAGGCGCAGCTCTCCGCTGGTGCGGATAACCAGATCCGGATCGGGCAGGCCCGCGGTATACATATAATCCCGCATTTTTTCCGGGGTCAGATCCGCCGGCGCCCCGCCCGCGTCCAGAAACAGCCGGCAGGCCCGGACGATTTCTTCCCGGCCGGAATAATTCAGGGCCAGGTTCAGGCCCATTCCGTCGCCCCGGGCGGTGCGGGCGCAGGCATGGCGCAGGGTTCTGCGGGCGGCGAAGGGCAGATCCCGCTCCTCTCCGAGAACGCGCAGGCGCACGCCGCGCTTTTCCAGTTCCGGCAACTCCCTCGTGACGAAGCTCACCAGGAGATCAAAAAGAAAACCCACCTCATCCGCGGGCCGGCTCCAATTTTCCTTGGAAAAGGCATACAGGGTCAGAAATTCCACCCCCAGGGCCAGGCTTTCCTCCACCACGCCGCGGGCCGCCTCTGTGCCGGCCCTGTGCCCTTCCGTGCGGGGCAGGCCGCGCTGCTCCGCCCAGCGGCCGTTGCCGTCCATGATGACGGCAATATGCCCGGGAGGGCGCAACTCCGGGGAAATGGGGGATGGTTCCTGCACTGTGCACTCACCCGGGAACGGGCCGCAAAAAAAAATATCGCGCCGACGCCGCGGCATAATCCACCTGGAATCGGCCGCGGCGAAAATGTGATTTCGCCCTGCCTCTCGCAACGCTTCGCATTTCGGCAACGGACAGATGGCTTCTATCCCCTCCCTCGCGCCGGGTCAAGAAGGAGCAGGCCGGGTCAAGAAGGAGCAGGAAGGGGCAATCCCGCCCGGACCGGATTTGCCGGAAAAGCCGGGACCTTAATTTTTTCTTGCCAAACATAAGAAAAGTTGCGTAAACTACTATGTTTCACAAGTAAGCACACCCTGCGGATTCGGTTCGGGGTGCCGGGGGCGTTCCCCGGTTGCAGAACCCTATGGCCCGGGTGGAAGTTTCAACCCAGGAGTTATCCATGGCCTACGTCACCATGAAGCAGATGCTGGAAACCGGCGTGCATTTCGGGCACCAGACCCGGCGCTGGAATCCGAAAATGAAGCCGTTCATCTTCGGCGCCCGTAACGGCGTCCATATTATTGACCTGCAGCAGACTGTCGCCCTGTACCGGACAGCGCACGACAAAATGGCGGATACCGTTGCCCGGGGCGGCAGGATCATTTTTATCGGCACCAAACGCCAGGCTCAGGAGGCCATTTCCGCCGAAGCCGTCCGCGCCGGCCAGTTCTATGTGGCCAACCGCTGGATGGGCGGCACCCTGACCAACTTTTCCACCATCCAGAAAAGCATCAAGCGCATGGAGGCGCTGGAGGCCATGTTCGCCGACGGCAGCGTCAACCGCTACCAAAAAAAGGAAGTACTCACCCTGCAACGGGAGCTGGACAAACTGCGTCTGGTGCTGGGCGGCATCAAAGACATGGAGGTCCTGCCCCAGCTCGCCTTTATCGTTGACCCCAACCGCGAGGAAATAGCCGTGAAGGAATGCCGCAAACTGGGCATTCCCATTGTGGCGGTCACGGACACCAACTGCGACCCGGATGTAATCGACTTCATAATCCCCGGCAATGACGATGCCATCCGGGCCATCAAGCTCTTTGTCTCCCACATGGCCGACGCCTGCCTGGAAGGAGCGGCCATGGACAAGGACAACGGCGGGAACGGCGCCCTGGAAGCGGCGCCGCAGGACGTTACGCCGGCGGCGGCCCCCGCCGCCTTGCGGGAAGAAACCGCGGGAGCGGCGGAGGCCGCCCCCGCGGAAGCGTAGAGAGGAGGCTCCCATGGCTACTATTACCGCCGGCATGGTCAAGGAACTGCGGGAACGCACCGGCGCCGGCATGATGGACTGCAAAACAGCCCTGGCGGAGAACGGCGGCGACATGGAGGCGGCCATAGACCGGCTGCGCCAGAAGGGCCTTTCCCGGGCCGCCAGAAAGGCCGGCCGGACCACCTCGGAAGGGTTCATCGGCTGCCGGACCGCGGACGACCACAGCGCCGCCGCCCTGGTGGAGGTCAAATGCGAAACGGACTTCGTCGCCCGGGGCGAGGCTTTCCGGGCCTTCGCCGCCAAGGCCGCTTCCCGGATCTTCGACGGCGACCCTCCTGATGCCGGGGCTCTGGAACTCATTCTGGGGGCCGAGCTGAAAAACCTGATTGCCACTCTGGGCGAAAATATGTCCCTGGGGCGCTTCGCCCGCCTGGAGGCGCCACAGAACGGCCTGGTGGGCAACTATGTGCATTCCAACGGCAAAATCGGCGTCCTGGTGGAACTTGTCTGCCAGAATCCGGCTACCGTCCACAGACCGGAACTGCTGGAACTCGCCCACAACCTGGCCATGCAGGTGGCGGCGGCCGGCGCCCTGGCCCGGGATCCGGAGGATCTGGATCCCGGCCTGGTGGCCCGCGAGCGCGCTGTCCACCGCCAGAAAACCCTGGATGAAGGCAAGCCGGAGCATATGGTGGACAAGATTGTGGACGGCCGCATCCGGAAATTCTATGAAGAGGTATGCCTTATGGAGCAGCCCTACATCCGGGACGACAAAATCCGGATCAAGGATCTGGTGCGGGCCAGGGCCGAAGACTTTGGCGACGCCCTGCGCGTGGGCCGCTTTGTGCGTCTGAACCTTGGCGAGGACGCCCGGCGGGAGGAGTGAGCGCGCGGCAAAGCCTGGAAGCGCCTATATGGAGCCTGTTTCTTCCTCAACGCATGTTCCGGGCATTACCGGTCTGGTGCTGACCCGCGACGGGGGGCGCCTTCTGGACAAATGCCTGGCGTCCCTGTATTTTTGCGACACTCTTCTTGTGGTGGACTCGGGTAGCGCGGATCACACGCTGGACATAGCCGAGGCCCACAATGCCGAAATAGTTGCCCGCGCCTGGGAGGGCTTTGCCCGCCAGTTTACCTTTGCCCACGGGCTGGTGCGCAGCCGCTGGTTTTTTATTCTGGATCAGGACGAAATCTGCCCCCCGGCCCTGGGGGCGGAGATCCGCGCAGCCATTGCCGAGGCCGACGCCCTGGCCGATACCCCCGCCGACACCCCGGTGGCCTTTTCCGTGGGCAGAAAGTCCTGGTACTTCGATCGCTTCATGCGCCACGGGGGCTGGTACCCAGATCCCATCCCGCGCGTTTTCCGCACCGGCTTTGTGGAATTTTACCAGGACGCCCACATCCATTACCGGCCTCTGGGTTCCAGGCGGCACCTGGGCGGGCCGGGCAGGGAAATAATCCACTATCCTTACGCCGGCTTTGAGCATCAACTGGCCAAACTCAACGCCTATGCCCGGCAGGGGGCGGACGCCCTGAAGGCCGGGGGGCGCAAAGGCGGCCTCCTGCCGGGCGTGGGGCACGGCCTGGGCCGGTTCTGCCGCATTTATGTCCTGAAGCGCGGCTTTCTGGACGGCAGGGCCGGCTTTCTGGCCGCCGCCCACGGCGCCTTTTACGCCTTTCTGAAGTATGCCCGGACGCTCGACGCCTCCTGGGGGGCGCCCTTTGATCAGGAATAACCCGGCTCCCGCGGAGGTGCCTCATGGCGGATCTCGCTTTCCGGCGCGCGCTCATCAAACTCAGCGGCGAAGCCCTGGCGGGAGACAATGGTTTCGGCATTGACCCGGAAACCGTTTCGCGCATCTGCCGCGAAATAGGAGAAGTGCTGGATCTGGGCCTGCAGGTGGCCCTGGTCATCGGCGGAGGAAACATCTTCCGCGGCATCTCCTCCTCGGCCAGGGGCATGGATCGGGCCTCCGCCGACTACATGGGCATGCTGGCCACGGTGATGAACGCCGTGGCGGTTCAAGACGCGCTGGAAAAACAGGGACATGCCACGCGGGTGCTTTCGGCCATCACCATGCAGGAAATCTGCGAGCCGTACATCCGCAGGCGGGCGGAACGCCACCTGGAAAAGGGCCGGGCGATCATCTGCGCCGGAGGCACGGGCAACCCTTATTTTACCACGGATACGGCCGCGGCTTTGCGCGGCATGGAATTGAAGTGCGAAGTCATTATCAAGGCCACCAAAGTGGACGGAGTCTACACCAAGGATCCCCTGCGGCACGGAGACGCGGAGCTCCTGGCCGGAGTGGGCTATCTGGAGGCCCTGCAGCGGAAGCTGGGCGTTATGGATTACACGGCCATGACCCTGGCCATGGAAAACAACCTGCCCATCATTGTCTGCAGCATGTTCGGCGGCAGCATCCGGCGGCTGATCCTGGGCGAAAAGGTCGGCACCGTCATTTCCTCGGCCGCCCCGGGAAATACGTATAAGGAGGCATCGCCATGGACGCCGTGAAAAACGACGCGGAAGAACGCATGAAAAAGGCTCTGGACGCCCTGGAGCGGGAGTTCGGCAAGCTGCGCACCGGCCGGGCCTCCACCGGCCTGCTGGACGGCCTGAAGGTGGACTATTACGGCACGCCCACGCCCATAGGCCAGATCGCCTCCATTTCCACCCCGGACAGCCGGACCATAGCCATTCAGCCCTGGGACCGATCTTCATTCGCCCTGGTGGAAAAGGCCGTGCTGAAGGCTGATCTCGGCCTGACCCCGGTCAATGACGGCAAAATCATCCGCATCGCCATTCCGGCCCTCACCGAGGAACGCCGCAAAGGGCTGGTCAAAACCGCCCGCAAATACAGCGAGGAGGCCAGGGTGGCCGTGCGCAACATCCGCCGGGACGCCAATGAGGCTCTGAAAAAGTTGGAAAAGGACAAGGCCAGGGGCTACAGCGAGGATGAGGTCAAAAAGGCTCAGGAGGCCGTGCAGAAGCTTACGGACGACTATGTGGCCAGGGTTGATCAGAAATGCCAGGCCAAAGAAAAAGAGATTATGGAATTCTGACGGCCGGGGGGGAGGCGCTTCTCCCCCGGCGGCCGGCCCGCGCAAGGGAGCGGCCGCGGGAAAAAAGAATGGACGCTCTCACGGAGCCGTGGGCTCTGTTCCTCTCTCTGCTGGACATGGCCCTGCACCTTGATATTCATTTGCGCCGCCTGGCGGACGACTATGGGCCGTTGCTCTATCTGATTCTTTTTCTGGTGGTCTTCTGCGAAACCGGGCTGGTGGTGACCCCCTTTCTGCCCGGAGATTCCCTGCTCTTTGCCGGCGGCGCTCTGGCGGGGGCGGGCATACTGGATTATCCATTCCTGGCCGCCTCACTCGCCGCCGCGGCCATTGCCGGCGACGCTGTGAACTACCGCATCGGCAAATACCTGGGCCCGCCGATCTTCGACAAAAACCACCGCCTGCTGCGACAGCGGCACCTGGAAAAAGCCCGCGACTTTTATGAACGGCACGGCGGCAAGGCCATCGTCCTCGCCCGCTTCATCCCCATCATCCGCACCTTCGCTCCCTTTGTGGCCGGGGCCGCGGGCATGGGCCAGAGCCGCTTTCTCTTCTTCAACATCGCCGGCGCCCTGGGCTGGGTGCTATCCCTGGTCAGCGCGGGCCTCTTCCTGGGGTCCCTGCCTTTCGTCCAGGCGCATTTCAGCCTGATGGTCTACGGGATTATCCTCATCTCCCTCCTGCCCCTCCTGCGCGCAGCCTTGCGCCGCCGCTCCGGCAAAACCGGCGGGGCCGCCGCGGCGCCTCCGGCGCGGCCAAAAGGATAGAGCGGTTTAACTTTTCCAAGTTGGACCGCTCCGCAGGGATTTGCCGGCGAATCCTTGCCGCGAAATGCTCGCGGGCGGGCTTTGCCCGCCGTTAAGCAAGCATTTCAAGCGAAAAATGCTCTAGTACGCTGTAACATTTAAAATTGCGGATAAATTTACGGCGTACTAACGCCGGGCTTTAAGCCCGGAGCGCCGCTGCAGGCGGCGGAGCAAGCCGAAAACCACGCTTTTCGGCGCAGCGATCTTACCACTTAAAACGCAGTTTTAAGTGGTACATGGCACTAGGGCTGTTTATCTTGTCTTTTCAGGCGGGCGCGGGTATGTATCGAGCGTCCCGCGAGGGACAAAAACGGGGCCTCCACTCCGAAAAGAGTCCGCAAGGATGCGCGTGGGAGTAAAGGAGGCATATTGCCGGAAACAGATAAGCGTAACGGCTTGTTCTGGCTGGCGATAAAAGCGGCCCTGTGGGGCGCTCTTTCTCGTCTGGCTGCCAGACTCATTGACAAATTGATGGGTTAAGGCTGTCCCGATGGAAAAAAAGCGGCCCCCAACAGTCCGCAAACCGTTGGGGGTCTTCCATCGGGAAATGTACAACAGCATTACCGGAGGGGAGGCCCGAAACCCTCCCGCGCCGGGGGTCGGAGCGTTAGCGCGCTTCCGGCCCTTTCTTTTGCACTATAGGGACTTTCTCCACCGCTGGCAAGTCTCTTATTGTCTGTCCCGTCATAGTACGCTGTAACATTTAAAATTGCGGATAAATTTATGGCGTACTAACGCTGGGCTTTAAGCCCGGAGCGCCTCTGTAGGCGGCGGAGCAAACCGAAAACCACGCTTTTCGGCGCAACGATCTTACCACTTAAAACGCAGTTTTAAGTGGTACATGATAATAGAGCGGTTCAACTTTGAAAAAGTTGGACCGCTCCGCAAGGATTTGCCGGCGAATCCTTGCCGCGAAATGCTCGCGGGCGGGCTTTGCCCGCCGTTAAGCAGGCATTTCAAGCCTAAACCGCTCCAGAGGGCTCCGGTTCCGCCGCACATTGACTTTTCCCCCGGACCGGTTCAATTTAGAGTACATTATCCTTGGAATTGCTCTGGCGGCGCGGGCGGATGGGAGGGGCCATGACGGCCAAAAACGGCGATACTCTTGTGGTGCATTATACAGGAACGCTCCCTGACGGGCGCGAATTCGACTCCTCCCTCGGGCGTGAGCCTCTGGAGTTCGTGCTGGGCCAGGGCCTGCTCCTTCCGGGTTTTGAGCGGGCTGTGGCGGGCAGAGCGGCGGGGGAGACAGTCCGCGTGACTCTGCCCCCGGAGGAGGCCTATGGGTTCCGCAACGACGATCTGGTTCTGGCGGTGCCCAGAAGCGAGGTGCCGTCCCATATCCGGCCCGAAGTGGGCCAGCGGCTGCAGATTGGCCTGGAGGAAGGCGATCTGGAGGTCATTGTCTCCAGGGTGGGCGAGGACGAGGTGGAATTGGACGGCAACCATCCTCTGGCCGGGCAAACCCTGCGCTTCAATATAGAAATTCTTGCCATCAAGGCGGGATGAGGCCGCGGCATGGATGTAAAGGCGGCGCTGGCCGGGCTTGATCCCCGGGACATTGACTGGGAGCTGACTCCGGAAGACGCCGTGCAGTTGCACATGGCCCAGGACGAAAACCGGGGGCTCGCGCTGTTGCCGGTTTTGGCGCGGCCGCAGGACCCTTCCCGCTATTTCGTGGTGGACACCTTTGAAAATCCGCCTGTCATCCGCCTGCAGGAGCGCAGCCAGGATATGCTTAACGCCTTGCTGGCCTTTCCCGTTCCGGAGGTTCTGCTCCCCGCCGTGCGGAACTGCCTGGGCAACAGGCGGGGGACCTTCGCCCCGCCTCCCGGCGTTCTGGACTGGCTGCGGGCGGCCATGTCCTAGGGCATTTTACGCTTGAAATGCTTGGCTGGCGGCGGGCAAAGCCCGCCTGAAAGCATTTCGCGGCAAGGATTTGCAAGCAAATCCTTGCAGAGCAGTTCAAATTTTTCAAAATTAAACCGCTCCAGGGCCACGCGGCGCGTCTTTTCCCCATGACCATCTTACGCCAGGAGAACTGTATGGCAGACATCCACAAACAGAGAACCTACGCCCTGGTCGGAACCGGCGGGTGCGGCAAGACGACCCTGGCGGAGATGCTCCTCCTGCAGGCCGGCGCCAGCACCCGCCTGGGCAGGACGGAAGAAGGCAATACGGTTCTGGATTTTGAGCCGGAGGAAATCCGGCGCCGGGGCAGCGTCCAGCCGGGCTTCGCCTCCTTTGTCCGGGGGGAAGCCCGGCATTTTCTGGTGGATCTGCCCGGAGACGGCAATTTTGCGGGCGATCTGGACATGCTCCTGGCCGGCGTGGACAGCGCCGTCTTTGTTATTGACGCCGTGGACGGGGTGCGCCCTCTGACCAAGCGGCTGTGGGCCGCGGTGCGCAAGGCGGGCCTCCCGGCCCTGTGCGCCATCACCAAGGTGGACCGCGACCGTTCCGACTTTCAGGCGGCCCTGTCCGGCCTGTCCTCCATCCTGGGCATCCGGCCCCTCCTGCTTTACTCCCCCCTGGGCGAACACGAAAAATTCAGCGGCCTGGCGGATGTCCTGGCCGGCAAGGCCCTGTTTTTTACCGCCGACGGCGGCGCGGCCCAGGGCGACCTCCCTCAGGACCTGGCCGGAACCATCGCCGCCCTGCGGGAAACAGCGGTAGAAAACATCGCGGAATGTGACGATGTTCTGATGGAAAAATATCTGGAAGACGGCGAACTGTCCCCGGAGGAAACGGAGACCGGCCTGCGCCGGGGCGTTCTGTCCGGCAGCCTGGTGCCCGTGGTGGCCGTGGCCGGCCTGGAAAACAAAGGAGCCGGCCCCCTGCTGGACGCCGTGGAACGGCTCCTGCCCTCCGGCCTGGAACATCCTCCTTTCGCCGGAGAAGAAGGCCGGACCCTGGCCCCTTCGGATGCCGGCCCGGCCGCCTGTTTCGTGCTCAAGACCGTGGTGGACCCCTTTGCCGGCCAGCTTAACGTGGCCCGCGTCCTCTCCGGCTCCATCGGCGGCGACTCCGTTCTGAAAAACATGGCCTCCGGCGATTCTGAACGCCTGGGCACTCCCATTCTTCTGCTGGGCAAAAGCCAGACCCCCGCCAGGGAAAGCATGGGGCCGGGCAGCATCGTGGCCCTGGCCAAGCTGAAAACCACTAAAACCGGCGATACCCTGTGTGAGGAAAAACTGGCCTTTGCCCTCAAAAGGCCCCTCCTGCCGCCCCAGCTTATCTCCTACGCCCTGGCTCCCAAGGAAAAAGGGGATGAGGACAAGGTGTTTTCCGCCATCCAGCGCCTTCTGGATGAGGACATCACCCTGAAACTGGCCCGGGACGAGGAAACAGCCGACATTCTGGTTTCCGGCATGGGGCAGTTGCATATTGAGACCGCCGTGGAAAAGGCCAAACGCCGCTATAAGGTGGACATTATCCTCAAGACCCCCAAGGTGCCCTACCGGGAAACCATCCGGGCCAAGGCCCAGGTGCAGGGGCGCCACAAGAAGCAGAGCGGCGGGCGCGGGCAGTTCGGCGACTGCTGGGTGGAGTTTGAGCCCCTGCCGAGGGGCGAGGGCTATGTGTTTGAGGACGGCGTAGTGGGCGGAGTGGTGCCCCGCCAGTATGTCCCGGCAGTGGACAAGGGCATCCAGGAGGCCGCGGCGCGGGGCTTTCTGGCCGGCTATCCCCTGGTGGACTTCAAGGCCCGTCTCTACGACGGCAGCTACCACACTGTGGACTCTTCGGAAATGGCCTTCAAAATCGCCGGTTCCCTGGCCTTCAAAAAGGCCATGGAATCCTGCCGCCCCACGCTGCTGGAGCCCATTGTGCTCCTGATCATTTCCATTCCGGATGAAAACATGGGCGATGTCATCGGCGATCTCTCCGGCCGCCGGGGCAAGATTGCCGGATCGGATTCCGTGGGCGGCATCACCGAGATCAAGGCCCTGGCGCCCATGAACGAGGTGCTGCGCTATGCCCCGGATCTGCGATCCATGACCGGAGGCCAGGGCAGCTTTACCATGGAGTTTTCCCACTACGAGGAGGCTCCGCCCCCGGTGGCGGAAAAGGTGGTGGAGGAATACAGGCGGCAGAAAAACGGGGAATAGAAAGGAAACGCTGATTTATTCCGTTGGGACCAGCGTTGCCCGTTCTTTTTGCGGAGCGGTCCAACTTTTTCAAAGTTGAACCGCTCTATAGTATTTTACGCTTGAAATGCTTCCTTAAACCGCTCTAGCGCCGGGGCTTGAAAACGCGGAATTCGTCGCGGCGGTTCTTGGCCCAGGCGGATTCGTTGTGGCCTTCCACGGCGGGATGGAGTTTGCCGTAGCTAATCATCTCCAACTGGCCGGGAGAGACGCCGAGGCTGAGCAGGAATTCATAAGCGGCGCGGGCGCGGCGTTCGCCCAGGGCCAGGTTATATTCCTCGGTGCCGCGCTCATCGCAGTGGCCTTCAATGGTCACGCGCAAACCGGGATACTGCTTGATGACCGGGGCGTTCTTGGTCAGCACGGCTTTGGATTCACTCTTCAAATCATAGCGGTCGTACTCAAAGTAGACGACCCCGTCGCTGATCTGCCGGGCGGCCTGCTGCTCCTGGGCGGTCAGAGCCAGTTCGTCGCTGGGGGTACTCTCGTCGGTCTTTTTCGCGCAACCGGCACCTCCGAGCAGGGCCAGGGCCAGGGTCAGAAAAAGTCCGCGGCGCAGAAAAGTAGTCATACATCCTCCTCGAAACAGCTTCTTGGGTAAAAGGTAAAAGCCTTCCTTTAGAGCAGTTTAACTTTTAAAAGTTGGACTGCTCCGCAAGGATTTGCTCGCAAATCCTTGCCGCGAAATGCTTGCAGGCGGGCTTTGCCCGCCGCCAGCCAAGCATTTCAAGCGTAAAATGCTCTAGAAACGCCGGCGGGCGGACCCGCCCTTCTTCCGGATCGCGGCGCGTTGCCGCGGGGGAGCGTTCCAGTTATGTCTTCTAATCCTCCCCGCGAATTTGTCAAGCGCGGCGAGAGGGAAATTCAGCCCCGGGCGGCCGGGCCCCAGGCCGGGAAGGAGGCGTCGCCCTGGCCGGTGGGCAGAAGTTTGGCGGCGCCCCCGTGGCGGGTGATGACGTAGATGCGTTTTTGCCCGCTCCTGGTGGACATGAAGGTGACGAAGTAGCCGTCGGGGGCGAATTCGGGCTGTTCGTCGCTGCCGGGGCCGAAGGAAATCTGCCGCTCCTGATTGGTCACCAGATCGTAGGCGTAGATGCGGTGGCCGCCGCTGTCCCTGCGGGCGAAGACGACCACGGTGCCGTCGGGGCTGATGCTGGGGTCCGTATTGTAGCGTCCGGCGGAGGTGACGCGGGTCACGGTTCCGGTGCGCAGATCCTTCAGAAAGATGTGCGGGTTGCCGTGGCGGTTGGAGGTGAAGGCCATGCGCGTTCCCGAGGCGTCCACGGAAGGGGAGACGTCTATGGACAGGCTGTCGTCCAACTTGCGGTCCTTCTGGAACAGGTGGTTGAGAAGAAAGATGCTGGGGTTGCGGCCGTCGGTCAGGCTGACGGCCACGCGGTTGTCGGGCATGAAGGCGGGGCCGATGACGGTGTTGCCGGGAAACTTGATCCGTTGAACGGTCCGGCGGCCGCTGTCCCAGACTCCCAGAGCGTGGGTGCGGGCGTCGATGTGGGTGAAGAGAACAAAGCGCCCATCCGGGGACCAGGCCGGGGAGAGGGCCTCGCCGGGGATGTTGGTCACCCGGCGCAGAAAGCGGCCGTTGGGCCGCATGACCCAAACATCCTTCTTGCGTGGTCCGGCTGTGCGGATAAAGGCCAGATTGGAGCGGAAAAAAGCCCCGTTGCCGATAACGGCATCCAGAAAGTTGGCGCAGAATTTGTCCGCCATATCGCGCAGACCCTCCTGGCCCGGGGCGACTGTGTAGCGGTTGCCGAAGAGAAAGCGTCCTTCTCCGGCGCTGAAGCAACGCATTTCCACATGGCCGCCGTCCACCCAGTTGGCGGTGATCAGCAGATTGACCCCGGCCAGGACAAAGCGCTCAAAGGTCAGCCCCTGTCCGCCGGGCGCCTCCACGGCGGCGCCTCCGGGCACGCCGCGGGCGTCGATCTCCTCCACAAAAGGCAGCAGGGCCAGATTGCCGCTGACGGCCCGCTGCAGATCCGCGGCGCGGGAAGAACCGCCGAAAGGGGCGGCCTGGGTGACGGTGACGGTGTTTTTGCCGGCCCCTTCAATGTAGCCCATCAAAGGGGCCGCCGCCCCCGGGGATGGAAGAATAAGGAGGAACAGCAGGGCCAAAGGCGGGATCTTCCGCCGCGGAAGGAAAAGGGGCATGGCGTACTCCTTGGGGCATTGCCGCTTTGAGGTTGCGGACGGCCGCGCCGCTCCGGCGTCCCTTCAGCGCCGGGAAAGAACGTCGCGGCTGAAGGTTATGTCCATATTAAAGTATTCCGGCCCGGGGGGGGGCTCCACCTGGCGGGTGGCCCGGACGGCCTGAAGGATGGAGGCATCGAACAGCCCGTTGCCCGAGGACGATTTTATGACGGCGCTGCGGATAAGGCCGTCGGCCCCGATGGACAGGCTGACGATGGCGATGTAGTTGGCGCGGTCGGCGCGCTCCGCCATGGCCCAGTTGGGCTTGATGCGCGAAGCCACGGAATCGGCGTAGGCTCCGGCAAGGCCCAGGCCGGCGCCGTCCTCCGCCCCGCCTCCTCCCCCCTGGTTGGCGGAGTTCAATTCCCGGTCCAGGGCGGCCAGAGCCCTGGACAGATCCTCCCCCCGGCCGGCGGCGGGAGAGCGGCGGCTGGCCTGGCGCATCTCCGCCAGGGCGCTGTTCACATCCTCCGCCGGCGGCGGCGGCGGGGGCGGGGTTGAGCTGGCGTTGCGGGCGGGAGGCCGGGTGGCGTTGCGGGCGGGAGGCAGAGTGGCGTTGCGCGGCGTCTCCGCGGGGGGAGCGGGAGTGTCCGGCGCCTGCCTGTTTTCCGCCCGCGAGGGAATAACGGTCTCCCGCCGGGACGGTTCTCTGGCCGGAGTGACGGACGGCCGGGGCTGGATCTCTTCCGGCCGGCGGGAAGCCTGGGCCGTGCGGACAGGCTCGGCCGGGGAGACGGCCCGCCGGATGGTCCGGGCGGGGGCGCCGGGCAGGGGGTTGACGCTGACCAGGCCCTCGATGAGGATGCCGGTGGGCAGCCGGGGCCGGGCGGCCGGGGCGGGCCAGAAGAGAATAACGATGAACAGGATCAGATGCAGGCAGAGGGCGGCGAAAAAGCTGAGCAACCGTTCAAGCACACTTACCTCCCTCCCGGCGGGGAGGGTCGCGGGGATGGGGATTCTCCCGCGCGCTCGGCCACGATGCTCATACGGCTGATGCCCGCGGACTTGATCCGGCCCAAAACTTCCACCACCGTTCCGTAGGGAACATCCCGATCCGCCTGCAGGAAAAGCTGGCGGTCCTGATTGCGCACCGTGGCGTTGAGCTGGGGAACAAGATCCTCCAGATTCGTGGAGTGCTCATTGATGAAGATCACCCCGTCCTTACGGACGGTCAGGACAATGTAGTCCTTGTCCGTGGGCAGGACTTCCGCCTCGCGGGTTTCGGGCAGGGCCACATCCAGCCCCTCGGTCATCAGAGGGGCTGTGACCATGAAAATAACCAGCAGCACCAGCATCACGTCCACAAAGGGCGTTACATTGATTTCCGCCACATAGCCGCGCTTGCCGTTTGCGCTCCCCGCCATTTTCAGCTCCGGTAGGCGGGATCGTCCGCCGGGAACACTCCGGGTTCATGGCGGCGGGCCGGCTGGCCGGCGATCTCCCGCTGGACCCGGTTGAGAAAGACCCCGGCGAAATTGACCAGTTCCGACTCAATGGCGGACAGCATCCCCAGGAAGAGATTATAGCCCACCGTGGCCGGGATGGCGACGAAAAGGCCCACCGCCGTGGCCACCAGGGCCTCGGAGATGCCCGGAGCCACCGCGGCCAGGGAAGCCGTTTTCTGCAGGCCGATCTGGTGAAAGGAATACAAAATGCCCCAGACCGTGCCGAACAGCCCGATGAAAGGGGCGGTATTGGCGGTGGTGGCCAGAAAAGACAGAGAGGAGGACAGTTGCCCTAGGCTCTCGCTGACCCCCTGGCGCAGGGAGCGGCGCACATTGTCCGCCACCAGATGATCCGAGTTGCCCGCTTCCTTCAGCCGGTTGAATTCCGCCACGCCCTGCTGGGCCACATGGTACAGGGGGGAACGGTCGTCCCCCCCCAGGCTCTGGATGGCCTCGCGCAGATCCCGGGCGCGGGTGAAGCGATCCAGGCCCGCGAGAGCCTTTTTCCGCGCCCAGGACAGAGAAAAATATTTGTACAGAATCAGAGTCCAACTGCTGACGGAAAGAACCAGCAGCAGCAGCAGCACAAGTTTGGCCACCAGGGTGGCCTGGAAGATCATATTGAAGAAATCCAATTCCATGGTGTATGCTTACCCCCTCAGGAGGATCCCGCTCCTGAACCGTTCCGTTCCATCCGGATTCGCACTTCGATACTCCAAAGTCTAGAAAAATACCATAAGAAAATACGCCGCCCTTATTCCGCCCGCTGGAGCTGCCGCCATGAAACTGCCGCGACTTGTTTTTTTGGCCTTGTTTCTTTTCCCCCTCCCGGCCCTGGCGGAAACGGAGGTTTTCAGCCTGGGCGGGGCTGTGGAAGCGGCCCTGGAGCGCAATTTCCAGGTCGCCTCCGCCCGGGCCGGGCGCCAGGCCGCCGCCGCCGGGACCAATGCCTCCCGCAGCGCCTTCGGGCCGGTGTTCCGGACCAGCTACGGCCTGGAGCGGCGCCAGCGCGACCTAAGCCCTCTGGGCGCGGCCCAGGACAGGGATATGGCCTCCTGGACCGTCTCCCTGACCCAGAACGTCTTTGCCGGCTTTGCCGACCTTTCCGCCCTGCAGCGCGCCGCCCTGGCCGAGGAAAGCGCCGAGGCCGGCATTGCCAAGGCCCGCATCGACCTGGCCAACCTGGTGCAGGAACATTTTTTTTCGTACCTGCGGGCCAAGCAGGAGGTGATCAGCGCCCGCGACTCCCTGGAACGCCTGAGATCCCAGCTTGCCTCCAGCCGGGCCTTCCACGCCGTGGGAGTTTCTCCCCGCCTGGATGTCCTGCAGGCGGAAGTGGATGTGTCCACAGCCGAAAGCGCCCTCCTGGTGGCGGAAAATTCCCTGGAGACGGAAAAGGCCCGCCTTAACACTCTGCTGGTTCTGCCCGGCGGGGCCGAAGTGGACTATGTGGGCGATTTCGTCTTTACCCCCTTTACCCTTACTCTGGAAGAATGCCTGGAACGCGCCTGGCGCCACCGCCCGGATCTGCTCATGGCCGAAAAGGCCGTGGCCATTGCCGGCATGGACGAGCGCCTGGCCCGCAGCGCCTTCTTTCCCCGCATCGACGCCCAGGCGGCCTGGTCCACTTACGGAGACGAGTGGTCCGCCTCCGGCAGCCTGACCCGGCCGGTACGTTTCAGCGAGTGGAGCGTGGGGGTCTTTGCCGAGTGGACTTTTTTTGAATGGGGGCGCACCTGGTTCCTGACCCAGCAGGCCCGGCATACCCGGGCCAAGGTCCGGGCCGAGGCGGACAACCTGCGCCAGGAAATTCTTTTTGCCGTGCGCGAGCGGATTCTGGCTCTGCGGGAAGCCGCCCAGCGCATCCGGGTGGCCGGCAAGGCCGTGGAGCAGGCAACCGAGGCCTACCGCATGGCCGACGCCCGCTACCGTTCCCATGTGGGCACCATGACCGACGTGCTGGACGCCCAGTCCAAACTCTCCTCCGCCGAGGCCTCCCTGGCCGGCGCCAAGGCCGACTACAGCATCGCCCTGTCCCGCATCTGCTCCGCCATGGGCCAGATTAACGCCACCTTGAGCGCCTTGTAAGGGGAGGCTGTTTATTCCGGGGGGGACCCGCGCCTTGCCAAACGAAAAAACTTAGCGTTTCCGACTTCAGCCGCCCCTCTACCAGACCCCGTGCTCCCGCAGAAGGCCGAAGCCGATGGCCAGCAGGGTCAGGCCGCCCAGAATGCCGCTCCTGGCGCCGACGGCCCGGCCGGGACCGGGGAGGCGGCAGAGAAGCCGCCCCAGGCCGGCGCCGCACAGGGTAAGACAGAAACAGACCGCGCCGATAGCCAGGGCCGGACCCCAGACTGCCGCCCGCAGCAGGGCCAGGGAAAGGCCGGCGGCCAGGGCGTCCAGGCTGGTGGCCAGGCCCAGAGCCAGAAGATCGCCGCCGCCCAGGGCCTGCCGCGTCCGGCCGGTCCAGCCCTCCCGGATCATCTTCAGGCCCACGGCCGCCAGCAGAAAAAAGGCCAGCCAATGGTCCCAGGAGGCTATCCACGGCTGGATACCCTCCCCCAGAAACCAGCCCGCAACGGGCATACAGAACTGGAACAGGCCGAAAGTGCCTGCCAGGAGCAGGGCCTCCCGCCGGGAACAGCGGCGGAGGCCGGCGGCCACGGCCACGGCGAAGGCGTCCAGGGCCAGGGCCAGAGCCAGGGCGAAAACCGTCAGGGCGTCCATACCCTGTTATTAGCGCCGCAATCCGGCCCTGGCAAGAACGCGCCGCCGGAAATTCGCCTTGCCCCGGCAGGAGTCCGGGACTATACTGCTTTCATGACAAACGCCTCTTATTCCCTCCCGCGGGATGAGCCCCCGATCCGCATTTCCGTGACCCCATACAGCGCCGAGGAGATCCTCCGCCTCTTTCTGGCCCTTTATGAATCCCTGGATTTCAGCCCCCATCTGGCGGAACTGGGCATCACCGCCCTGCATATCAGGCGGAGGCACAAGGCCCTGCGGGAATTCCGGGCTCTGAGCATCGCCCTCTGGCGTCTGGCTCTGCGCAAATCCTTTCCCCAGGACGCGGACGCCTTTTTCGCCGCCCTGGTCGAGACCGCGCCCTTCCTTGCCGGGAGCGGCAAGGACCGCGCCCGCCTGCGGGAACGCGTGAATGTCTATGTGGATATTATGGAGGGAAAAAAGGACAGCGACTTTTTGCCCGTGGCCACGGCCCTGGTGGAGACCCTGGCCCCTAGGGCCGGGGATGGGGCCCGGCTGCGCCTGAAACTTTCCCTGCTGATCCGCGGCCTGTACACCCTGATCTTCGAAAAGCTGGTTTGAGGGAAACACTGAGTTATTCCGTTTAGAGCGGTTCAACTTTGAAAAAGTTGGACCGCTCTAAATGTATTTTGGAAACGCTGAGTTTTTTCGTTTGGCAAGGCAACGCGGTCCAAACGGAATAAATCGGCGTTTCCCTGGATTTATTCCGATTCCAGGCCGGAAGGCGGGGCCTTGTGGGCCTGGAATCGGAGTTATTAAGTTATCAGGAAGTTATCAGGAGGATCTGCTGGTTCAGCTCCTCGTAACTGCCGCTGGTGCAGGTCAATTGAACATCCTGCAGGACTATCTGTTGTACCGGCGCCTGGTTGTCGGCCCCGGCGATGTTGATGACGGCATTGTTGCCTTCCTGGGCGAAGGACACCAGATCCGCCGCGGACTTGCCGCTGTCCCCGGCCAGATCGTCCAGCAGCCCGCGCAGATCCAGA
>JAISMK010000111.1 GCA_031276785.1 Desulfovibrio sp. | reverse complement strand
CCGAAGACGGCCGCATTTTCGCCGATGGCGCGCTGGCCGGCCAGATTGCCCTGGTGGGCATTGAACCCATGAGCAACCTGGAAAAAATGGGGAACAACCTGTATCGCGCCAAGAACGGCGCAGAGATCGCTGAGGAGCCGACCAATGCCTTTCTGGTCCAGGGGTTTCTGGAATCGGCCAATGTGGATGCCGTGTATGAAATGGTCAATATGATTGAGGCCCAGCGTCAGTTCGAGGCCTATGCCAAGGTTATGCAGACCAGCGAAACGCTGGATAAAACCGCCTCCGACAAGGTGGGGAGGGCAAGATAATGAACCCAGGCACATCCCGCGCCTCCGTGGCCGGCGTTCCCCCACGTTCCTTCCGTTCCCCCGGGCCGGCCTGTTCCGGCCCGGGGATCATCCTTCCCGGCCTGTTTACCGTTCTGGAATATCTGCGCCTTTCCAGCGCCCCCCGCATTTTGGGCGCGGAATGCCTGCCGGCGGGAAATGCCCTGCTCTCCGGTCCGGACCATATCCAGGGGCAAGGAGTATCCATTCCATGATGCGTTCGCTCTGGACCGCCGCCACCGGCATGGTCGCCCAGCAATTGAATATTGACGTGATTTCCCACAACCTGGCCAACGTGAACACCACAGGCTTCAAAAAGGGCCGGGCGGAATTCGAGGATCTGATTTACCAGAATCTGCGCATTGCCGGCACCATCACCGGCGCGGGAGGGGATCAGACCATCCCCACCGGCATCCAGGTGGGCCTTGGCGTGCGCCCCGTAACCGTCCACAAGTTTTTTTCCCAGGGGGACTACCAGAACACCAGCAACCCCCTGGATCTGGCCATAGAGGGCGACGGCTTTTTCCAGGTGATGGTCAACGGCGAGGAGGCCTATACCCGGGCTGGCGCCTTCAAACTAAACCAGGATGGAACCGTCGTCACGGCCAACGGATATGTTCTGCAGCCGGAATTTGCGGTTCCTCCGGAAACCAAGAACATCGTGGTCACGGAAAACGGACATATCTCCGCTCTGGACGCCAACGGCGAGGAACTGGCCGCGGCGGACATCCCCCTTTACACATTCATCAACCCTGCCGGCCTGGAGGCGCGGGGCCGCAACCTGTACACCACCACCGTCGCCTCCGGCGACGCTCTGGAAGGCGTGCCCGGAGAGGACAATGTGGGCACCATCGCCCAAGGTTTTCTGGAAATGTCCAATGTGGAGGTGGTGGATGAAATGGTAAACATGATTGTGGGCCAGCGCGCCTATGAAATGAATTCCAAGGCCATCCAGACCTCGGATTCCATGCTGCAGATCGCCGTGCAGCTCAAACGTTCCTGAAGGTGAGGCGGGTCATGGTTTCGCGTATTTTTATCCCGGCTCTGGCGGCGGCCCTGTATGTGAGCGCATCGGCCTTTGCCGCTGCGCCGGACAAGGAACAGGCCGTCTGGCGCATCCGTTTTCTGGAAGCGGCCGTTGTCGCCGGACCAGCGGTGCGCCTGGGCGAAGTGGCTGTTCCCGTGGGCGATTTCCCAGCCGAAGTCTGGCGCGAACTGGCCGGGCGGGAGCTTTGGCCGGCTCCGGAACAGGCCGGAAAGCCGGTTAACATGACCAGGCCCCGCCTGCAGGAGGCCGTGGTCCGGACCATGAACGACCTTGCCCCCAACTGCCTTTTCCCCGGCTCCCTGGCCTTGCAGCGCGGCGGAAGCCTCTTTTCCCGGGGGCAGATCCGGGACGCGGCAGTCAGCCAGTTGACCCCGGCTCTGGCAACCCTGCCCGGGGAAGCCTCCTTAAGCGACATGCGTCTGCCGCCCTTTCTTTTCGCCGCCCACGACGGTCAGACTCTGGAAGTGGAACTTCCCCGGAAAATCGCCGCCGGACGGCTGAATTTCCGTTTCCTGGTCCGGGATCTGGACGGTTCCGTCACTCAGAAAATTTCCGCCTCCGCCTTTGTGGACTGCTGGCTTGAGGTTCCCGCCGCCGCCGCGCCCCTTAACCGGGGCGATGTTCTGGAGCCGGGCGGCGTCACCTTTATACGCGCCAACCTCGCCCATCTGCGCGGCGAGGTCTGGGACGGCCGGGGCGGCCCTTGGCGGCTCCTGCGCCCCATCGGCCTGGATCAGGTCATCTATCAGGCGGATCTGGGCCATGTTCCGACCGTGCGCAAAGGCGGTCTGGTAACCTTGCTGTATGAAGGGGCGCACCTGCGGCTGACCGCTCCAGGCGAGGCCCTGGCCGACGGAGTGCCGGGCGAGAGCATACCCGTGCGCAATGCCCGGAGCCGGAAACAACTATACGGCATTGTCCGCGACGCATCCACCGTGATAGTCAGCGCGGCTCTGTGAAAATGCCGGATTACCGGAAGGAGTGCCCCATGCACAGGATTCTTGTTCCCCTCATCCTTTTCTCCGGCGCCCTCGCGGGCTGCAACGGACAAAACTACAGCGCCGCTCCCATGCCTCCGCTGGTTCCGGCCCAGGCGTACACAGAACCGGAAGAAAGCCGGGACAATCCCGGCTCCCTGTTTTCCCTGGCCGAGGCCAACGACCTGTACGCCGACAACCGCGCCCGCCGCGTGGGAGACATAGTCCTGGTCAAGGTCGTGGAAAACGCCAAATCCAAAAGCAAGGTGGATACCACCGCCAGCCGTGAAACCACGTCCAGAATCGGCATATCCGCCGCCTTCGGCCGTAGCAAGTACGGCGTCACGCCCCTGGCGGGATCTGTGGGCACTGATCCCATGCTGGCCGCCACCACCGCCTCCGAGTTGGAAGCCACCGGCGAAACCAAACGCGAAAACTATGTGACCGCCACCATCGGAGCCCGGGTTCTTCAGGTCTTGCCCGGAGGGCTTCTGCAACTCCAAGGGGAGCGCGAAATCCGCGTCAATGAGGAAACGCAGTATATGGTCGTTTCCGGCATCGTCCGGGCCAAGGATGTCGCCTCGGACAATTCCGTGGAATCCACTCAGCTCGCCGATTCGCGCATTGAGTACTACGGCAGGGGCGCCCTTGCCGACAAGCAGAAATCCGGCTGGCTGACCCGCCTGTTGGACAATATCTTCCCCTTCTGATAGCGAGTCGCAATCAAGCTGAAGTAGAGGGAGCCATGCTTTCCTATCCGCAACTCTCCCCGGAAGCATTCCGCTTAGGCCCTCTGGTGGTGCGCTGGTACGGGCTGATGTACCTGTTCGGCTTTATCGCCGCTTGGCGGTTGGGCCGCCTGCGTTCGGGACCCGGGCGTTTTCTCTCCCGGCGCCAGTTAGAGGAAGCGATCACCTGGGGTATGTTCGGAGTTGTGCTGGGGGCGCGCCTGGGCTACGCGTTTTTTTACGATCCGGCCTTCTACCTGGCCGATCCCTTGCGTATCCTCCAGATCTGGAAAGGCGGGATGTCCTTTCACGGCGGCCTTCTGGGGGTTCTTTGCGCCCTGTGGATGTATGCCCGGCGACAGGGGCTGCCCTTTTTCGCCCTTGTGGACAGCGCGGCGCCCCTGGTTCCCCCCGGCCTTTTTTTCGGCCGCCTGGGCAATTTTCTCAATGCCGAACTCTGGGGGCGGGTCACGGATGTTCCCTGGGGCATGGTCTTTCCAGGGGCCGGTCCTCTGCCCAGGCATCCTTCCCAATTATACGAAGCCTTGCTGGAAGGACTCGTCCTCTTTGTCCTGCTATGGACCTTTTCCGCCAAAAAGCGCCCTCTCTATGCGGTCAGCGGAGTTTTTGCCCTCGGCTACAGCCTTTTCCGGGTATTTGGAGAATTTTTCCGCCAGCCGGATGCCCAATTGAACTACTTGGCCTTTGGCTGGGTCACTATGGGCATGGCGCTGTGCCTGCCCCTCCTGGCCGCCGGCCTTGTCCTGCTGTGGCTGGCCTACGGCCGCCCGCTGAAGGAGGAACGGCAGAAAAGGCTTGCTTCTGAGCGGCGCGCAGGCTAAAAACATACCGGTTCCCGTGCCGAGGTGGTGGAACTGGTAGACACGCTATCTTGAGGGGGTAGTGGGCTATGCCTGTGCGGGTTCGAGTCCCGCCCTCGGCACCAAAGAATGCTCCGAAGAAGTCCCGCAAAGCCTAAAAAGCCTTGCGGGACTTCACTTTTTTCGGAATCGTTACTCTCACGTCCTCTAGAAAAGTCTATGGACGCATAGCCCTTTTGGTGGTAACAGTGCAGGTAAATTTACGGGCAAAAAATCGTAGGGAGATTTTACCACCATGGGGCTGCTGACTGACGCGAAACTGAGGAATCTCAAGGCCAACGGCAAGGTGCAGAAACACCCCGACGGCAATGGGCTGTATGCTTTTGTTGGTAAGAAAAGCCTCGGCGTGTCCTGGTGGATGGCGTACCGGTTCGAGGGCAAGCCGAAAACTTTGACCCTGGGCAAATATCCCATGACAAGCCTCGCCGAAGCTCGCGAAAGGTGCTTTGAGGCACGGCGGCTTCTAGAGCAGGGGATCGACCCTTGCGAACGGAAAAAGGAGGCCAGAGAGGCCGCATTGTCCGCCGAACGCGAAGCCGCCATGACTTTTGCCGCTATCGGTAATCAGTGGTTTGAAAAGCATTGCGCCGATACCGTCCCGGCCACTCAGAAGAAAACGCGATGGTATCTGGACACGCTCTTTGAATACGTTGGCAACGAGCCCTTTGCCGGGCTTGAGCGTAAAGCCCTGGTGGATGCCGTCAGGGATATTCAAGATAAAATAAGCCCTCACATGGCTCACAGGACGGCGGGGGTACTCAACCGAGTCTGCCTTTTCGCCTGGGACTGTGGTTATGCTGACCGCAACCTTGCGGATAGGATTTCCAGCGCTTTGAAGCCGCAAAAGGTAAAACACCGGGCCGCGTTGATTGCCCCCAAGGAAGTAGGCAACCTGCTGCAAAAAATCCATCAATACAGCGGTGAAGGCTTTTCCGTTGCCTATTGCTTGAAAATTCTCCCTTATTTGGCCCTGCGCAGCGAGGAAATACGCGGAGCGCGGTGGACAGAAATAGATCTTGATACGGCGGTCTGGACAATCCCGGCTATGCGGCATGAATACGGCGGCGGCATGAAAATGCGAATAGAACATGCCATACCCCTTTCCAGGCAAGTGGTGGAGCTTGTCAAGGAACTGAAGCGCCTTCAGTCGCTGACGTTGGGGATCTGCGATTTGTGTTTCCCAAGCCCTCGAGCAAAGGGCAGGCACATCACCAGCGAATCATTGCTTGTGGCCCTGAAGGTCATTCATGGAAGCAGCGATATTTCCGTACACGGTTTCAGGACAACATTCGCAACCTTGGCGCGGGAGAGGGGCTTTAATCCGGCGCACATTGAAAAGCAGCTT
>JAISMK010000095.1 GCA_031276785.1 Desulfovibrio sp. | reverse complement strand
TCCATGTCCCGCATCGTATGCGTCACCGGAGCGACCTCCGGCATCGGCCGGGCCGCGGCCGTCCGTTTTGTCAAGGAAGGCTGGCAGGTCGTCGGCACAGGCCGCCGCAAGGACCGGCTGGAACAACTGGCCTCGGAACTGGGCCCGGCGTTTCACTCTCTTCCTCTGGATGTGCGGGATCCGAAGGCCGTGTTCTCCGCCTTTTCCTCCCTTCCCGTAGCCTTTGCTCCCCTTGATATCCTGATCAACAACGCTGGCCTCGCCCTGGGGCAGTCGCCGGCCTGGGAAGCCTCGCTGGAAGACTGGGATCTGATGGTGGATACCAACATCAAGGGCCTGTACTACTGCGTCAAGGCCGTTCTGGAGGGCATGATCGGGCGCGGTAGGGGGCACATCATCAACATCGGCTCCATTGCCGGCAGCTTCGGCTATCCCGGGGGCAATACCTACGGCGGCACCAAGGCCTTTGTGGGCATGTTTTCCCAGAATTTGCGTTGCGACCTGCACGGCACCGGGGTGCGCGTGACAAATATTGAGCCCGGCATGTTGGAGAGCGAATTTTCTCTGGTGCGCTTCAAAGGGGACGCGCGCCGGGCGGACAGCGTATATGCCGGGGCCGAGCCGCTGACCCCGGACGATCTGGCGGACATCCTGTTCTTTGTGGCCGCCCTGCCTGCCCGCGTAAATGTCACCCGGCTGGAGGTGATGCCCGTCTGCCAGTCTCCGGCCGGACTGCGCATCGCGCTGAAAACGGCGCGGGGAGGCTGATTCCAATCCCAGTTTAAAAATGCGTTAAGGAAACGTTGATTTATTCCGTTTGGACTGCGTTGCTCGTTCTTTTTGCAGAGGGGCAGGACGGAAGAGTCCAGCCCCTCTGCAAAAAGAACGAGCGCCTTGCCAAACGAAAAAACTCAGCGTTTCTGAAATCCATTTAATCAGTTCTTCCTTAATTTTTAACCTGCAATTGGAATGGAATGAAACGGCGCGGAACACCTCCACGGCCAGCCGCGAAAAACGCAACTTGAGCAGAGCATGTTTTTAAGGAGGTATTAATGTCTTTTTCTCCCTCTGATTTTTCCTTCGGTCCTGCGGCATCCGTGCTGCTCTTCGTCTTCCTGGCCCTGTTTTTTGTCTTCCAGACGGTGAAAACCGTCCCTCAGGGCTTCCAGTGGACGGTGGAGCGCTTCGGCCGCTACATCCGCACCTTAAAGCCCGGCCTGAACATCCTGGTGCCGTTCATTGACAAGGTGGGACACAGAATAAACATGATGGAGCAGGTTCTGGACATCCCCAAGCAGGAAGTCATCTCCAAGGACAACGCCAATGTGACCATCGACGCCGTCTGCTTCTTCCAGATCATCAACCCCGCCCAGGCGGCCTATGAAGTCAGCGATCTCATTCTGTCCATTCTCAACCTGACCATGACCAACATCCGGACCGTGCTGGGCGAGATGGAGCTGGACGAAATGCTCTCCAAACGCGAACTGATCAACGCCAAGCTGCTGGAAGTCATTGATCTGGCCACCAACCCTTGGGGGGTGAAGGTCACACGCATTGAGATCAAGGACGTGCGTCCTCCGGAGCAGCTGGTGGCCGCTATGAATGCCCAGATGAAGGCGGAGAGGACCAAGCGGGCGACCGTGCTGGAGGCGGAGGGGGAAAAGGCGGCGGCTATTCTGGTGGCTGAAGGCAAGAAAGAGGCCGAGATCCGCGAGGCGGAGGGCAGAAAGCAGGCGGAAATCCTGCGGGCGGAAGCGCGGGAGCGCTCCGCCGAGGCCGAGGCCAGGGCCACGGATGTGGTGTCGGCCTCCATAGGCAGGGGCAATATCGCGGCGATCCAGTATTTTGTGGCTCTTAAATACACGGAGGCCCTGCAGAACATCGGCCTTTCCGGCAGCAGTAAGGTGCTGATGGTGCCTGTGGACGCGGCCGGTCTTATGGGTGCTGTAGCCGGGGTGACAGATCTGCTCCGGGAGAAAAAATAGAGCAATTTCAATATGAAATTCTCCGGCGGTCGCGCGTCGCGGTACAACGGCGCTTTCGCCGCAGCCGACAATTCAAAATTGGAGAGTTTTAATCAGAGAATGTTTGAACGTCCGGAATCCCTTGTTCGGCGAGCCTGTTATAGGGCAAAAACAATCGTAAGCTAATACTCTCCAAAACTGAATGGACACAGTTTTGAATTGAAATGAAATAACGGGAAAAAAGATGCCGGATTTTTTCTCCGTCCTCGCCCCGCCCTGGTTTTGGCTCTGTCTGGGCTTTGTCCTCCTGGCTCTGGAACTGGCCTCTACCTCGGCTTTTTTTCTCTGCGTATCTTCTGCGGCCTTTCTTCTGGCCGGGTTGACCTTCGCGGTTCCGGGCCTGCCCTGGCTGTGGACCTTTTCTCTCTTCGCCCTGCTTCTTATTTCGGCCTCCTGGGTCTGGTGGCGTTTTTTGTACCGCCGCTCCGGGGATGCCAGAGGCAATTTGCTGAATGCCCGGGACAGGCGGATTATAGGGACTGTGGCGGTTCTGTCCGAAGACAGCAGCGGTCTGTCTGGACGC
>JAISMK010000060.1 GCA_031276785.1 Desulfovibrio sp. | reverse complement strand
CTCCCCATTCCCGAGCAAACCGATAGGTTCTTTTTTATAAGCTGTCAAGGCTTATCGGCTCTATTCAAGCAAAATTTATGGCGTATACTTCCTTATTTTCAGTAAAGAAGGAAGTTTCGTGGACAAGATCAGCAAGAGCCTCGGTCTGCGCATCCGTTCCCTGCGCCTCAGCCGGGAACTCTCCCAGGACGCTCTGGCGGAAAGGGCCGGGATGAGCGTGAAGCACCTGGGAAAAATCGAGCGGGGGACCGTCAACGCCTCCGTTCAATGCCTGACCGACATCGCCGAGGCGCTTGGCCTGCCTTTGCGGGATATTCTCGAAACCGAACACGAGCGGAGCCGGGAGGAACTGCTGGCCGAACTGGTCGCCGCCCTTCCCCAACTGCCCCTCAGGGACATGCGCATCGTCTACCGGCTGGTCAACATTCTTGCCGGACGCTGACGTCCCTTGTGCGGATTCCCGCCGCAACCCACGCGATGCCCGGCGGACAACGGAGTCACTCTCCGCCTTCCCCTTCTCCTCCAGCGTACATACCCAGCATATCTTCCAGCTCTTCCCTGATCTGTAAGCGCAAATATTCCGGTTCCAGCAGCTCCGCGCCGTTGCCGAAGCTGAACAGCCAACCGATGAGTTCGTCGCTGTCGGCGGCCTGAAAGCGCAGTTCCGTTCCGCCGTCCGGCAGGACGACAATCTCCTGATCCTCGCTCCATATGCGTTCCCGGATGTAGCCGCTAAACACCTCGTCAAAGACGATGCGGACGGAGAAGGCTTCGTAGCCTACCAGACCGAAGGCCCCCTGGCGTTCCGGCAGGGGCGGGCAAGCGTCCAGGACGCGGCGCGTCGGAACGCAGGAGCAGATGCGATGGATGGCCAGGGTCAGCGGATGCTTTGTTTGCGGCTTTCCCTTGCCCGTCACCAGCCAGCCCTCCGCGTTCAGCGCCTCTTCCTCGGCGGTCAGGCGCACCGGGACGAACTCGTACCGTTGCAGTCCGCTGTCGGGAAACTTGTATTCCACCTCGCGGTATTCCACAGCGCACACCGTATGAGAAGGAACGGCCCTGAGCAGGGTTTCCATGTGGGTCTGAAACGGGGTGTAATCAATGCTCCCCCAAGCCACGCGGGCGGCTTTGGGCAAAGTCGCCTCTCCCCGCTCCGCGGCATGCGCCATCAGGGTGGACACCTTGGCGACGCCTTCGGCGATGACTCGTTCAATACCCTCCGGCAGAAGGCGTTGCAGCAAATCCCGGCAGAAGGACAACTTTTCCACCTCATCCCGCGTCAGGCCGATATGCGGCGTTCCCGGCAGATTTTTCAACTGATACCAGCGCCTTCCTCTGAATTGTCCGCTGCTTTCGATGCCCGTCTCGATTTCCGCCACGCCGGAGACTTCAATGGTTCCCATCATCCGCATGATGGTGGCCTTCGAGCAGTGAAACTGCTCCGCCAGTTCGATAAGCCAGAGCCGTCTGCCTGAAAAGAGGAGCTGCGCGAACAACAGCAGGGTCTTGTGGGTTGCTGTGGCCTCGGCCAGTTTTTTGGGCATGGCGTTTTCCCCGTGTTTCCAGATCGTACGCTGGCGGCAATGCAAACAAAATTCTTCCAATGTGAAGCGATGAACCAAAGTCAATTTTTTTATACTGCCGCAACCGTGTTTCAGAATCCGAAACGCGGCCGCACTTTTTCCCACATCCAACAAAAAATTGCCATAACGTCTGGATTTAAATAGCTAAAAATGATATATTGACTATGCGCTGAAGTCGTTTCGCCGCCGAACGACAACGGCATGAAAATCGTTGCCGTTTCGTGTACCGCCCCTTGCAGGAGTAGATTCTCGTTTTTTGAAAGGAGAATCAAAAATGTGGAACCCTAAAGTATGCACAAGCGGAAACTGTCTTTACTCCTGACCTGACATCCAAACAGAAAACCGGCGAGTCGCTTTGCTGGCAACTCACCGGTTTTCTTAATTTTTGGCGGAGAGGGAGAGATTTGAACTCTCGGTACAGGTTTAAGCCCGTACACTCGCTTAGCAGGCGAGCTCCTTCAGCCGGCTCGGACACCTCTCCGCGGCCAGCGCGCGCGCTCCGGGCGGAAGCGATCTTGGCCGGCTTTCCCGCCGGCGGCGCTTCGCGTTTTCGCCGTCAGAGCAATCCTGAAGCATTTTCCGCTTGCATAGATTACCACAGGCTCGTTTGTCAAGACAACCGGATCGAACTTCACAAGCCGGCATCTTTCCTGCATAGTCCCGCTCATGGAGATTTTCTCTTTCAATCCCGCTACCCTGTTCAGTTTTCTGCTGACTCTGATGCGCATCAGTCTGGTAGTGTTCCTCCTGCCCTTTTACGGCGGCGAGACTCTCCCGGCCACGGTCAAGGCCTGCATCTGCCTGGTGCTGACCCTGGCCCTGTGGCCCCAGCTGTCCTTTCCCGGCGAGCTGATGCCCGCCCACCCCTGGGGCATAGCCGTGGTCCTGCTGAAAGAGCTGGTTCTGGGGCTGCTGCTGGGCCTGTCCGTGGCCTTTATCTTCGCCGGCATCCAGACAGGGGGAGAAATCATGGGCTTTCAGATGGGCTTCACCATGGTCACCCTGGCCGATCCCCAGTCCGGCGCCCAGGTGAGCATCACCTCGCATCTTCTGTACATGGTCGCCCTGCTCATTTTTCTGGCTCTGGACGGCCATCTGGCGCTGCTGCGGGGCCTGGCCGGCTCCTTCGCCCTGATTCCGCCGGGGGGACTGACGGTGGGCGGGCCTCTGGCCGGAAGCGTTCTGGAGCTTTCCGCCGGCATGTTCTCCGTGGCCGTGCAGATAGCCGGGCCGATCATCGCCGCCCTGTTCATGGTGGAACTGGCTCTGGCCCTCATGGGGCGAGCCGCTCCGCAGATGAACCTGCTCACTCTGGGTTTCCCTCTGAAGATTGCCGTGGGGTTTTTCTTCATCGGGATGATCTTCTCCATCATCGCCCTGCGCATGGAAGACACCATCATCCAGACAGGCCCCCTGCTGGACAACCTCATGCGCCGCGGTCAGTAGCCCTTTCCGCCTTTATCCCCGCCCAGCACGTTTTTTGCAGAACCGTTCCGGAAGCGGCGCGGCCGCGCGGGTGCCTGCAATCATCTCGCGCTAGAGCAGTTTAACTTTTAAAAGTTGGACTGCTCCGCAAGGATTTGCTCGCAAATCCTTGCCGCGAAATGCTTGTAGGCGGGCTTTGCCCGCCGTTAAGCAAGCATTTCAAGCGTAAAACGCTCTAAGGATTTGAAGACAACAGGACAACGGCATGGCCTTTGATCCGAGCAAAACAGAAGAGGCGACCCCCCAGCGGATCAACAAGGCCCGCAAAAAAGGGAACGTCGCCAAGTCGCAGGAAAGCGTCAAAACCATCTCCGTGCTGGCCGGGCTGATTGTGCTGACCTTCTGGACCAGTTTCATCGCCCGGGACATGATGGGTATTTTCCGCTTTTTTCTGTCTCCTTCCCCCTCCTTCACAGCCAACCCTGCCAACATGACCGCCCTGGCCTCCTGGCTGGCCGTGGAACTGGCCAAGATGGTCCTGCCCGTCATCCTTTTCGTCGGTCTGGCCGTTTATCTGACCTTACGCATCCAGGTGGGCAAGCTCTGGACCACGGAGCCTTTCAAGTTTAACCTTTCCAAGCTCAACCCCGTCCAGGGCCTGAAACGCATGCTGTTTTCGCCCGGCACCTTCGCCCGCCTGGGTAAAAGCCTGGCCCAGGCCCTGTTCATCGGCATCGCCCCCTACCTGGTCATCCGGGAGGAAATGCCCCGCTTTGTCACCCTGTATTATATGAACGCCACCCAAGTGGCCGTATACATTCTCACTGTGGGGGGGCGCATTGTCCTGTACGCTCTTTTGCCCATGCTGATCCTGGCGGTGGGGGACGTCTGGTTTTCCCGCTGGAGCTACAAGAGAAACCTGCGCATGAGCAAGGACGAGGTCAAGGACGAATATCGCCAGCGCGAGGGCGACCCCAAGGTCAAGATGAAGCTGCGCCAGGAAATGATGCGCATGTCCATGAATCGCATCATGCAGGAGGTTCCTAGGGCCGATGTGGTCATCACCAACCCGACCCATATCGCCGTGGCCCTGCGTTATGACCCGGAGGCGGCGCCAGCCCCGGTGGTGGTGGCCAAAGGGGCGGATCTTATTGCTCAGAAAATAAAGGATATCGCCAGAGAGCATGGCGTTCCCCTGCGGGAAAACGTGCCTTTGGCACGGGCTTTGTATAAGCAGACGCAGATCGGCGACACCATCCCGGCGGAGCTATTCCAGGCAGTGGCGGCCATTCTGGCCCAGATCTGGAAAACCCGCCCCCCCAAAGGCCGCCGGCTTTAGAGCAGTTCAACTTTGAAAAAGTTGGACCGCTCTGCAAGGATTTGTTTGCAAATCCCCCTCAGCCCGCTGAGCCGTCATTCCCTTGACGCCGGCGGCCATAGAAGGCGTCAAGATCATGGCGGACAAAACCGCGGCCCTCCCCTCTATTCCTTACGAGCGTTTCGCCCGGCAGGGCGATTTTCTGCTGGCCGGCGGGGTGGTGATCATCCTCATGGTCATGCTTGTCCCCATGCCCACCCTGGTGCTGGATCTCATGCTCTGCCTGTCCATATCCCTGTCGCTGCTAATTCTCATCACCGCCATGTTCATGATGTCCCCCCTGGAATTTTCCATCTTCCCCTCCCTGCTTCTGGTCACCACCCTTCTGCGGCTTGGACTGAACGTGGCTTCCACCAGACTGATTCTGCTGAACGGAGACAAAGGCACGGACGCGGCCGGCTCGGTCATTCAGGCCTTCGGTGAATTCGTGGTGGGCGGCAGCTATATCATCGGGGCGGTTATCTTCATCATCCTGTTCATCCTGAACAAGGTGGTCATCACCACCGGCACCACGCGCATAGCCGAAGTGGCCGCCCGTTTCACCCTGGACGCCATGCCCGGCAAGCAGATGGCCATTGAAGCGGACCTCAACGCCGGGCTGATCGATGAAAAGGAAGCCACCCGCAGGAGAAGCAACATCCGGCGGGAGGCGGATTTTTACGGCGCCATGGACGGCGCCGGCAAGTTCGTGCAGGGGGACGTGACCGCAGGCATGCTCATCACCATGATCAACGTCATTGGCGGCGTGCTAATAGGCATGCTGCAAAAGGACATGTCCTGGATGGACGCCCTGCACACTTATACCCTGCTGACCATCGGGGACGGCCTGGTGGCCACCATACCTTCCATCATCACCTCGACGGCGGCGGGCATCATTGTCTCCCGCGCCGCGGCCGAAGCCAAAATGGGCGAGGAATTCATAGGCCAGTTGACCAACAACGCGCGCGCTCTAAGGATGGCCGGCGGCGTTCTGACCCTGTTTGCCCTGGTGCCCAATCTGCCCACTCTGCCCTTCCTGACCCTCGGGGGGTCCCTCTTCCTGCTGGCCTACATCACCCGGAACGACAAGACCGCCCCGGAAACAGGCCGCGCAGGATCGCCGGCCGGTCCCCGTTCACTGCCCACAGGCGCGTCCGGGGCGGAGGCCGTCCCCGAAGGCAGCCTGGATACTCCGGAAGGAGTGCAGGCCCTTTTGCCCCTGGATGTTCTGGAACTGGAAGTGGGCTACGGCCTGGTGCCTCTGGTGGATGAAAACCAGAATGGCAACCTGCTCTCGCGCATCCGCTCCATCCGCCGCCAGTTCGCCCTGGATATGGGCGTGGTGCTGCCTTCCCTGCACCTGCACGACAACCTGCAGCTCAAGCCCGGCCAATACCGCCTGATCATCAAGGGCAATGAGGTGGCCTCGGCGGAAATCCTGGTCGATCATGTCCTGGCCATGGATCCGGGCAACGTCAAACAGCCCGTCCAGGGCGTGGAAACCCGCGAACCAGCCTTCAACATGCCGGCCCTGTGGATACCCGAAGCCCGCAAGGAAGAGGCCACTTTGGCCGGATACGCCGTGGTGGACCCCTCCACGGTCATCGCCACCCACCTGACGGAAATTTTTCGCCGCTATCTGGGCGAATTCCTGGGACGCCAGGAGGTACAGAGCCTTCTGGACAACCTGGCCAAGACCGCGCCCAAGGCGGTGGAGGAACTGGTGCCCGGCGTTCTGCCTCTGGGCGTTGTCCAGAAGGTGCTGCAGAATCTGCTGCGTGAAAACGTTTCCATACGCGACCTGCTGACCATCGTGGAGGTTCTGGCCGACAACGGTCTGCTGGTCAAAAACGCGGAGACGCTCACCGAGTATGTGCGGGAACGCCTGTGCCGTACCATCGTCAAGCCTTACCTGGACAGCAAGGGCGCCTTGCCCATCATTACGCTTGATCCCAAAGCCGAACAAACCTTACAAGAATCCGTCCGTCAGACTGACAACGGAGTTTTCCTGGCCTTGTCGCCCGGCCTTGCCCAGCGGCTGATGCAGCGGATCAGCCAAACTGTGGAACTGGCCGTGAACACGGACGGCCAGCCCGTACTCCTGGTTTCGCCTCAGGTGCGGCCCCATCTGGCCCAACTGGTTCTACGTTTCCTGCCTTCCGTTCCCGTCCTGTCCCAGGCTGAAATCCCGCCGGATATCCGCCTTTCTTCCGTGGGGAACGCAGGAGTTGACTGATGCAGATCAAAACCTTCAGCGCCCGTAGCGCCGGCGCCGTTCTGGCTCAGATCCGGGAGGATTTCGGCCCTGAGGCCGTTATCCTGGAAACCAGCGAGGAAGACGGCCTGGTCCGCATGACGGCGGCCCGGGAGCCGGCCCCGGCGGCCCCCGGCGCGTCCCTCCCCGGCCGCGCCGCCAGGGACGCTCTTTCCCCGCCGGCCGGGGGACAGACGGAACAGATGCTCTGGCTGGAAGAGTGGAACCATATCCGGACCCATCTCCTGGCCCTGATGAAGCCGGCCCTGAAGCTGGGGGATCTGCCCCCCCGCCAGCGGCTGGCTCTGGAATTCCTGCAGCGCGAAGGGGTGGACGACCGGGCTATGCTGGATCTGTTTTCCCGCCTCAAGGCCGATCCCGCGGCCTCCATCCTGGCCCCTCTGGGCGAGATGGTCCTAATCCGGCCCTGGAGCCTGGCCGGGTGGCCCCAACCCGTTCAGATCCTGGCCGGGCCTTTCGGCGCGGGCAAGACTTCCGTGGCTCTGCGCATGGCCCTGCTGTTGCGCAAGGAATCCCCCGGCCTGCGTATCTGTTTGGTCAACGCCGATGCCACGCGGGGAAGCGGCAGGCTTTTTCTGCGCCACTACGCGGAACTTTCCGACATGGACTACCGGGAGGCCGCCAGCACAGTGGAACTGGCCTCCTGCCTACTTAACGCGGAAAAGGAAAGATATGATCGGATTTTTCTGGATCTGCCGGGCCTGGCCCGGCGGACATTCCTGAAGACCCTGCTGGCGGATGCCGGTCTTTTGGAGGCGCCGGCCAAGGCCGCCGTCCACCTTGTCCTTGAGCCGCATTACGGCGAGAAAATTCTGGCCGGCCTTCTGGAACGCTATGCTTCCGGCCTGCCGGGCAGCCTTGTCTGGACCAAGCTGGATGAGGCGGAACATTTCGGGCAGATGGTCAACGCGGCCCTGGCTACGGGCCTGCCGATCTCCGCCCTGTCCTACGGCCCTGGCCTGGGCGGTTCCCTGGCGCCGGCCCGGGATATAACGCTCTGGCGGCTCCTGTTTAAAAAAGAATTGCCTTAACAACAACAGGAGCAGGCGGCTTTGCCCGCCACAAGAGAACTGTTGCAAACGTTAATCGCCGTTGAGCAGGCAGGCTGTTCCGGCCGCCGGCGGAGGCCCGAGCGCAATTTATCAGCGCTGGCAAACGCGGGCTAGGGCCGGATGTATAATAAAAAGTTAACACGCCTAAATATTTGGAGAAACAGTTATGAAAACGGGCTTTCCCCTGGTCTTTTCAGTTACCTCCGGCAAGGGCGGCGTTGGCAAAACCAATCTCGCGGTAAACCTCGCCTGCTGCCTTGCCCGGGTAGGAAAGCGCGTGGTTCTGCTGGATGCCGATCTGGGGCTTGCCAATGTGGATGTCCTGCTCGGTCTGGCGCCCCGGCACAACCTGTTTCATCTGTTCCACGAAGGGGCCTCCCTGGCGGACGTGATTCTGGAGACCCCCTTCGGGTTCCGCATTCTCCCCGCGGCCTCCGGGGTCAGCGAGATGCTCTCCCTGTCCGCCGGCCAGAAAATCACCCTGCTGGAGGCCATGGACGAATTGGAGGCCGATCTGGACTACCTCATTGTGGACACCGGGGCCGGCATCAACGATAATGTCCTCTATTTCAACCTGGCCGCCCAGGAACGGATTGTGGTCCTGACCCCGGAGCCTACCTCCCTGACGGACGCCTATGCCCTGATCAAAGTTATGCAGCAGAATCACGGGGTGCATGATTTCCGGATTCTTGTTAACCTGGCTCCGGACGCCAAGGCGGCCAGGGAGGTCTTCAGCCGACTGTACAAGGCCTGCGATCACTTTCTGGCCGGCGTTGCCCTGGATTTCGCAGGCATGGTCCCCCGGGATCCCCAAGTGCGCAAGGCGGTCATCGCCCAGAAGCCTTTTTGTGTTCAGGATGCCGGCGGCCCCGCTTGCAGGGCCGTGACGGAACTGGCAAACACCATTCAGACTTGGGACATTCCCGATACCCTCGATGGCAACATCAAATTCTTCTGGAAGCGGCTCTTGTTCAGAGCCTGAGCCGGGCCGGGCGGCCTGGCGGCGCTTTGACGCGGGAGATCTTGCCTGGCGGGACTGCTCCCCCGCTCAGCGGGAAGAGATTGTGCGCCACTTCGCCCCCAAGGTGAAGTATCTGGCCATGCGCCTCAAGGCCAAACTGCCCCGCAATGTGGAAGTGGTCGATCTGGTGGGCGCCGGGACCTTGGGCTTGATGGAGTCTTTCGCCAAATTCCGGCCTCAGCTAGGCATCAAGTTCGACACCTATGCCGAAAGCCGCATCCGCGGCGCCATGCTGGACGAGCTGCGCAGGCTGGACTGGGTCCCCCGCTCCCAGCGCCGCCGCGTCCGGACCTTGGATGAGGCCGTACACAAACTGGAACACATGGCCGGGCGTCCCCCCACGGAAGAGGAACTGGCGCGGGAGACCGGCCTGGCCCTGAGCGAGGTGCGCGAGGGTCTGGAAGCCCTGCAGAATCAGTTCTGCCTGTCTCTGGACATGCTTCAGGAGACATCCTCCCTCCAGGAAGGTCCGGAAGGGAACAACCCTTTCTCCCAAGCGGCCGCGCAGGAATTCGTGGACAGGGTGGCGGAGCTTGTGGATCAATTGACACCCCGCGAAAAGCTGGTATTATCTTTATACTACGCGGATGAATTGAACATGCGGGAAACGGCGGAAGTGATGGGAATTACCGAAGGCCGCGTTTCACAATTGCACTCTCAGGCTCTTTCCCGGCTGCGGCGCGAGTTTCTTGTTCGCCATGGAGATCTGCACCTATAAAGGAGTCTGTCATGCCGTATGATCCCAATATGCGGGTGCTCGTGGTCGACGATTTTTCCACCATGCGCAGGATTATCAAAAATATCCTGCGCCAGTTGGGTTTCAACAACGTGGTGGAAGCGGACGACGGGACCACTGCCTGGGATGTGCTTAACAAAGACAGAATTAGTTTCATAATTTCCGATTGGAATATGCCTCAGATGACCGGCATTGAGCTTCTGCGCAAGGTCCGCGCCAGTGAGGAATTTGGAGATCTGCCTTTTCTGATGGTCACGGCCGAGGCCCAGCAGGAAAATATCATTGAGGCCGTGCAAGCCAAGGTTTCCAACTACATTGTCAAGCCGTTCACCGCGGAGGTGATGAAGCAGAAAATCGAAAAAATCTTCCCCTGAGTATTTTACGGCTGGGATTGCCGCATAAAGCGCGGAGCGCGGCCGCCAGAGCCTTGCGCGGCGTGATGTTGCCCCGGCGGCGGGCTCTGGCGTGCAGGGCAAGGTGATTGTATGTTATTCCTCGTACCTGATGCGGACCCTCTTGCGGCTCCGGCCGTCAAGGTGGAGCTTGATCTGGAGGACGCTCCCTTTCTGGAGGAGCAGGAACCACAGGCCGACAAGGAGGATCCCCCGGCCGAGGCCCAGGCCCCGGACCCGGAGAAGCCGGACCGGCTGGCGCGTTGGCTTCTTCTGGCCCAGCGTCTCAAGGACAACAAAAAGAAATTGCTGGCGGCAGTCGCCGCCTGCGCGGTTCTGGGCCTGGCGGGGGTTGCGGCCAACTCCCTCCTGTTCGGGGAAACGGCTCCGGCGCCCGGACCCGCCGGCCCTCTGCGCATAGTGGTGCCCTCCCAGCCCCAGTCCAACGCGACGGAACAGCCTGCCGTCCATCTGGTCGAATGGGACGGTTTTCTGGTGGAGCGCCGGGGCGCCGAAGGGGAAATCCGTTTTCTTTCCTGCCGTTTCACCACCCCTACGGAAAGCCTTATACTGCTCTCCGAGCTGGAGGCGAAAAAAATAGTCATCCGCGACGCCGTTTACTACTACCTGATCAACAGGCCCCTGACCTTCCTGACCAATGCCGAACGGCAGCAGGATTTGAAGGAAGATCTGCTCAGCGTCATCAATGAGCACCTTTCTTCGGCCAAATTTTCGGAACTCTATTTTGATGAATATGTGGTGCGCTGATTATGGCGGGAAACAATGCCATAACCCTTCCTGTGGTCCAGATGGGCCATGTGGAAAAACTGGTGGAATTTGCCCAGAACCAGCCCCATGTGCAGCAGCTAGCCTCTCAGCAAACCATAGTTCAGGACCTGAAAAAACAGGACGATCAGGTGCCCCGGGCGGACAAGGCGGCCTACCGGCGGGTGCGCGCCAAGGAAGAGGAAGAGTCCGGCGGCGATCCCCGGCGACCTCTTTCCCAGGACAAGGAGCAGCGGGAGGCGCCGGAGGAGGACAAGGCGCCCCCCGCCGTTCCCTGGTCGGGGCATCTGCTGGATGTGAAGGTGTGATCCCCGGCGAGGCAAAGCCCGCCTACAAAATAAAAGCGCTCTGAACGGTATGCAGACAGGGATTCTTATTGTTGTCAGCCTGGTGGAACTGATCCTGTTTTTCCTGTTGCTGCGCTTTTTTTCCCGCCTCCGCCGCTCCGAGGATCTGCTCACCCGGCTGAGCAGCGGCCAGGAGTCGCTTCTGGACAAACTGGCCGCCAATGCCGAGCTGGAGCGCGAGCTTATGCAAAGCTTCCATACCCGCCAGACGGAACTGCGCCGGCTGAACGATGCCCTGGAGGACAGGGAGGCCCGCCTTTCCGCCCTGCTGGAGCAGGCCGAGGCCGTCAGCCGGTCTCCGCAGTTTCTGCGGGAAACCATTATCGCCAGCGCCAAAAAAGGCCGCACCCCGGCCCAGCTTTCCAAGGCCACGGGTCTTTCCCTGGACGAAGTGGAGATTATTCTGCAGCAGGCGGAAAAATAGACCGAAGCAATTTCAAACCGCTCTATTTTTACGCGACAATCTTAGCCAGGATATCTCCGCCATGCGCGAACTGGTTCTAGGCCCCATGCCTTTTTCCGCCAGCCCGGACAGCCATCTGCCCGCCGGACCCTGGTGTTTCTGCGGCCGGGAGAAGGCCTTTCCGGGCTGGGATGACCCCGCCTGCGGCTTTGCCTTGCCCCCGGACCCCTTTGCCTGCGCCGAAGAAATGCATTTTTATACCCGCAAGGCCAATGCCGAGGCCATCCGCCTGATCCCGATCCTGGCGGCGGCCGTAAACCGGCTCCGGGGGGCGGAGTATCCGGACATCTTCTGGGAAACCGCCCTCGGCCCCTGGCTGATTCTCTGCGTCCAGATGCTGGCGGAGCGCCAGAAGCGGATGCTGGATTTGCTGGAGATCCATGGCGGAAGGGCACTCCGGGTCTCCCTTCTGCCGCGCGGCTGCTCCTTTTTCTTCCGGACCTCTCTGGAATTCATGACCAGCGGCGTTCTGGACCCGGTCTTCAATCACTATATCCTGTCCCGGTTGGTGGAGGCCGCGGCCCCAAGGGACTGGGATCTGCGCTTCCTGCCTGCGGCGGACCTGAGCCCCGCAGGGGGCGGAAGCGGCGGTCTTGTCCAGGCCCTGGCGGAAGTTCTGCGCCGGGCGGCACGGCAACTGCCCTTTCCCTTCCAGAAAGGCTTTTCTCCGATCCAGTGCCTGTGCCTTTCCTTGGCTGTCCTGGGCAACCGTTCCCCGGAGGACAGAACCTTGGGCCTCGCCGCCTACGCATCTACCCCCCTGGAATGGATATTCCCGGCCGAGGAATTCATCGCCGCCTGTCTACCCCGCGCTCTTCTGGAACTTCCCCTGCCTGCCCTTCCCTCCGCCCGGGGGCGCTTGCGGGGCATGACTGCGGCCGCCGGCCAGGATGACGGCTACCGCCTTGCCATGGCGGCCTGGCGCGCCGGTGGAGGCAGGCTGTTCAGCGTCCAGCACGGGGCCAACTACGGCAACCTGCGCAGTATGGGAGGCAGTTTTTTCGAGTACAGGCAGCACGCCTTCATTACCTGGGGCTGGCGGCGGCACAGGGATTACCCCTGCAACAGCCTGCCTTTGCCCCATCCCCTGCCGGCAAGGCTCAGCGGCAGACACAGGGAAAGACGGCCGGAACTTATTCTGGTGGGCACGGAGATGAGTCTTTTGCTCTACCGCCTCAAATCCCGGCCTCAGGCGGGGAAGCTGCCAGGCTACCGACGGGATAAAATCCGCTTTTTCCGCGCTCTGCCGGAACACCTTCTGGCCGCGAGCCTCTACCGCCCTTATGCCGCTTCTTCCAATCCGGCCGCTCTGGAGGACGGCCCCCACATTCTGCGCGCCATCCCTGGCCTGGCTCTCTGTTCCGGGGATCTGACCCGGAAAATGCTGAACTGCCGCCTCCTGGTTCTGGATCATTACGGAACCACCCTGCACCTGGCCCTGGCGGCCGATGTTCCCACTATCTGCTTCTGGGACCGGGAACAATGGGGCATGGAGGAAGCAACGGAACAGGCCCTTGATGTTCTGGCCGGGGCTGGCATTCTTCTGCCCGGTCCGGAAGAGGCGGCGGCGGCGGCGGCCGCCGCCTGGCCGGATGCGGCCGTCTGGTGGAAGTCCCCCACTGTGCAGGAGGCCAGAAGATACTGGCTGGAACGCTATGCCCTGCCGGCGGACAGGGGCCTTTCCCTGCGCCGCCTCTGGAGCGCCGCCCTGAGATCCGTGTAGAGCGAAAGTGGAAATGCTCCAGAGACGGCTCAGGGCATATTGTTGACTGTTCGCCCTGACTGGAGGACAATGGAGCATATATGGCTCCGCCCTGAGGTCAAGGAAAAAGGAGTTTGGGATTTTGTTCGGATGCACGCATATATACGGCGTCAGCCTTACGAGGCAGCGTCCTGATGGTTTACGCGCTTTCGGTCCTCATCAGTCCATCGGCGTTGTACGCCTTGCTCTATTGCAGGTTTTCCGAAAGCAGGTCCGACCTTTTCCCATCTTGTTTTTTTCCTCAGCAACCGTTGGGTAGATGGTGCAAAAGCGTTTGGCGGGCCGCTTGCGTGCGACTCTTAAAAAGGAAGTCGGGCTGCAAGCGGCATGACAAACGCGGGACTATACCGCAAGTTTGTATTCGGTACCGTGTGCCAGTAAGCTCCAGGCAATACGGGCGGTTTTGTTTGCCAGTCCTACGCAGGCGCGTTTCACCCCTCGTCGGGAGACCAAAGCCAACAGCCATTGGTGGTGTTTTCTCTCTGAAGCTTGCCCGGCCACGGCGGAACGCAGGGCGGCTCGTGCGCCATGTATCAAAAGAGTTCGTATATACTTGTCGCCGCGTTTGGCAATTCCGAACAGCTTCGTTCTACCGCCTGTGGAATTCTGTCGCGGCACCAGACCAAGGAACGCGGCGAATTCTCTGCCGTTTTTGAAGCTTGAGGCTACTCCGGCTACGGAAAGCAAAACGGTTGCCGTTATGAAGCCAATGCCGGGAATTTGCATCAACCGTTTGCAAGCCTCATTTTCCTTGGCAAGGGTTTTCAGAATTTTTTCCTGTTCGGCTATCTGATGATCAAAGAAACACAAAGAGTCATAAAGAGAGTTCAGGTTACGGCGCATGCGGCCGGAGAGGTCATTGCTTTTATCTTGGATGGTAGTCGGCAAAAACTTTCGGATATGACCGGCTCCTTGCCGCATGACGATGCCGTATTCTCCGAGCAGACCTCTGATCTGGTTGATCAGTGCCGTGCGGGAACGAACATACCCTTGGCGGATCCTGTGGACGCATTGAATATCAACTTGTTCCGGGGACTTATGCTGAACAAATCGCATGTTGGGACGCTGCACGGCTTCGCATATGGCGGCTGCGTCGTTGGCATCGTTTTTCGCTCCCAAAAGAAAGGCTTTCACATAACGAGGATGGATGCGGCGTACAGTATGCCCCAGGCTTTCAATCGTTCTAGCCAGTATTCGGACGAGGCGCAGGCTTCCATCCCCACCAGGCACTCGGGAAGATTGGCGAAAAATCGGATGACGCCGGAGCGGGTCAAGGTTCGCTGCAACACGCACTTTCCTTTGGCATTCACGCCGTAAACGGAAAAACTGTTCTTTGCCAAGTCGATACCGATGGTGGTAATAGCCTTCATGGGATGGCCTCCTGCAAGGTGTTTAAGATTGACCTATGCATACCCGCTTTAAGCGGGCGGGGCCATCCCATCAGTCCAACTTTTCAAAGTTAAACTGCTCTATAACACTTGTTCGAATTTTGGGGAGTACCTCTCCAGGTGCCGGAGCAGGACCGGCAGGACCAGATCCGGAGTAAGGCGGGTCAGGCAGCGCAGGGAGTGCGGGCAGGTATTGCGGTTGCAGCTTTGGCAGGGCATGTCCATGAAGTCTCCGGCTCGGACCTGGGTGTGTTCCGGTGAAGGGAACGTCCAGTATGCGCTGGTGGAGCCGAGGATGGCCAGGCTGGGAATGTTCAGGGCCACAGCCATGTGCCGGGGTGCGGAGCAGTTGCCCAGATGCAGGGCGGCGTGTTCCATGCAGGCCGCCATCTGGCGCAGGTTAAGGACCGCCGGGGGGATGACGATGCGTTCCGGCAGGGAACTGGCCGCCCGGATGGCCCGCACCTGGCCCTCTTCTCCCGGTCCGCAGGGCAGGAGAAAGCGCAGGTCCGGGCGGGCGCGGGCCGCGGCGTCCATCAGGGCCGCGTAGTATTTCCCAGGCCATTGCCTGGTGGCATGGCGGTGGGTGGCATCCACTGTAATCAGGCGCAGGATCGGTTTTTTCCCGGCCGCCTGCCCCAGGCCGAAGCGCTCCAGCAGGCGGCGGCCTTCTTCCCGTTCGGCCGGGGAGAGGAAGAGCCTGGGCCTTTCCCCCTGCCAGGAGATGCCCAGGGGAGCCAGGATCTGGGCCTTGAAGGCCGCCACATAGGCGGCCCGCTGGGGAGGGCAGGCGGTGTACAACCAGCGGTTGTACCAGGGAGCGGGCGGGGCCAGGCGTATTTTGGCCCGCGAAAGGACAGCCACCCAGCGGCAGCGCGGCAGGTGCTGGAAATTGATCAGCAGGTCGAAGCCCACGGCCGTAACGCGGCGGTAAAAGGCCAGCTCATGCAGAAGGGAGGGCAGGGCCTTTTTGTTCAGGGCCCAGACTGTATGCAGGTCAGGGTTGCCTTCCACCAGGGGGAGGCATTTCTTTTCCGTGAGCAGATGGATTTGGGCCGCAGGGTAAGCGCGGGCCAGCAGTTCCAGAGAGGGGGTGGCCAGGAGTACATCTCCCAACTGGTTCAACTGGCAGACCAGGATGCGGCGCACCGAGTCCGGAGCCGGAGGAAGAACCCGGACCGCCCGCCCGCCCGCAACTGGCGTCACCCCGGAATCCCCGCGGCGGCGGCGACGCGCAGGCAGACATCAGTCCTGTTCAGGGTATAGAGGTGGATGCCCGGCGCCCCGCCGTCCAGAAGCCGGCGGATCTGGCCGGAAGCATAGGCTATGCCGGCTTCCTGCACGGCCTGGGGACCACCGGTCCGGTGGGCCTCCTCCACCGCAAGGTAGAGTTTGGCCGGAATATTGCATCCGCTTAAGGCCAGGATGCGGCGCAGGGATTCCAGGCTCTGAATGGGCAGGACGCCGGGCAGGATGGGCTTGTCCACACCCAGGGCGCGCATTTGGTCGATATATTCAAAATATTCGCGCGGGTCGAAAACAAGCTGGCTGACGGCGAAATCCGCCCCGGCCTCCAGTTTTATTTTGGTGGCCAGGCGATCTTGGGCAAAGGAGGCTGATTCCGGATGCGGCGTCAGATAGGCGGCAACCCCGATGCTGAAAGAGGAAAATTCCGACCTGATGAACCGGACCAGATCAGAGGCGTGGCAAAAACGGCCTTCGCGCTGGCGCAGCGCTGGATCCTGGGGAGGATCCCCGCGCAGGGCCAGCACATTTTCCACTCCCGCATCCTCCAGATGGTCTAGAAAAGTCCGCACGCTCTCTTCCGAGGCGCCCAGGCAAGTCAGGTGGGGCATGGTCACAAGGCCCATAGCCGTCAGGGCGCGGGTGATTGCCAGGGTTTTGTCGTGGGAACCTCCGCCCGCCCCGTAGGTGACTGAGACAAAGGCGGGGCGCAGAACGCGCAGGCTGTCCACTATGCCGAAAAAATCCGGCCATTGGGACGCGTCCGGTGGAGGGAAAAACTCCAGGGAATAGAAGGGTCGGCCGGTCTTTAGGAGGGATGCGATTTTCATGGGATCCTCTTTCTGGATTCTGCTTTGACTGGAGCAGTTCATACTTGAAATACCCGGCAAGGATGTGCATGCTGATCCTTGCCGCCAAGCGGCACGAGCAGGCCGGGGAAACCGCGCTTTTCGGCCAAGCGGGCAGCATATCCTGTTGCCTGGGAGGAGGGAAGCGGATATATTTACATTATGAATGTCGGCCGGATGGAGAACACCTGTTCCGGAGAGGCGGCTACGGGCATGCTGTTCTGCCTGGCCGTTTTGATTTTTTTCCTGGCGGCCGGGCCGGCGCAAAGCGTCCCCGCCGGACAGGGGGCGGCGGGGGAAGGTTCCTCCCCGGCGGAAATCATCTGGTCCTCCCCGCAGCCGGGCCTGGAACTGGGCCTTGCCAGCATGGCTCCGGCTGAAGCGGGAGAGGAAGACGCCTATTGCGTCTTTGTCCGCCTGTCTCCCAGGCTGGTCACTTTCAGTCTGCACATGGCATCAGAGACGGGGGCGGCCCATTCCCTGCGGCAATGGGCGGAACTGGAGGGTCTGGTCGCCGGCATCAACGCATCCATGTATCTGCCGGACAACAGTACCAGCACCGGCCTGATGCGGACCAGAGGGCATGTGAACAACGGGCGGGCGGGTAAGCGCCTGGGCGCGTTTTTTGTTTCCCTTCCGGAGGGGCCGGGACTGCCCGCGGCGGATATTCTGGAGCATGACGGGGGAGATTGGGAAAAACGGCTGTCGCGGTACGGACTTGCGGTGCAGAACTATCGCCTGCTGAACAGCCGGGGGCGGATTTTATGGCCCGAAGGAGGCCCGGCCCACAGCATTGCCGCGGTGGGAAAGGACAGGCGGGGACGAATCCTGTTCATCCTGGCCCAACGCCCTCTGCCTGCCGCGGATTTTGCCGGGTTGCTCAAGAAGTTTCCTCTGGACCTGGGGCCGGTGATGTATGTGGAAGGGGGCTCCCAGGCCGGCCTGTTCGTGCGGGAAACAGGTACGCAGGCGGTTCCCGCGCGGCCCGGAGCCGCAAGTTTTACGGCCCGGGACGGGGTGATCCATGTCTGGAAGGGGAGGCATTCCCTCCTGGATCTCAGGGGCAATCCAGAAGCTCCCCTGCCCAACATCATCGGAGTCCGCGCGGCCGGAGGACAGGCGGGACGGCCCTGAAGGCGCAGTAATCCCTGACTCATTCGGATTCCAGATAAAAATTGCATCCTGCAATTTTTATCTGTCGGCTGCGGCAAAAATGTGATTTCGCCTCGCCTCTTGAAATGCTTCGCATTTCGGAGCGACATTCTGTCGCGCATTCCAATTCCAGGTCAAAAATTAAAGCATTTTTAAACTGGAATTGGAATAAGCGGCATGGGGGCGACTCTTTTTGGACGGGGAGAGTGGCCCCCAAAGTTGCCCCAAAAGTTACTCGGAAGTCAATGGAAAATTATGGATGCTTATGGAAAAATGAATCAGAAAAATCCGCATGAGAGTAAGCTCACACGGATTTTTATGGAAACCTATGGCAGTTTATCTGGTGCGAGAGGGGGGACTTGAACCCCCACGGATGATACCGCCGGATTCTAAGTCCGGTGCGTCTGCCGTTCCGCCACTCTCGCAACCGCTGCCGGGATTCGCCCGCAAATCCTTGCAAATAAATTGCGCTGTCAAGCGCAGGGTCGGGCCTGGCTTAAAGCGAGCTTGCTGCGTGTAATATCAAAGAAAAAATGCTCTATAGTATTTTAGGCTTGAAATGCTTGCTTGACGGCGAGCAAAGCTCGCCTGCAGCCATCTCGCGGCAGGGATTCGCAGGCAAATCCTTGCAGAGCAGTCCAACTTTTACAAAGTTAAACTGCTCTAAGGCGCGGTTGCCCCGGGAGACGCGGTTGTCTCCAGCGAGTGGTCCAACTGGGCTTCTATGGAGTCCATTTCTACCTGGACCACCTTGTTGCGTCCGGTGTGCTTGGCCTCGTAAAGGGCCTGATCGGCGGCGCTGATGGCCCGCATGAGCTGCTTGGTCTCCTCTTCCTGGGTGTTGGGGGAAATGCGGACCACGCCCAGGCTGGCGGTGATGAAAACCTCCTTACCGTTATCCAGGACGACAGGATGCTCGCAGATAACCGTACGGATGCGTTCGGCCGCGGTAATGCCCTGGTTCAGGTCGGCGTGGGGAAAGAGGAAGACGAACTCCTCTCCGCCGAATCTGGACATGATGTCGCTTTGGCGCAGGCTGCTCTTGCCTTGGGCGGCCACATGCCTGAGGGCCTTGTCCCCTTCCAGGTGGCCGTAAGTGTCGTTGAATTTTTTAAAGTGATCCACATCCAGCATAGCCAGGCTGGAGGGGTTGTTTTCCATGGCATTGCGGCGCAGTTCCAGTTCGGCCAGACCGAAGAAGGACCTTCTGTTGAGAACCCCGGTCAGAGGGTCATGCTCGGCCAGATAGCGGAACTTCGCCTCGCTGTGCTCCAGGGCTAGCAACGCGTTGTTGCGCTCGCGCACTTCCTCCTGCAGGCGGTCGCTCAGGTCGGTGAGTTCCTCTTCTTTTTTTTTCATGGCGGATAGGGCCGAGTCCAGTTGCACCACCATGCTGTTGAAGGACTCGGAAAATTCTCCCAGAAAGCGGACTCGCTGGGAGAAGTCCCCGCCCTCCACCTGTTTGACCTGCCAGATCAAATGGCGCAGGTTGGCTTGCAGGGCTTTCAGGCTGCCCGCCAGAACCCCCCGGTCGGTGATGGTGAAGCTGAAATCCCCGGAGGCAAAACGGGACAGGATATCCCGGATACTGACCACATAGCTGTGAATGAACTGCAACTGGTCGCACCCCGCCAGCTCTGCGGGAATGGAGGGATCGGCGGCGGAGGAGAGGAGTTTGGTGATGTGATCAAGCGCAAGAGACAAGGTCTCATCGTTGCGCTGGTCGTCCATACACTAGCCTTCCTTTTCCGCGCTGAACCTGCATGTTCTGGCGCCGGAGCACCAGCAGTCGATTTCTTTGACCGTGTAGTCGGATGAGGTGAAGGAATCCAGAATGCCCTTGATAAAGCCTTCGTCATAGACGCAGATATGTTCGGCGTTGTCGGGCAGGCCGGAGCAGTCCAGATCCTCATCCACGACAAAGGTGAAGGACTTTCCCGAGGCATCGGCCATTTCCACCCGGAAAATGCCCACTCCCAGTTCCTGAAATTTGTCCTGAATGGTCTTGACCAGGGAGTTCACGTCCGTGGCACCTTTCAGGTAGCGATCATAAAAGGCCTGTCCGGCCAGCACGCCGGATTCAAAAAACAGGGTATCCACGATGTCCGTGCCGTATCTCTGCTCCAGAATATCACGCATGGTGAACTGGAGAAGTCTGTACATCTCAACGCTTAATGACGCTCCCATGCTGGGCCGGGCGAGACTCATGTCCGCGCCGACAACATCCCAGGAGAACGCGTATTTACGCTGAAGTGGAGACATGCTTTCCTCCTTAAAACATTTTTTAAACGCCGCCTTCGGCGCTTAACGACAAAACGCGGCTTCGCCTACGCCTCAGAAGCTGGCGGCAGGCATCCGCTTTCGCCGCCAGAACTATTTCAAAATGAGATTGTTCCAGTGCTTATGTATCAGTGACATGAGAAAGTAAAGACCTTAAAGACGGGCCGCGGAACATACTCTCCCTGCCGGCGGCACGGGTCGCGCTTCCTCCGGACTCACCTTTTTTGTTGAACTCTCTGATTCATACCGTTGTCCAGGAAACTTGTAAAGGGTTCCATCCGGCCCAGGCAGCGGGTCTCCGGCCCGCGTTCCGGGCAAAGGGGATCTCCTGCTTTTGAAATATCCCTACTTGGCAATGGACATCATCAGCTTGATGCGGTTGATCTGGTTGACTTCGCTGGCGCCGGGGTCGTAGTCCACGGCAATTATATTGGCGGCGGGAAAGCGCTGTTTCAGCTCCTTGAGCAGTCCCTTGCCGGTAATGTGGTTGGGCAGGCAGCCAAAAGGCTGCATGCACAGTATGTTGGTAACGCCGGACTCCAGCAGTTTCACCATTTCCGCGGTCAGAAGCCAGCCTTCCCCGGTCTGGTGTCCCAGGGAGATCAGCCCTTTGACCTTGCCGCGCAGTTCGCTGAAGCGGGCTGGCGGAGAAAAGCGCCTGCTCATGCGCAGGCCGAGTCGCATTACGGAGCGGGTGAATTCCAGAACGGCTATGCTGATGCGGCCTGCGATATAGTTCCGCCATTTTCCGGACAGATACTTATAGTTGAAGATGTCGTCGTACATGCAGTAGAGGACGAAATCCATGAGGTCGGAGACAATGGCCTCCCCGCCTTCTTTTTCCACCACGCGGGCGGCGTGGTTGTTGGCGTCAGGGTGGTACTTAAGGAGAATTTCCCCCACCAGTCCCACGCGGGGCCGGCGATTCTCTGTGGAGAGAGGCATGCGGTCAAAGGCTCTGATCATGGCCAGCAGAGTCCAGTCAAAGCGCAGGATACTGGCGGAGGCGATGGCCTTTTTGCCCTTTTCGGCCCACTCCCCGGCCAGACGGTCGGCGTCTCCCTCTTCCAGCTCATAGGGGCGCACCCTGTGTAGCAGGCGCATCAGGGTGTCGCCGTAGTAGCCGGCCATTATGGCCCGCAACAGCATTTTTCCGGAAAGGAGGAAGCCGGCTTCCTCCTTTCCGGCGTTCTGATCCATGTTGAAGGAGAGGATGGGCACCCGCTCCAGGCCGCAATCCACCAGAGCCTTGCGCAGGAAGGCAATATAGTTGGTGGCCCGGCAGCCTCCTCCGGTCTGGGAGATAAGCAGGGCGATGCGCTCAGGATCGAACTCTCCGCTGTGTACGGCCTGCAGCAACTGGCCGATCACCACAATGGCCGGAAAGCAGGCATCGTTATTGACGTAGCGCAGGCCGAGGTCAATGGCCTCGCGGTCGACGCCGGGGAGCTGCCGGACCTTGTAGCCGTCCGCGGAGAAGATCGTTTCCAGAAACTGGAAATGGACGGGGGAAAGCTGAGGAATCAGAATGGTATGTGTTTCCTTCATTTTTCTGGTGAATGGAGGGGAGCCGCGGTAGTATGCCCTGCTGGAGGGAAAGAGGCTCTTTTCCCGGCGTTCCTTCAGGGCCGCGTGCAGAGAGCGGATGCGAATGCGGGCCGGGCCGAGATTGGCGCCCTCGTCGATCTTTATCTGAGCGTATAGGCGACCGTTGCGCGTGACGATTTCCTGAAGCTGGTCCGAGGTGATGGCGTCCAGGCCGCAGCCGAAGGAGATCAGTTGGAGGATGGCGATGTTGTCGGCGCTGGCCGCGAAGCTTCCGGCCCGGTACAGGCGCGAGTGGTAGGTCCACTGGTCCACGACCCGCAACGGGCCCGGGTCCGGGGCCAGATGGGAGATGGAATCCTCAGTCAGCACGCCCATGCCGCAGGAGGTGATAAGCTCGGCAATGCCGTGATGGATCTCCAGATCCACATGGTAGGGGTGGCCGGCCACCACCACGCCGAACTTGCCCGTTGCGCGCAGGACTTCCAAGGCGCGTTCCCCGGCCCGGCGCACATCCTCCTTGAAGCGATCCATCTCGGCAAAGGCCTTGCGCACGGCATCCTCCATTTCCTGGGCAGGGATTAGGGAGAACATGGGTATGTTGCGCAGGCGCTTGCCCAGAAGATTTCTGGACAGGGGCAGGAAGTCGTGGATAATGGGAATGCTGCGCTTTTTCAGCTCATTGATGTTTCTGGCCAGCAGTTCGGGATAGCCTATGACCACGGGGCAGTTGTAATTGTTGGCCTGGGTGCTGAAATCCTTGCGCTCGAAGGAGATGCAGGGGAAGAAGATAGCTTGGATCTCGCGGTCCAGGAGGTCCATGATATGGCCGTGGGCCAGTTTCGCCGGGTAGCAGACCGTCTGGGAGGGGATGGTTTCGTAGCCGCGGAAAAAAAGCTCTTTGGAGGAAGGCGAGGACAGCTCCACCCTGTAGCCCAGCCTGGTCAGGAGGGTGAACCAGAGAGGATAGTTCTCGTAGATGTTGAGGGCGCGGGGAATGCCTATTACTCCGCGGGGAGCGTTGGCGCGTTCCAGCGGGGTGTAGTGGTCGAAGAGGCGTTCCTGCTTGAAACGGTAGAGGTTGGGCAGATTCTGGGGCAGGGTGCCTGAGCCGCGCTCGCAGCGGTTGCCGGAGATGAACCGGCGCCTGTCCGGGAAGGTGCTGATGGTCAGCAGGCAGCTGTTGGAGCAGTGGCGGCAGCGGGCGGTGGAGGTTTTCATATTGAAGGCTTCCACAGCCTCGGGGCCTATGAGGGCGCTTTTACGGCTTCCCCGGTCGCGGGCGATGAGGGCGGCGCCGAAGGCGCCCATGAGGCCGGGAATGTCCGGCCGGATGACCTCCTGGCCTATTTCCAGCTCCAAGGCGCGCAGCAGGCCGTCATTGATGAAGGCCCCCCCCTGCACCACCACCTTTTTGCCCAGTTCCTCCGGGTTGCTGATTTTCATGACCTTGTAACATGCGTTGCGGATCACGGAATAGCACAGCCCGGCGGCTATGTCGGCTATAAGGGCGCCTTCCTTCTGGGCCTGCTTGACCTTGGAGTTCATGAAAACCGTGCAGCGCGTGCCCAGGTCCACCGGGTCTCCGGCCTTCAGGGACAGGGATACGAATTCCGGCAAGGTCATTTCCAGCGAGACGGCGAAATTTTCGATAAAGGAGCCGCAACCGGCGGAGCAGGCCTCGTTGAGCTGAATCTGGTCAATGGCGCCATTACGGATAGACAGGCATTTTATGTCCTGGCCGCCGATGTCCAGAATGAAGCTGACATCCGGTTCGAAAAAACGGGCCGCCGTAAGGTGGGCCACGGTTTCCACCTCGTCGAAATCGGCCTGCAGGCCGGCGGCCAGCATGGCGCTGCCGTAGCCAGTGGTCGCCGCCGCCCGGATGCGCAGATCCGCGCGTTTGCGGGCGTAGATCTCACGCAGGATGCCCAGGGCCGCGTTCAGAGGATCCCCTTTGTTGGGGCCGTAGGAAGAGTAGAGGAGGCGTCCCTGGTCATCAATGAGTACGGCCTTGATGGTGGTGGAGCCGCTGTCCAGGCCGAGCCAGGCGTCGCCCGAGGCCTGTTCCAGGGGAAGGCGGGCCACCTGCCGCCTGGCGTGGCGGCGGTAAAAGGCGTCCCGGCTCTCGCCGTCGGCGAACAGGGCCGGCAGGACATGCTTGACCTCGCTGCCGGCGCCGGCGGTCAGGCCGGCAATGGCTCCGGGCAGATCGCCCCTTCCCCTTGCCTCGCGCAGGGACAGAGCAGCTCCGATGGCTACAAAGAATTCAGAATGTTCCGGAAAAAGGATCTGTTCCGGGGCCAGATCCAGAGTTGCCGCAAAGCGCTGGCGCAGGGAGGGCAGGAAGGTCAGCGGGCCGCCCAGAAAGGCCACGGCTCCCTCTATGGCTCTCCCCCTGGCCAGGCCGCTGATGGTCTGGTTGACCACCGACTGCATGATGGAGGCGGCGATGTCTTCGCGGGAGCTTCCCTCGTTGAGCAGGGGCAGAATGTCCGTTTTGGCGAAGACCCCGCAGCGCGAGGCAATGGGATAGATGGTGCTGTGGCGGGACGCCAGAGCGTCCAGGCCGGCGGCGTCCGTCTGGATGAAGGCGGCCATTTGGTCAATGAAGGCTCCGGTGCCGCCGGCGCAGGTTTCATTCATGCGCTGGTCCACGCCCCCCCGGAAGAAGGTCAGTTTGGCATCCTCGCCGCCCAACTCAATGGCCACGTCCGCCTGGGGAAGCAGGGTGCGGATGGCAAGACTGGAGGCCAGCACCTCCTGGATAAAGGGCAGGCCAAGCTTGCCGGCCAAGGTCAGGGCGCCGGAGCCGGTGGCGCCCAGCTTCCAGGATGCTCCGGGAAAAGCCTCGTCCACGGCCCGCAGGAGAGAAAGAACAGTCGCGTACACTTCTGAATAATGGCGGGCGTATCGGGCAAAGAGCAGGCATCCGCCATCGTCCAGAACCACCACCTTCACAGTGGTGGAGCCCACATCCAGTCCAAGAAGCAATGAATCCGGGTTCATGCGTATAAATCCGCCTGGCGTCAAGCTAGAGCATTTTTCGCTTACCATGTGCCACTTAAAACGAAGTTGCAAGAGGCGCATGGTTCCGGGAAAATGTTTTAAAAATCAAGACATTTTTAACCTGGAATTGGAATAGGGCTCGCCTGCATCTTCGGGAAGGGAGGGTTACAGTGAGTTTTCCCGCCGCATGACCGCCGCCACCGCCTGATGCACGGCGCTTTCAAAACCCAGGGACTGCAGGGCGCAGATCCCTTCCACGGTGGTCCCGGCCGGGGAGCTTACCTGATCAATCAGGGCGAAAGGATGTTCCCCGCTTTCCAAAACCATTCTGGCGCTGCCCAGAACCGTGCCGGCAGCCGCTTTCAGGGCCTGGGTCCTGGACATGCCCCCCCGGACTCCGGCCCGAGCCAGGGCGTCTATGTACAGATAGCAAAAGGCCGGCGAGGCCCCGGCAATAGCTCCGAAGACGGGGAAAAGCGTCTCGGGCAGTTCCATGACGGACCCCACGCTGGAGAAGATCCGGGCCGCCTCCTCCTTCAGCTCCGTGGACACCCGGTCATTGGCGGCCAAGGCGCTGGTGGCCGCTCCCACTTTAGCGTTGATGTTGGGCATGACCCGGACAAGGGGAGTGTTCTCCCCCAGCCAGGTCTGCAGAAAGGCCAGATCCCTGCCGGCGGCTATGGAAATGACCAAGGCGCAGTCCAGAGGCAGGGCGCGCAGATCCCGCAGAACCCCTTCCAGAATCTGGGGCTTGACGGCCAGAATCAGGATATCCGCCCGGGCGGCCTCGGCCGGGGATTCCAGGAGGGTGATGCCCGTACTCCGCGCCAGGGCGGACGCCGTCTCCGGCAGGATGTCGTATCCTTGGATCTGCCGCGGCCTGAAACGGTCCGAGGCGATCATGCCCCTGATTATGGCCGAGGCCATATTGCCCAGTCCGATAAATCCGTAGCGCATGTTACCTCTCCCGGCGGACGATCCGCGCGTAGCGATTGTGCAGAAAAATTTCTCCGGCTGCAAGTGGAATTACAGGAGAGCGCGGCGCGGCCGCCGGAGGATTTCAAAGTGCAAAACTTGCGCTTGGAGAGTATCATGCGCAAAAAGGGGAGAAGGTATGGGCTGCTATCTGGTGACGGGAATCGCCGGGTTTATAGGATCGGCTGTGGCCGGGGCGCTGCTGGAGCAGGGGCATGAGGTGGTGGGCCTGGATAATCTGACCACCGGGCGGTTGGAGAAGGTGCCAGCCGGCGCCCTGTTTGTCCGGGGGGACTGCCAGGACGGCGGAGTCTATGAGAGCGCTCTGCCGCGCAGAGCCTATGACGCCGTATTGCACATCGCTGGACAGAGCAGCGGGGAGATCAGCTTCGACGATCCGGTTTATGACCTGCGCACCAACGCCGAATCCACTCTGCGCCTGCTGCGCTTCTCCCTGTCCGTGGGCTGCGGCCGGTTCCTCTATGCCAGCAGCATGTCCGTATACGGCAATCCGGAAACTCCGGTGGTTTCAGAGGACGCCCCGGCCCGGCCGTTGTCTTTTTACGGGGTGGGCAAACTGGCCAGCGAACACTATCTGCGCCTGTACGGACAATACGGGATTCGCTCCACCGCTCTGCGCCTTTTCAATGTCTATGGAGAGGGGCAGAACATGGAGAACATGCGCCAGGGCATGGTCAGCATCTACCTGGCCATGATGGTGGGGGAGGGGCGCATTCTGGTCAAGGGCAGCCCTGAGCGTTTCCGGGATTTCGTTCACATCGCGGACGTGGTGGATGCTTTTCTGCGCTGTCTGGATCACCCGGAATCCGAGGGCAGGGAGATCAACATCGGCGGTTCCGGCCGGGTACGGGTGGGCGACCTGGTGGACCGGCTATGCGCCCTTTCCTCCCTGCCGGTGGAGGTGGAATACAGGGGCGGCACTCCCGGGGACATCTTCGGAATTGCCGCGGACCGCTCCCTGGCGTCCGCCTGCCTGGGCTACGCCCCCAGCGTGTCTCTGGAGCAGGGTCTGGCCCGCATGTATGCCTGGCACACCTCCTGCCAGGACGCCGGAACGGCGCCCCCGGCAGGTACGCCCTGATGCGCCCCTCCGGCCGCCCCGGCGAGCTTTTTGACGCCTTTTCCCGGATCACCGGGCGGGCTCTGGCCGACGACCGTCTCCTGGCCTGTCCCGTCCTGTCCAAGGCGCCTCACCAGGGGGATATTCTGGGCCGGTTTCTGCGCCGGGAGCCATACCCCCCCCTGGGACCGGCCGGGCGCGTCCGCCTGGCGGCGCGCTACTGCCTGACCAACGGCGGGCATTTCTGTTTCCTGCTTCTGACCAGGCTCTTCCTGGTCCTGCTGCGCTGGAGGCTTCCCTGGGCGGTCCTGCGGGCAAAGGACGCTCCCCCGGCCGCGATCCTGGATACCTTCGCCCTCCTGCCCGGCCTGGCCCGCGACGGAGGCTTTAAGGAAGGATACCTGCCCGGCCTGGACCGCGCCCTGCAGCAGGAGGGGCATATCCCGGTGCGTCTGTACCGCCTTTACGGCAGCCGCCGGCCCCGAGTTTTGTGGAAAGCTCTGCGGGTTCTGGCCGCCGCCGGGCCGGGAATTACCGAGGCCGGCCTGTTCTCCTGGTCGGACTGGTTCCGTCTGCTATGGCACTGTCTGGCCTACCCTCCGGCCTTGTACCGCCTGATCCGTTCCCTGGACGGGGCGGACCCCGCCTCGCCGGAGGCCTGGATTCGCGGTGCCCTGGTCCGGACCGCGGGGCAGAATGTTCTGGACGGCGAGGCCCGCCGCCTGGCCGGTCTGCGCCTGGGCGCCGCCCTGGCCTCCCTGCCGCGGACCTCCCGCCTTATTTCCTGGTATGAAAACCAGACCGGCAACAAGGCCCTGTGCCGCGGCCTGTCCCAGGCGGAGCGCCTGACCGGCAGGCATATACCCTGTGTGGGCGCCCAGCTTTTTATCTGGCCGGACACCCTGCTCAACAACCATCCCGATGACGGCGAGGCCGCCCTCGGCCTGGCGCCTGACCTGGTTCTGGTCAACGGCCCGTTCTTTCTTCCGGAAAAGACCATTCAGAACTACGCCACCGGCCCATCCCTGCGCTACGGGCATCTGTTCGCGCCCCTGGCCGCCGCAGAGGAGTCCGGACCGCTTCTGGTCCTTTTGTCTTATCATCCGAAGGAGACGGCCCGCGTCCTGGATCTGGTCCTGCCTCTGGCCCGCGCCGGCCGCGCTCTTGCCTACAGGTTCCATCCCGCGGTCCGGGCGGAGGAGTTCGCCTCACGCCTGCCGCCTTCCCCGGCCCTGGCGGACGGTCCGCTTATTCAGGCCTTGCGGAGCTGCGGGGCTGTCATCGGGGCCGGGTCCGGCTCCCTGGCCGAGGCAGCCGCCCTGGATCTGCCGGTTATACAGGCGGAGGATCCCTCGGGCATTCCCGGCCTGGGCCTGAATTATCTTCCCCCTTGCGGCCGGGGGCGGCTGTGGGAAGCAGTGCGCCAAACCGGGGACATAGAACCGGCCCTGCTCCGGCTGCGGGCCTGCCGCGCCCATCCCGCCCATGCTGCCGAGGTGGCGGCCTTCCGGGATCTGCTTTTCACCGCTCCCACTCCGGAAGCCGTCCGCCGGGCCTTTCTGGCTTAGAGCAGTTTAACTTTTAAACGTTGGACTGCTCTGCAAGGATTTGCTCGCAAATCCTTGCCGCGAAATGCTTGCTTGTCGGCGAGCTTTGCTCGCCGACAAGCAAGCATTTCAAGCGTAAAATGCCCTAATTCGAGTTCCAGATAACTTGCCTTATGCAATTTTATCTGGAAACCGAATTGCCTGTTGAGGAGGTACGGGGCCGTCCGTGCCAGGTGGGCTACAACACCTTGTAATACAGTTCTATAATCTCATCCCGGGTGGCGATGCGGGGGTTGTTGGCCGGGCTTCCGCTGGCTATGGCGTCGTCGGCCATCTTGCCCGCCGCCTGGTCCAGTTTTTCCCTGGTGACGCCCAACTGGGAGTATGTGGGCACCTGCAGGGTCCGGATCAGTTCCTTGACCCAGGCGGCGCCGGCCTTGGCTGTGGCTTCGGCGCCGGCCTGACGCTCCAGGCCGAGGGCCGCGGCCACATCGGCATACCGTTCCGGGTTGCCGGAAATGGAAAATTCCATCACCTCCCCCAGAAGAGCCGCGTTGGACACGCCGTGGGCCACATGGAAGACCGCTCCCACAGGCCGGGACATGCCGTGTACCAGGGCCACCGAGGCGTTGCTGAAGGCGATGCCTGCCTGCAGCGCCCCCAGCATGGTTTTGGAGCGGGCCTCGTAGTTGCCGGGCTGCTCCCAGGCCGTGCGCAGGTTCTCGCCCAACAGCCGGATGGCCGAAAGGGCGAAGACATCGCTCATGGGTTGGGATTTGCGCGAAACATAGGCTTCAATGCCGTGGGTCAGGGCGTCCAGGCCTGTGGCGGCGGTCAGCCCCTTGGGCATGGCCAGGGTCAGCTCAGGGTCCACCAGGGCCACGCGCGGCAGGATGAAGGGGCTGCCGATGAGCATTTTCACGTCCCGGGCCGTATCGGTGATGATGGTGAACAAAGTGGCCTCGCTGCCCGTGCCGGCCGTGGTGGGGATGGCGATGAGGGGCAGGCCGGGGCGGGTCAGCTTGCCCATGCCCATGTAGTTTTCCATGCCGCCGCTGTTGGTGATCATAACGCTGATGGCCTTGCCCGCGTCCAGGGGGCTGCCTCCGCCGACAGCCACTATGAGGTCGCTGGCATACTGCCGTTGCAGGGCGAGCCCGCTGCTGATGTGGGAGAGATCCGGCTCGCTGTTCACGCCGTCGTAGATGCGCGTCTCCAGCCCGGCGTCTTCCAGGGCCTTGATCACAGGGCCACAGGCGCCGCTGGAGTGCATAAAGGCATCGGTTACAATCAGGGCCTTGCCGCAGCCCAGAGCTTTAGCTTCCTGGCCGACCTCACGGCTTGCTCCCGCCCCGAAGCGAATGACAGGGGGGACGCGGAATTCGCGTGACTGACTCATGGGCACCTCCTTAGTGCAAGGTCCGGTCGGAATGGGGACGCTTTCCGTTCTCAGCCGGACGCAGTGGTTGAGCGCCGCCGGCTTCCCGGCGGCGCAGGGTTTACGGGATTCCGGCGCCGGGGCGTTCCCCCCGCCGGATGCGGGGCTCTATGATGAAAAAAATCAGCGCGGGCAGATAGCGGATGGAGGGCAAAAGATAGTCCGGCCGGGCCGTGAGCAGCTTGTCATAGGCATGGCTGCCGGTGGCGTAGATACCCACGGTCCAGCAGCCGGCGCTGTTGCCGGAAAGGATGCCCGCCACCGTGTCGTCCACTTTGACCACGGCTTCCGAAGGCCAGACCTTGGCCTTCATCATACAGTCGTAGACCATGCCGGGGCTGGGGCGTCCGTGCGCTTCGTCGGAGTTGGATCCTACATCAAAGGTCAGGTTGTACAGGTCAGCCAGTTTTTGGGTCAGTGCGCGGGCAATGCCGCTGAAATAGCCGGTATCGTACCCCAGGAGGATATCGGCGTGGCGCAGTTCCGTCAGGCATTCCGCCGCGCCGTCCGTGGGACGCGTCAAATCGTCGTCCAAGGCGCACTCGGTGAGAAGGATCCGGAACTCCTCCAGCCAGGCCAGGTATTCTTCCTGGGTATAGGGATGGCCGTAGAGGCTCAGGTACTGTTCCCGCACAGTGGGCAGTTCCAGCAGAAGGCGCAGGTGATCCGGCTTGTACATGCCCATGAACTGGCGGATCACGGTCCAGTCCAGGGAAATGCCGTGGCGCTTGAAGACCGTGTGAAAGGGCAGGACCGGCGCTTTGCAGCCGCGCAAGTCGTCCTCGGGCCAGCGGTGGCGCAGATCCTGGGCGCCGTCGCACACGGTGCCCGCCAGATCCAGAAGCACCAGGCTGATTTTTCCCTTGTACCCTCTTTCGTACATGCGGCGTTCCCTCCTTCAAACGGAGCTCCGCTGGAGCATGGCGCCGGCGGGAGCGGATGGACATTCCGGCGGGATTGGGGACGGGGAACCCAAAGGCGGCGTGTTCCCTGGCATATAAGGAGGCGATCCCGCTCCCGCGAGGACCGCCTGCCTTGCGGACTGCCCTGGTCAACTGCAATCCGACCCTTTCAAGATTTGCCCGCATCTGTCTGCCAGCTTGGCCGCCGCGGGCACGGACCCGCTCCGCACGGGTCGGGCGACAGGCTCAAGCGGACGCTGCTCCGTCAACGCCAATAAATTCCATGCACCTGTTCCAGCCTGATGTCAACAGGGTCGCGCCTTTGCGGCCGCAGGGGAAGCGCGCTCACGGGGGAAGGCTGGGGACTATCAGTCTCCGTCGAACAGGGAGGTACTCCAGGTGCTGGCCTCGGCGTATGCCGGAGCGAGATCCGCCTCGGAGAGGCGCAGCCGGGCGGCGGTTTCCCGCACCTCAGCCCAGCGGCCGCGTTCATAGGCGTCCAGAAGATCCAGCCAGGGGGCGAGGGGCCCCTGGTGAAAGGCCAGAACCTGCTTCTGATCCTCTTCCAGGGACAGGGTGGAGAGAATTTCCCGCATGGGCACCTGGAGCATGCTTTCCAGCAGGGAGAAAAGGCCCACCAGGAAAAGGGAGTGGGAGAGCTTCCCGCCGGGGGCGACGCGTTCGCCGAGCAGTTCAAAGAACTTCGCCCGCAGGGCGGAAAGCAGGACAAGTTCCCGCGACATGGGGGCGGAATCCATTTCCGCCAGGGCCGTGACGCAGAGCCATTGCCGCAGCTTGACCCTGCCCAGGATGGCTATGGCGTGGCGGATGGAGGAGACGGGCACGGATAGGCCGAAAAAGGCGGAGTTGACATAGCGCAGCAGCTTGTAGCTCAGATAGACGTCCGCGCTTATGGCGTCCACCATCTTGTGGATGTCCCGATCCATGTCGTCCGAGGAGGAATAGGCCAGTATCCGCGACTTGGTGATCTGGGAAGGGGTCAGTTTTCTACCCCGCACCAGTTCGGCCTTGCTGTAGAAAAATCCTTGAAAAAGGGAAAATCGCATCTGGCGGCAGAGGTCGGCTGTCTTGAGATCCTCCACCTTTTCCGCCAGAAGGCTGACCTTATGGGGCAGCAGGCTGTTCACCAAGGCCAGCAGCCGGTCCGGACTACAGCCGAGCACTTCCACCTTGACGATATCCACCAGGGGAACAAAAGGGGCCAGATCCTCCTGGCCGGTGTAATCGTCCAGGGCCAGGAGGTAGCCCTGCTGCTTCAACTGCAGCAGGCCCCGCAGCGCGTCCTCCGTAGGCTGCACGTCTTCCAGAATCTCTATCGCGCAGAACTCGGGCGGCAGCAGGTTGGCCAGGCCGGCCTCCAGCATTTCCCGGGTAAAGTTGATGAAGAAGCGCTGCCCCTGCCGCAGGGAGGGCCGCATCAGCTCAAAACCATCCACCATCACGGAGGAGGTGGCGGCATGGGCGCTCTTGCCGCCCAGACCCGGCTTCAGGGAGGGATCGCGGAACAGCAGCTCATAGGCCTGGATGGCGCCGGCGAGATCGAAGATGGGCTGCCGCGCCACGATAACTGTGTTCTGCCGCGAGGTTTCCTCGGGCGTGTGCAACTGAATGAGGTTGCGGATTTTGCTTGCGTTCATGGCCGGTTCCCGGAATGCCGCCGGAGCAATTTCACTTTGAAATTGCTCCGGCGGCACAGAACCCTTTGGGTTTGGGGCTCTTTCTTAAGCACTGGTAAATAGGACAGCTATAATTTATACAGGATTCCCATGAGATGTAAAGGAGAACGCGCCGTATCGTCGCCTGGCTTCTTGACCGGGCCGGACTGGCCGTGCTATGCTTTTTCCATCATTCCTCCTTTTCCCCCGGAGGATTTCGCCATGAGAGTTCTTGTCCTGTCGTTGCTCTTTCTGTTTCCGGCGGCCGGTTGCGCCTTCCTCTCCGGCCCACCGGGCGGGGAGAAAACTTCCTTCGATTACCAGTATGACGATGCCGGCGTCAAGACCGCCGTGGCCTCCGCCCTGCTGGCTGAAAATCCTTCCAAGGCCAATGACGTGGAAGTTCACAGCTTCCGCGGGCATGTCTTTCTGGTGGGAGAGGCGGATGCCGACTTCCGCCGCTTTGCCCTGGACGCCGCCGGCCGGGCCGCAGGCGTGGTCTCGGTGACCGCCCACTGGTTCCCCGCCGGCAGCATGGACACCTCCAACGATGTGCTTCTGGAGGCCGCTCTGGAGGAGCGGCTGCGTCCCCTGGCCGAGACCCCCGGCTCCCGCGTTGATGTGGATGTCTGGGGCGGCCACGCCGTTTTGACCGGCATACTGCCCGACGCGGAACATCTGGCGCGGGCTGAGGCCACAGCCCGCGCCACTCCCGGCATTCGTGACGTCACCAGCTATCTGGCGGCGGAATAGAGCAGTTTAACTTTGAAAAGTTAAACTGCTCTAAGCCCTGTCAATGTCCAGAACTGTGTTCAGGAGGACATTGGCGCCTTTCCAACAGTCGTCCAGATTCGTCTTTTCCTCTTCACAGTGGCTGTGCCCCCGGATGCTGGGGACGAAGATCATGGTCGAGGGCAGCATATCCTGCACATACTGGGCGTCATGTCCGGGGCCGCTGTACATCCTTTTCCAGGAATAGCCGAGGGCCTCGGCGTTTTTCTGCACCAGATCCACAAAGGGCTTATGGAAGGGAACCGTGTTGCGCGACCAGGCCTCCTGGAAGCTGACCGCGCAGCCAACCACCTCCCTGGGCAGGGCCTTGATGGCTTCCACCACCCGGCCCACAACGGCCGGATCCCTGTGGCGGGCGTCCAGAGAAAAACTCACCTCGTCCGGAATCACCGTATGGACGTTGGGGTGGCAGTCAATGTGCCCGAAGGTGAAGACCAGATCCGGATCGATGGCGCCCAGGGAGACATATAGGGAGCAGATGAGCTGCGAGGCGGCATGCAGGGCGTCCTGGCGCTTATTCATGGGCGTAGTGCCGGCGTGATCGGACTGCCCCCGGGTCTGGATGGTGTAGTTGCACATGCCGACCACGCCTTCCACCACGCCAAGGGTAATGCCGGCGTCCTCCAGCACGGGGCCCTGCTCAATGTGCAACTCCAGATAGGCCGCATAATCCGAGGGGTTCAGGCGTTTGCTTAAATCGCCCAGGTAGCCGCTCTTCTCCAGAGCCTCGCCGAAGGCCACCCCTTCCTTGTCTTTGACGGCCATCATGGCCGCCTTGTCGAACTTGCCCGTGACAATTCCGGAACACATCATGGCCGGAGGAAAGCGGGCGCCTTCCTCGTTGGTCCAGACCATGGCGGTTATGGGGTGGCGGGTGGGGATCTTCTCCCGCGCCAGGGTTTCCACCACCTCCAGGCCGGTGAGGACTCCCAGGATGCCGTCATAGTTGCCGCCGCAGACCACGGAATCCATGTGCGAGCCCATGGCGATGCGGGGCAGCTTTTCCGAGCCGCTTCTGGTGGCGTACATGTTGCCGAGGTCGTCGGTCTCAAGGGTCAGTCCCAGTTCCTTGGCGCGGCGGGCGAATTCCGCGCGGGCCTGCAAGGCCGGGGCGGAAAGGGAGAGGCGGGTGATGCCGCCGTGGCCGGCGTCGCCAAAGGCGCTCCAGGCGGCGATTTTTTCTTGTAAACGCTCTTTGCTGGTAATGTGCATGGGGAACCTCCTTGGCGCGCGGAGCCGCTCCCCGCCCGGAGGCGCTGCCGCCGGGCGGGGATAATGGCTCAGGCTTTGATGGTGGGGTTGTAGTTCTGGACCAGAGCGAAGTTCTGTTTGGTCTCCTCGTCTGGCTGAGTGTTCAGGCTGACGGCGACCATGACGGCGGCGTTGCAGATGAGGGCGATAAGGCCCTTGTTGATGTTCCAGATGTTGATGTCCAGGCCCACCTGGACAAAGATCATGATCAGGCCCACCAGCAGGCCGGCAAAGACGCCTTGCTTGGTGGCGCGGGCCCAGAAGGCGCCGGCCACGGTCACCGCGAAGATCTGGGTGAAGCCGAAGTAGGCGAAGTTGTTGATGCCCAGCATCAGACTGGGCAGGTACACGGCCATGAAGGCGCTCAGGGCCAGGGCGATGGCCGTGGTGGCCCGGGTGATGCCCACGGAGGCCATGGGGGACAGATCCGGCTTGAACTGGCGGATGATGTTCTGGGTAAGGAAGCCGCCGATGCTGAGAGAACACAGGGCGGCCACCAGGATGCAGGTCAGCACGCCGCCTCCGGCCACCATGCCCACCAGCCAGGGGGGCAGTTCCCGCGCGATGAGGGCCATAAAGGCTTCATCGGCGTTGGTCAGCCCGGTTACGGTGATCAGTACGAAGTAGGCCGTGAGCACCAGGAAGGGATACATGTACATATAGAGCGGCATGAAAATCTGGTTGCGCCGCACCGTATCCTCCGATCTGCCGGTAAAGATGAACTGGAAGGTCAGGGGGAACATGCACAGCCCCATGGCCTGGAAAATCATCGTGGACAGAGTGAAGGTCACATTCTTGGTAATGGGTTCCGTATCAATGATCAGCTTTTCAGGGGCTACGCGGGCCACCTCCCGGAATATTCCCTCCACTCCTCCGGGGAACTGGGCGGCGACCACAAGGCCGCCGATGACCATGGAGAAAAGCATCAGGGCGTCTTTCAGAATGCTTACCCAAGCCGGGGCGCGGATGCCGGCGATGGCGATATAGGCGTAGGCGATCAGGGCGGAGATGAACACCGCGGTCACATAGCTGATGTCAAAGCCTATGTATTTCAAGATGATGCCCAGGCCGGCGAACTGGATTTGAATCCAGGGCATGAGGAAGATGATGCAGAGCAGGGCGATGAGACATTCCAGGGGCCTGCTGTTGAAGCGCCAGCGGAAGGTCTCCGCTATGGTCACCGCGCCAGACAGGCGCCCCAGGCGCCAGATCATGGGGTTGATAAAGTAGCCGAGGGAAAAGCCAAGGCACATGTAGCCCATGAACCAGGTCGCCCAGGAGGCGCCCCTGGCGTAAATGGCTCCGGGCACGCCGATCATGGTGCCCACGCTGTAGGTTTCTCCCACGGCGACAATAAAGAGCAGGATGGCGCCAAAGGATCGGTTGGCCACCATGACGTCGCTCATGGAGTTCTGCACGACGCCGCGCCGGGAGGCCACGGCGATGCCCAGCGACACCGCTATGATGAATCCGAGAACAACTACGGCCATTACTGATCCCTCCCCCGGCTGTCCGCCTGATTTTGTGCGTTGTTTTTGACGTTTTGCTTACGCAGGTTTCTGTCGCTTTTGGGATCAATCCTCCAGCCCACATACATGCTGGCGAAGCTGATGAAGAGGCAGGAGAAAAGCCAGAAGTAGAGGAAGGGGAAACCCAGGATCATCGGTTCAATGCGGTTGTAGATTTTGAAACAGAGAACCAGCAGGGTAAAGGGAACTCCCACGACCAGAAGAAAAGTCGGTAGTCTGCTTTGCATGGAGATATTCCTCCGGGTTACAGATTGGAACCATGTAGCTTTTCGAGCAAATTACCATTGAAAAGGTGTAATTTGCTCTGCAAGGATTTGCCGGCAAATCCTTGCCGCGAAACAGGAGCAGGCCGGCTGGCCGTAAGCGAACTGTTTCAAGCGTAAATGCCATAGCTTGCCGCCCGGCGGCGAGTCCGGGCCAATCCCGCGGATGCCCCGCAACACCGTTGCGGGGCATCCGCGCATTTTGGTTCATCCGGTTAAAGCGTACTTTGCCTCATGAATAGCCATAATTTTAGGTATTTATGCTCATGGAGACCTCCGGGAAAAAGGGGAAAGAGGCGAGTCGGGTTGCTTTCACCGGAAAATATGCCTGCAACGAAACCCGAAACGGAGATCCGGCCTGACGGCGTCCGGAAAGGAACCCTTCCTCTCCGGACGGCCGCGGAATTACTTCTTGAACAACTCCAGCACAGGGGGCTGTTCGGAGATGATGATATCATACCAGTGCGGCAGCCGCATGCACACCAGATCCTTGCGCCGGACCACATTGGTCGGGTAGACGGAATCCGGGGAAGAGGATGTGTCGATGCCGCAGGTGCCGATTTCCTCTTCCGTTGCGGAGAGGATGACTTCCTGCCTGGGGAAGGCAAAGGTATCGGCCTGGAAGACGCCGCTGCGGCCGAAGCATTTGTCGCCGCCGATATAGTCGCCGACCATGTTGGCAAAGGCCATATAGCAGTTGTTCTCTCCGCCGCGCACCCGCCACAGGTGCCAGTGGATGGTGCTCTGTCCCCTTGGGATCGGATAATTATGCCAGGCGTCGGTGGCGCCGAGGCCATAGGGTTTGGGCGCGTTCACAGCCGAAGGGCAGCAGATCAAATCGACGCCGTTCAGGGCGAGCAGGCGGCCGGGTTCCGGGAACATGGCGTCATGGCCGATTAACATGCCGATGCGGCCGAGAGGCGTGTTGACGTGCGGGAAGCCCAGATCGCCGGGCGTGGCCCAACCTTTGTCCAGATCGCAGAGGTGCATTTTCCGATATTTGCCCGCCAGGCCTTCCGGGCCGATCAGCGCAGCCGTGTTGTAGAACTTGGCGCCGTCCTTTTCCACCATGCCCACCACCAAATAGAGACGGTGTTTCATGGCGCAGTCGATGAGAGCGTCCAAAGATGGACCGGGCGCGGTTTCCGCCAGTTTTTTGGCCTGATCCGGGCTGGAAGGCAGGCCGGTCAGGGTCAGTTCCGGGAAGACCACCAGATCGCTGCCCTGGGCCGCGGCCTGAGCCGCCCTGTCTTTGATCATGGCGACGTTGGCGGCGATATTGCCGGACTGGGGACGGACCTGGGCCACGGAAATGTTGGATTTTTTGCCGGTCGGCAAGGGGTCGTAGCCATACAGCCTGAAGAAATCAAGCGGATTCCACAGATAGGTGTCGTGCATGATTTCCATATATTCCTTGGGCCGCCGTTCCAGATACTTGTTCCCTCCGTTGGCGAACGACTTTGTGCGCGCTTTGGCGATATCCACCTCGCCGTACATGATCTGATGGCCTTCATCCACATAGGAATTGATGGTTCCGTCGGGATTGATGAGTACGCTGCCGCCGGAGAACTGCACGGTCCGCTCCAGGCCGGTCCTGTTGCTTTCCAGCACATAACAGCCGTTGTCAAAGGCTCTGGTCAGCCAGTAGGGCGCCGGCGTTTTTTCAGCAAGCCAGTTGCTGATGTGTACAATGACGTCCGCATTGCGCAGGCCCTGGATGCGGGCGGTTTCAATAAAATGGATGTCCATGCAGATCAACATGGCGATATTGCCGATGGGGGTCGCAAAGACCATGTGATCGAGATCCCCCTGCTTTGACCATTTGGGTTCGGCAATGTAGTCGTGGCTCTTCCTGTGTACGCCGATCACGCCGTTGGGGCCGATGAGCACAGCGGAATTATAATAAATGTCGGTCCGGGGATCGACTTCAGGCATGCCCACGACGATCCAGCAATTGTAGCGCTTGGCCAGGGCTCCGAATTTTTCCGTGGTGGGGCCGGGGACAGGTTCGACAAAGGGCTTCACTTCAGCCCGGTTGTACCAGCAGTATCCTGTGGTCGCCATTTCCGGCAGGGCGATCAGTTTCGCGCCCGCTTTGGCCGCCTCCTCCACCATGGCGTACTGCTCGGCGATATTGCGATCCTTTTCATACATCACCGCCCCGTAGTTGATGGCGGCCACTTTGTACTTCATGAATTCCGGCTGGTTGCTGCTGCCTACTTGCACATTCATACTTGATTCTCCTTGGTTGTGCGCGGTTGCTGGCTCGCCGGGCGATGCCCGCAACCCGCGCGAGATGCAAAAACGAGGTGACGCCGTGCCCATTGCCGGCAACGCGGCAGGATGGAGGCTATCTGGGCAGAGGCTTTTCGCCGCTACCGAGCATATCGTCATACAGATCCGTACGCCGGTCGCGGAAGACCACATTCATCGGGTTCCAGTTCAGACGCCGGGCTTCCATCAGGTTGACCTCGGCGATGAGAATCTCTTCCTTGTCGTCGCTGCCCATGGGAGCTCTGTGCCAGCCGTCCGGCCCCATGATCACGCTCCGGCCGGGAAAGCGGCAGCCGCGCTCAACGCCGATTCTGTCGGCAGCCACAACGAAGATGCTGTTACAGCCGGCATTGGTCTGCGCCAAGGCGGGGCCGGCGGTCACGGCCGGGGGGATATCCACCCAGTTGGTGGGGCAGCAGACGATATCCGCTCCCTTGCGGGCCAAGATCCGGAAATTCTCGAAGAACCACATGTCATAGCAGATCAACATGGAAATCCTGCCGATGGGTGTTTCAAAAACTTGGTAGCCCAGATTGCCGGATTCAAAGAACACCTTTTCATCACACCAGGCATGGAGCTTCCGATGCGTGCCGATGTACCCGTCTGGCCCGATCAGAATGCAGGAGTTGTAGCAGCGGATGCCGTCCTCGGCCAGTTCGGCAATGCCGGCCACAATATACAGTTTGCGTTCCACGGCCAGCTTGGCCCAGGCCCGGGTGGTGGGGCCCTCCGGAATTTTTTCCGCCACCGCGTAAAGCTCTTCCCGGCTGTTGAACATATAGCCTGTGTTGCACAATTCGGGCAGAACAAGAAATTTTGCGCCCTTGTCAGCGGCCTCGTTGATCATTTCCAACGAACGCCGCACATTGGCCTCTTTATAGCCGATGCGCGGCTCCATTTGGATGGCGGCCAGAGTGATCATGCTTTCACAATTGAGAATACGGTTTTGCTCAACCATAAGAATCTCCTTGATTTATTTCAGTATCTGTTTTGTGTGTCTGTTTTGGGACGCACCTTTCTTACTTATATATGCGGTAAAAAGTACACTTTTTACCGCAGGATCGTCGGCCGGAAAACGTGGTTTTCGGCCAACTCTCGCCGCTTCGCGGCGCATCGGTCTTACGGCCGATGTTTACTGATTTCTGCGGAAATCAGTGAGGCGGCATTATGCGAACCTTCCGGGTCTTTCAGTAAGATCCCAGGAAGGGGAAGGCCATGAGCAGATATTTGATCAAACTGCTTACCACCAGGGTACAGAAGGCCATGGAAAAGGTGAATCCAATCATGGGATGCCAGTGGGCGGGGATGCTCCGGTTTACCATGTTGGCCACCGGCGGGCTGAGCAGGCCGCCGAGAACGGCTGAGCAGATGATAACAAACAGGGAGGGCCCGTGCGCCAGGACAACGCCCGGCGCGACGGAAACAACGGGCACGAAGGAAGGGAAAAAGTCCCCATCGCGCCAGCCGGGCCAGTAGGCATAAAGGGCGACGGCGCCGGTGATAATCTGGCAGAAGATGAGGGCGGGAAACCAGCCGGTTCCGTAGTACGGCTGGTTGGGACTGAGCAGCCATGTCAGCATGCTGCCGAGGATCAGGCAGGCGCCGGCGATCTCGTTGCCCACAAACATGGGTTCGGAATAGTCGGCAATCAGCCGGCGGACAAAGAACTCATTGGGACGTTCCCGTTTCATGGCCGTCACGGCCGCCGCCCCGGCGTTGTACTCACCGGGAGGAGGCGGTAGCTTCCGCATCCAGGGCAATATGTGACAGAGTTCAAAAACCAGGATGCCGCCCAGCCACATGCCGCTGACGCTGCCGATGACACCGGGCAGGTTCATGGGAAGGCATATGTATTGGCGCAAAAACAGGGTGATGGGCACGGTGATCAACGCGCCGAAAAAGGCCCCGGTGAGCATGTTCGCCATGCCGCCGCCGTAAAGGAGAATGACGCAGCCGGCCACGCTGACATAGGGCACAAAGGTGGGCACCCAGCCGTCCTCATTGCGCAGGCCGCCGAAAAGCAGGATGGACAGGCCCAGACTGAACACGCTGGAAGCGAACACCCAGGGCCAGAGGCCCGTGCCGTAGCAGACGGGCGTGCCGGCTTTGGGGGAACGGGCCTTGTCCAGCCTGTAGGCGATGAAGGAGCCGACCGTCACGCCGATACCGCCCAGCAGGGTCTTGTGAAAATGCGGCTCCGTGGCGTCCCCGATCATCCACAGGAACCGGTACAGGGCGCTGCTCTCAATTTCTTTCCACCAGAGCGCATAATCAAAAAGGACGGAGGGAAGGGCTGACTGCACGGCCTTCATGAGAAAATACAGGATACAGCCGAACACAAGAATGGAGACAAAGGCTTTTGTGGGGCGTTCTTTCAGAAGAGAAGCCTGAAGTCCGGTCTGCATAAAGGTCCCTCCGGGTTACATGTTGCCTGTGGGATCTGCGGAAAGAGGCACGAACGGGCGGGGAACCCTCCGCCTCAGGCCTGCCGCTCGTACAGTTTTTGGCCATCAATAAAAGTCATGTCCACAACGACATCCTTGATGGCCTTGGGGGAAACGTTCAGAAGCGGCTCGGACAGCACGGCTAGATCCGCGAATTTGCCTGTTTCCAGGCTTCCTCGCTTCTTTTCGTCAAAGCTGGCGTAGGCAGCGTTATAGGTGAACATCCTGATGGCGTCGGCCACGGAAACGCGTTCATCCGGACCGATGAGCTGGCCGGTCTGGGTTTCGCGGTTGACGGCCACATGGATGTTGAGCAGGGGGTTGGAAAAGGTCACCGGGCAGTCGGAACTGCCGGCCACGGGGATGCCGGCCTTGAGCAGGGAGGCGCTGGGGAACATGCCGCCGCCGCGCTTTTGCCCGAAATTGCGGATGTAGCCGTCCCCGAATTCATAGAGGAAGATGGGCTGGGCCGCGGGGATGACGCCGAGACGGCGAATGCGGCTGATGATGTCCGGGTTGTGGCCCACCATGGCGCAGTGTTCGATTCTGTGGCGGTGATCCTGCCTGGGGTGGGCCTTCAGGGCTTTTTCCACAGCATCAAGGAACATGATGACGGCCTTGTCGCCCACGGCGTGGGTGGTCATCTGGTAGCCGGCCACATGGGCGCGCAGGACTATGTCGTCAATATATTCTTGGGTCAGGCTGAGCAGACCGTGATTGCCGGGGGCGCTCGCGTATTCCTCCATCGTGGCCGCCGTAGGCCCGCTGCTGCTGCCGTCTATCATGATCTTGACGGGTCCGAGCTTCAGGCGGTCATTGCCGAACCCGGTGTAAATGCCGGAATTGATATACAGGTTGGAAAATTCCGTGCTTTCCCCCACCAGGGCGAAAAGCATGGTGATGATCCGGGTTTTGATCCGCTCCAGTTCCACCGCCTTCTGGAAGGCCTTCATGCTGGGGGCGCCGTGGCCGCCCGCGTCATGGCAGCAGGTGATGCCCTCCTTCAGAAGCATGCCGCTGACCACGGCCAGGGAATCCACCATCTCCTCCAGCGACGGCTGGGCCGTGCTGAGAACCTCCATACAGGCGTTTTCAAACATAACCCCGTTGTTGACGCCGTTGCGCTGGCCCACAGGGCCGCCGGCCAATTCCTTAAGAGCCTCGTCCGCCGCCCCGGCATGGCGCAGGGCATTGGTGTTGAAGGCGGCAATGTGACAGCAAACTCGCACAATCAGCACCTTATGATCCGGAGCGGCTTCATCCAGATCAAAGCGATCCGGATGGCGGCCTTCGGCCAGCTTGGAGTGATCGTAGCCCCAGCCGCGAATCCAGCCGCCCTTGGGCGTTATTTTGGCTCGGGCGGCGATAAGGGCCTTGATGTCCTCAATGGATTTGACCCCCGGAGAGCGACAGTCCACGCCCAACTCATTGCCGCCGCGCACCAGGATATGCTCGTGAACGTCCGTAAAGCCCGGGATCAGGCTCCTTCCCTTGAGATCGACGACCTCCGCGCCCTGGGCGAGCTGCCGCGCCCCAGCGTTCGCGCCTACAAAGACGATGGCCCCGTCCTTGACCGCCAGGGCCTCGGCTATGTCGTTGCGGCCATTTACGGTGATAACCTGTCCGTTCAGGAATACTGTATCAGCTTGTGCTCCCATAGCGCTTAACTCCTTGGTGATAGATGTCGTTTCTCCCGACTGTTCAGCAAAAAGCATTCCATTCATCCGCCCGGAGAAGTGGGAAACTGGCAAAATGGCGCGGGCGTAGAGGCGGCTCCCCCCGGCGGGCATCCTGGCAGGGCCTGGGGGCGGAAGCGGGAGGCCGGGAGAAAAACCTCTTGTTTTGCGCTACGCGGGGCATTTGTGAAAAAAAGCGCAAAACAGCTAATAATGCGCAAGCGCATTGCAAAGGCCTGGGGGAATAGCCTTTAGCATGAAAAAAATTTTTTAATTTAAATATATTATATTAAAATGCAGAGTATCTGCCAGCGCATGATCGCAGGCGAGCATGATGCGGAAAGGGAAAAGTGTCGTTGGGGACTACACTCCATCCGCTGCCGCCGGATCTCTTTCTCAAAAGGACGCTGGCCGCGATATCCGGCCGCCCGGCGGCCAGGCCGCCGCTCCCCTTGAGGCGGTCCAGCGTCCGCGGACGGCGTTTTAGGGAAACGCTGATTTATTCCGTTTGGACTGCGTTGTTCGTTCTTTTTGCAGAGGGGCGGGACGGAAGAGTCCAGCCCCTCTGCAAAAAGAACTCGCGCCTTGCCAAACACAAAAACTCAGCGTTCCCACAATCCATGTAATCAGCGTTAATTGCTTGAGTTGGGCCTGGCCGGAGAGCCGGGGGGCACGGAAAAAATCTTTGCCCAAAAAAAAGATTTTAGAGGACACAGGGGAAAAAGTTAGTTATAGAACAAACTATCCGCCTTCCGTCTGCCGCCGGTCGGGCCGGCCCCTTGGGTTTCCGGCGCTGGCACAGGATATGCAAAATTGGATGCGTAAGGATATTGTCCCCTCCCGAGTGTCGGGGAGTACGACACATTCTGGCCCGGAGACTCTGCGGACCTCCGGGTCGGAAAGATGAAACAAAGGGAAACAGATTGTTTTCCCGGTTGATAAAAAGCCGCCGGCCCGGAGCCGGGCAACGTTTGGAGGAAAGAGATGAAGCTACTTGACGGAGTTACTGTACTGGATCTGACCCAGGCCTACAGCGGTCCTTTCTGCACCATGCATCTTGCGGATCATGGGGCCAGGGTCATCAAACTGGAGCGCCCCCCCCACGGGGATCAGACCCGGACCTGGGGACCTTTCCGCAACGGGGCAAGCGCCTACTACTCCCTTATAAACCGTAACAAGCTGGGCATGACTCTGGATTTGGGAACTGAGGCTGGCAAGGGGGTCTTCCGCCGCCTGGCGGCCAAGGCGGACGTGGTGGTGGAGAATTTCCGCGTGGGCACTATGGAAAAGCTGGGACTGGGCTATGAGGATCTGGCGAAGGTGAATCCCAGGATCATCTATGCTTCCATTTCCGGTTTCGGTCTGCAGGGGCCGCTTTCCGGACGCCCGGCCTATGACATCGTGGCCCAGGGCATGAGCGGAATCATGAGCATCACCGGCTTTGCCGACAAGGGGCCCACCAAGGTCGGCCCCTCCCTGGGCGACAGCTATACCGGCTCCTACCTGACCATGGGCATCGCCATGGCCCTGTTCAACCGGGAGCGCAGCGGCCGGGGGCACCGCCTGGACGTGGCCATGCTGGATACCCTGTTCCACAACCTGGAAAACGCCGTCGTAACCTATACGGTGGAAGGCGTTGTCCCGCGGCAAATGGGCAATGTGGATCCGGCCATCGCCCCCTTTGACACCTTTGAGGCCAAGGACGGCGTCTTTGTCATGGGCGTGGGCACGGACAAGATGTGGCGCGAGGTCTGCCAGGCTATGGGCAGACCGGAATTGGGCGACGACCCCCGCTACCGGACCAACGAGGATCGTTGCGCCAACTACGAAAACAGCCTGCGCGGAATCCTTTTGAAGTGGACGGCCACCAAAACCGTCGCGGAGATGGAGGAAATTCTCGTCAAGGCCGGCATCCCCTGCGGCCCGGTGCTTAATGTGGCCCAGGCCACGGAGCATCCGCAGATCGCCGCCCGCAACATGGTTCAGGAAGTGGACGACCCCGCTCTGGGCAGGGTGCGTCTGTGCGGCATTCCCATTAAGGTCCGGGGCGTTTCCGACGCTATTGAGCGCCCCGCCCCTCTCCTGGGGCAGCATAACGAAGAGGTGCTCCGCGATCTTCTGGGCTATGGCGCGGAAGAGGTGCGCGCCTTGAAGGAGTCGGGGGCCATTTTTTAGAGCATTGTACGCTTGAAATGCTTGCTTAACGGCGGGCTAAGCCCGCCTACAAGCACAACTGGCGGAAGCTGATGCCTCCGGGTCGTCCAACGCATTTTCGCGGTAAATTCATCAGACTATGTCAAGCGTTTTAGGAGGCGCCTTATATGCAAAACCAACAGCGACTCAGCCTAGTCACTCTGCTCTGGATCGGCTTTGCCATTTTTTCCATGCACTTCGGGGCATCCTGCATGCTCTGGCCCACAACCTGGGGAAGGGACTCCGGCGACCAATTTCTTTTGGCTTTTGCCGGCTTTTTCTTTTCCGGCCTTATTCTGCCCTGGCTGGGCTATCTTGCGGTGAGCAAGGGCGGCGGCCCCCTTTATGTTCTGTCCTCTCAAGTGGGGCCGAATTTTGTGCGTTTTTTCGGTCATGTGACCATCATGATCACCGGCCCTCTCTTTGTTATCCCGCGCATGAGCGCCGCCTCCTGGGACGCCGTCAGCCGGGTGACCGGCCTGGACCTGAACGAGTCAGCCTTTATGATGTCGGTGGTCTTCCAGGCTCTGTATTACGGCATCGTCTACTGGTTCATTTACAAAGAATCCCAGATTGTGGACAAACTCAGCAAATTCCTGGTCCCCGCTCTGGTGCTGATTGAAATCGCGGTCATCGGCAAGGCCCTTATCGACCCCATCGGGCCGACGGCCCCGCCCAACTACAGCCGCTCTCCCTTAAGCTACGGCTTCGTCAACGGCTACCAGACCATGGATCTGACCTGCGCCCTGATGTTCGCCAGCATTATCGTCTTTGACCTGAAGTCCCGCCTCAGGGGGCAGATTTCGCGCACCAACACCTATCTGGTCATCGTGGGGGCCATCGGCTTCGCCGTCATGGGCTGCATACAGCTCGGAGAAATGTACAGAGGACACACCGCGAGCCAACTGCTGCCGGATCTCAACTACGCCAAACTGTCCGCCACCATCGTGCTGGAGCAGTACGGCCATGTGGGGGGGATTTTCTTCAACATCGCCCTGGCCTTTGCGGCCATGACCACGGCCATCGGCCTTGCCGCCGGCTGCGGCGCATACGCTGAAAACGCCTCTAATGGTTCTTTACCGTACAAAAAGGCCTGCATTGCTTCCCTGATCCTGTCCGCCTTTGTCAGCGTGGCCGGCCTTGGGACCATCGTGGTCTGGGCTACCCCCATGCTGAACCTTGTATATCCCCCGGCCATCGCCCTGACCCTGTGCACGGCCTTCCTTGCCCCGTACATCAGCGGCCGGCGCGGCGCCTGTTACGCCACCCTGCTCTGGGGGGCCTTCGACGCCCTGGACGGCTATTTGAAGCTCATGGGCCGGGAGGACGGCCTGCCCTTCATCCATATGGTTCCCGGACAGGCTGACGGTCTGGGTTTTGTCTGGTTCATGGTCATCGGCTGGGTATTGGGCCAGTTGTTCTGGAAACAGGAATCCGTTCGAGCTGGGGGAACCAGCCCTGAAGCGGTCTGATAAACCATCGGCGCGGGGATTGCCCCGCGCCGGAAACCATTTTACCGTATCTGGAGGTTTTTAACATGAGAGTTGCAACTATCCGCATCCGTATGGGCGCCGCGGACGCTCACTATGCCGGCAACCTGGTGAACGGTTCCCGCCAGCTTGACCTGTTCGGCGACGTGGCCACCGAGCTTGCCATCCTGAGCGACGGCGACGAGGGACTGTTCCGTACCTACGAGCATGTGGACTTTCTGGCTCCGGTGTTCGCCGGGGACTTCATTGAGGCCCGCGGCTGGTACATCAAGGTCGGGAACACCTCGCGCACTATGCAGTTTGAAAGCTGGAAGTTCATCACCCTGGCCAAGGATGGCGAAGATTCCGCGGCCGATTTCCTGCCCGAGCCCATCCTGGTGTGCAAAGCCATCGGCATCACTGTGGTGCCCAAACACTGCCATCGCAAGATCTTCGTGCCCCACGCCGAAATGGTGGCCCGCTGACCTTTGCCAATCCGGCCCCGGAGCGGTTTCTCCCGAACGCCGCCCCGGCGGCCCGGGTCCATTGCCAAATCAAAACCGCGGTTATGCGGTTTTGATTTGGCAGCCGCGCTGAAAGCGCTGTCGCACCATGCCGCTCGGAATATCCGCGTCTGGACAGTGGGGAACATTTAGGGTAAGCCACTCGCCCTCAGCCTTTTTTCCGGCGGCAGGAAACGCGCGGCGCCGCGGGTTCCCGCGGGCTTCTCCCCGCCCCCGCCCTCCCGTAACCATCAGGAAAATTCCCATGCAGACGCCTGTAATTGACTTTCACATCCATCTGGTCCGCTACAACCCTCCCTCACAATCCCTGCTGGATCTGATGGACTCCGTATTTCCCCGGCGGGAGGACTACGAGGCCTTTGAACGTACATATGCCGATCCGGACGCCTTTGTCCGGATGATCACGGAAAACGGGCTGGATTACGGCGTCATCCTGGCCGAGGAGGCGCCTCTGACCACAGGGCGCGCCTCCAATGACCAGGTGGCGGAGTTCTGCGCCGGACGGGGAAAGCTGATCCCCTTTTGCACCGTCAATCCCCATCTGGACCAGGACCCTCCGGGAATCCTGAAAAAGTACTGCGGCGACCTGGGTTTCAAGGGGCTGAAGCTCTACCCCACCTATAACCATTTCTATCCCAATGAGGCCAAGATGTACCCCCTGTACGGACTGGCCCAGGAGATGGGTATTCCAGTGCTTTTCCACACCGGCTCCTCCGTCTTCCGCCACGCCCGCATAAAGTACGGCAATCCCATCTTTTTTGACGACGTGGCCCAGGATTTTCCCCGCCTGAATATTGTCCTGGCCCACGGCGGCAGGGGGGCCTGGTATGACGAAGCCATGACCATGGCGCGCCTGCACCGGAACATAAGCATTGACGTCACCGGGCTGCCTGTCCGGAAACTTCTTCAATACTTTCCCGACATGGACAGATTTTCGCACTCCTTTATCTTCGGTACGGACTGGCCCCAGGTGGTCATCAGGGACAGCATAGCCAAATTTTCCCAGATTGGCCTGTCCGAGGAATCCCGGCGCAGGATCCTGGGCGGCAACGCCGCCCGGCTGCTCGGGCTGGCCTGAAGGGGGCGGAACGCGCGCCTTGATTCCCGCTCCGGAGTGTGGCATGATGCCGCGCGGAGTGAGGCCGCGGAGGGCGGAGACCCGTTGCGCCTGCCTGGAAGGCCGGGCCTGCCGTCCTGCCGCGCGATTCCCTCAAGCGCGTTTCAGGGCCGGGTGGCGAAAAGGTATACGCACCGCACTCAAAATGCGGCGCCGCGAGGCATGAGAGTTCGAATCTCTCCCCGGCTACCAAAATATAGTTCGCCTGGAGCGGTTTAACTTTGAAAAAGTTGATCCGCTCGGCAGGGATTCGCCTGCGAATCCTTGCCGCGAAATGCTTGCAGGCGGGCTTGCCCGCCGGGATGGCCATTTGCGGACGTCCGCGCAAGGCTTGACTTTTTCAGCCTGGGAGTGATAAATCCATCTCACTATCGCCTTCCCGCGCTTTTCACAGTGGCGCCGCGGCCGCCTGGCGGCGGAATGACGGCTTGCAGGGTTGGAATTGTCCGGAAAACAGTGCGACTGACGGAAGAGAGTGGCGGATATGCGTATCCCTCAGACTGGGCGGGATATATGGGCCGGGATTGACTCTCTCGGCACAGTTCTTGCTCTCTCTCTCTCTCTCTCTCTCTCTCTCTCTCTCTCTCTCTCTCTCTCCGCATGTTAACGCGCCTTTCTCCAGGATCGGCGCGGTTTTGTCGTTTTTTGCCGATCCTCTTCCCTTCAGGGAGCGGGGTCTTTTCGGCATTATAATTTCCGCCGCCGCAACGTCCGTCCGTCCGGTTGTCCGGCGGCTCTGCGGGTTCGCCCATGCGCAACGCGCGGATCCTGACCGTCATTACCGGCCATTACTATCTTGCGGCGCGGAATATATAAAGATGTTTCTCGAAGTGAAAAAACAGGTCAATGGCGGCGGAGGCATGTCAAATCCGTAATGTCAGGCCAATCATAAATTCTTTCTGCGCGCTCGCCTTATGAAGGCGACGCAACTCGAAAACCGGTCTGTAAACTTGGATACAAACCAGTGGTTCAACCCAGAAAAAACTGAGCTGTGCCTTGGAAATACAGTAAAAGGCCATATAAGAAGCGGAGTGAAGCGGAAAGACTCATTAGAAACCTAAGCGGATCGGAGGCAGTCATGAAACAGTGTGGTTTTTCGTGTTTGATCCTGGCGCTTTTCCTGTGCGCCTGGGCCGCCGGCCCTTCCCCGGCAAGCGCCGCGGAACCAGGCCGGGCGATATTCTGCAAGGGAATTACGGAAAACTGGGAACCGATTGAACCGGCGGAGATCTTTGAAACCAACGTCATTTCCACCCTCTTCAAAAGCGCCAGGCCCTTCGGCAACATGAAGATGATCCTCTCCATCTACCTGGAGAGCGCGCAGGGGCAGGAACTGCTGCACAGGGAGTCCGGAGACGTCAATCCTGCCTGGAATGTTCTGTATCTGGGCGATATTCCCCTGCCGGCGGTGGGCACATACAGCTTTGTCCTTTCCTCGCCCGCCGGGGAGGATTTTTCCTCCGGCCGCGTGACCATCAAGGAAAAAACCGTGGAAAAACCCATTCCGGAGAAAAACGAGGTTGAGGGAACGACATTGGAAGGGCTGTTCAAGAAATTCAAAGAGCAAACCAAGCCTAAAAGTTAGATCAGTCCAACTTTTTCAAAGTTGAACTGCTCTGGTAAGTTGTAACATGGCACTGGATCATTCACTGTATAAAGGAGAAGATCATGAACAGGTTGCACTTTACAGGTCCGCTGCTGATTCTCGTGATGCTGGCCCTGGCCGCGCCGGCTTTTGCCGCCAGGAAAACCCGGGATCTGGTCTTTGAGGAAGAAGAAGAAACCGCCGCCGAGGAAGTGGCCAAGGACGCCAAGATTGAAAATCCCCAGGTCATCGCCGTGCAGACCACCCTGGATCTGACCCGCAGCGGCGAGACCATGTCCGTAACCCCCAGCCATGAATTCCAGTCCGGGGACAAGGTAAAGCTGCGCTACACCACCAACGCCGACGGCTATGTCTACTGGCTGGCCAAGATGAGTTCCGGCAAATACGCCGTGCTCTTCCCCACCCCCCAGACCGGTATGGACAATTTCATCAAGAAAAACGAGGAACACACAGTTCCGGTGAAAGGCGCCTTCCGCTTTGACGACACCCCCGGCACGGAAAGCCTGCTCATGATTTTTTCCGACGGCAAGGTTCCCGAGCTGGAGCAGGCTGTGGCCGAAGCCGCCGGCCAGAAGACCAACACGGTAGACCGGCAGGCCACCCAGGTGGCTTCTGTGGAGCAGAAGAACACCAGCAAGCGCAAGACCCGCGATTTGGTGTTTGAAGAGGAAGAAGATGAAGACGTCGTCACCAAGAGTCAGGTCGCGCCCAAGGGAGAACCCTTTGTCGCCGCTTACGAGCTGACTCACAAATAACCCAGGACTGGCCCGGCGCGGGCGGTTCCGTCCGCGCCTTTTTTTCCGCTTTCGCCGGAGCGCGTTTCCTTCACGCTCCTGGCAAGCGCCGTGCGGATGTCCGGCGCGCCTTTTCCGGAGGGCATGATGAAGCGTCTCCTTCTGTTCCTGCTGTGCTGTCTTATCTTTCCCCCTCTTCCGGTTTCCGCCGCCGGCATTGATGTGGAAGCCGCCTTCAAGCGGGGGCAGGCCGCCTACGCGGACAATAGACTGGATGATGCCGCCCAGGCCTTCCTCCAGGCGGCGGAAGGGCTTGCGGCCATGAAACAGATGGAGAAGGCCCGGGCCGTCTACGGCAACGTGGGCGTTATCCGCATGAAGCAGGAACGCTGGCAGGATGCCCTGGACGTCTACGGCCAGGCCCTGGCCCTGCCGGGCAAGGCCGCTCCCGAGGCCCTGATCAAGATGACCCGCAACATAGTTGTCTGCGCCGAGCGGCTGGACAAGCCCATGGTCAAGGCCGGGGCCATTGCCCGGATGCTCGCCGCCAAACCCGCCCTCAGCCCGGAGGACGCCGTCAATTTTCTCGCCATGCAGGGGGACGCCTACCGGGCGGCCGAGCTCTATTTCCCCGCCTGCGCGGCCTATGAAAAGGCCCTGGCGGGCAAGGGACTTCAGGCCGAACAGCGCCTGGCCCTGCTCACCGGGCTGGGGCTGGCCCAGGGCAACCTGGGGCAGTACCCCAAAGCCCTGGCCACTCTGGAAAAGGCCAGGGCCGAGGCCGAAGCCCTGCGGGCGCCGTTGCCCCTGGCGGAATCCATCAGCAACATGGGCATCCTGTACTGGGAAATGGGAGAGTACGACAAGGCCGCCACGGCCCTGCACAAGGCCCTTGCCTGGGAAAAGGAATCCCGGCTGCGCCGCAACGAGGGCGTGGACAACAACAATATGGGCCTGGTCTATAAGAACGCGGGCAGGCTCAATGAGGCCATGGCCCATGTGGACGCGGCCCTGGACATCGCCCGCGAAGTGCAAAACCGGCGGGACGAGGCCATCGCCCTCAGCAACAGGGCCCTGTTGCTGCGGATGAGCGGCAGGCACGAGGAGGCCCTGCAGGCCTACGGCGAAGCCCTGGCTCTCTACCGCGAGGTGCGCTTCCGGGAAGGGGAGGCCTCCGCCCTCATGGGGCTGGCCCGCCTGGAAATGGCAACCAGCAAGGATTATCCCGCCGCCCTGGAAAAACTGACCCAAGCCTCGAAAATTTATGAGGAACTGGGCAACCCCGGCTTTCTGGCGGAATCCTACGTTCAGTTGGGGCTGCTCTACCAGAAGGTGGCGACTCCCAAGCGCAAGACCCGGGATCTGGTCTTCGAGGACTCTGAGCCGGTGCTGGTGGAGATGTCCCCCCAGGAGGCCCTGGCCAGAAGCGGGGAATATTTCGCCAAGGCCCTGCCCCTGGCCCGGGAGACGGGACGCAAGGAAATGCACTGGGGGGCGCTGCACGGCCTGGCCTTTTCCGCCAGGGAAAACGGGGATCTGGTCCGGGCCGAGGAGCTGTACGCCCAGGCCATTGCCGTGGTCCTGTCCATGAAGGGGGCGGAGGAGAATCCGGACCTGCTCCAGGAGTTTCTGCGGGACAAGGACGACCTCTTCGCCCAGGCCATGGACGTTTGCGCCAGACTCTACAGACAGAAAAAAGACCCGGCCCTGCTGAAAAAGCAGATGGAGTATGACGAGATTTACCGCAACGAGGTGCTGCGGGCCAACATGAAGATGGCGAGCCTGGAGTATGCCGATCCGGACAAGAAGGCCCTGTACGCTGAAATTGTGCAGCTCAGCGCGAGCAAAAAGAAGGCCGAGACGGCGGCGGCCAAGGCCGGCGCGGACGGAGCCGATCCCGGCGCGAAACCCGTGGCCGCCCAACACGCCACCCTGGTGGCCAGGGAATTTGAAGCCAAACTGGACCTGTGGAAAAAGAACTACCCGCAGGACGCGGTGCTCTTCGACTCCATGGCCTCGGTGGACACGGCCCAACTGCAGTCCCTGCTCGGTCCGGATCAGGCGATTGTCCAGTATCTCCCCCTGGAGGACGCCCTGATCATCCTGACCATCACCAAGGAAGAGGTGGGTATGACCAGCGTGGCGGTGACGTATGAGGAGTTGGCCTCGCTGATTCGGGACAGGCTGCTGGCCGAAAACATTGAGAACTTTGGCCGTGGGAGTATTGGGGAGGCGGAGGGATTCCAACAGGGTATCGACCTTTGCCGGGAGCTGTCCACCTATGTCTACGACCCTGTTTTGGAAAAACTGCGCGACAAGAAACGCCTCTTTTTCATCACCAGCAAATATCTCTCCTATGTCCCTTTCGCCGCTCTGGTCATCGGCACAAAAGATGATGGTACTCCCACATATCTTGTGGAAGAAAAGATCATTTCTCTGACGAGACTTTCCTTCTTGCAGCAATTTTCCGCAAAACAAAAATTAAATGTAGATAAAAGCATAATAGCTGTTGGAAATCCAATTCATTCTGAATTAAAAATTGCCCTTGGCAATCTTCCTGCAGCTGAAAAGGAAGCTACATTGGCTGTAGAAGCGATAAAATCTGAAAATTCTGATGTTAAATCAAATATTTTAATTAATAAAAATGCAACAAAAAGTGCTTTTTATGATGATATAAATAAAAATTCATATTCAATATTTTATTTTGCAACACATGGAGTACCATATGCTGAAATTTTAGCATCATACATAGAACTTAAAATTGAGATAGAAGAATTGAAAAAAGAAGGAAAACCAGTAAGAGGAAGAGAAGCATTTGCCAAATTTTACGAAGAAAATTTTACTAATAATTCGCATCTTAATGGTTTTCTTTATTTTGCCTATCCTGATGAGAGAGGAAATGGCGTATTGACATTACAAAATGTTCTTGAATTGTCTGATTCTGTTTTTGCAAAAGCAGATCTTGCGGTACTTTCTGCCTGCAATACGGCTGTCAGCTATTCTCCCAAGGTCTTAAAAAAGAAGGAGATACAGGAATCTCTTGAGAGCGAGGCAGCGGCAAGGGAACTTGTCGCTGCCGGTTGGAGTCCCGGTGTGGATCAGGTGTGCCTTGTGGATACCTTTATGAAAAGAAACTTTCGCAATGTATTCGGTACATTGTGGTTTGCCGACGATACTGCGACAGCCTTTATTATGGAACATTTCATGCGCAACCTGAAGGAATTTTCCCCGGCAGAGGCCTTGCGGGAAGCGCAACTGCTCTATCTGCGGCAACCCCCGCCGCGTCCGGCGGGTAATACTTCGGATTACCCTCAGCACCCCTTTTTCTGGGCCTGCGGAAACATTTTCGGCCAATGAGGGCTGCCGCCCCCGGTTGCCCCAACCTCAAACCAAGGAGTTGTCACAGTGTTCATCTTCAAACGCGTCCGTCCTCTCTGGGTTATTCTGGCTCTGCTCCTGCTGGCCGCCATTGCCATCGCCGCGTCGGAGCTGTCCGGGCAGGCCAACAAGTCCGCCGCCGACGCCGGAGCGTCCTCCGCGGATATGGAAATGGCCTCTCTGGAAACCATCAAGCCCCCCAAGCAGGGTCCGCCGGTGGACTGGGCGGCGGAGCGCCGCATCCGCAAGCAACTGGAATCCCAGGATAAAGCCTATGTTCCCCTGGTGGATAAAGCCAAGCGGGAAATTGACGCCTCCGGCGCCGTTTCCGGAGGCACGGGCAAGCAGATTCTGACCGCCGCCGGCCAATACCGGGACACCTGCAATACCTACGCGGATGTCTGGGCCAAAGGCAACTGCGTCACCCGCGCCAATCTGGCCCGGGAAGCGGGCGCCACACGGGTGGCCAGCGCCGAGCTTATCGTGGCCGGAGCGGACAGCGGCAAAGCCGACGCCCTGGCGGAGCAGCAGGCCAAAATGAACGAGGCCCGCAACACTTACGCCAAGGAAGCCCAGGCCAATGACGAACTCTCCGACAAGGACAAGGCGGCCATCAAATCCTCTGTCGTGCCCCGCGCGGAAAAGTTGCTGGCTGATACCGGAGATCTGGTCACTCGTATCGCTTCCCTGGTGAATCAGATTCAGTCTCAGATGTCTCCGGCCGGCCTTGCGGGCTGCGCCTCTTCCACAGTCGCCTCGGGCGGATCGGTGGAAGACGGCGTGTCCTCCCTCCTGGGGCCTGTCACCAGCCTGCTTTCCCTGGCCAAAAACCTGGCATCCAACGCCCAAAGCCTCCTGGACGACACCAGCACCCTGACCCAGTAACCATGCCTCTTCCGGAGCATTTTCATTCTGAAAATGCTCCGGGGGCGACGGCGCGCTCCGCCAGGGTCCGGAGCCGCTCCGTCTACCTTTTTCCGGGCTAAGGCTCCTGTCCTCTAACCCCTCCCCATCCTGCCATGCGAATTATTCCCGGCCTTCTGCTCCTCTGTTTCGGATTTTTTTGCGGCGCTCCCAACGGCCTGGCCGGCGAACTTGCCCCTGCCCCGCAAACGCCCCTTCTCTCCCGGATCGGCCACCTCCCCTCTCCGGGCGAATCCGGACGGGCGCTCCCGTCGCAGCCGGACAATCCCGCCCCTGCTGTCCGGCGGCAAGACCGGTTGCTGCGCGATCTCTGGAACCGCTATGCCCCTTCCTCCCCACGGGCCGCCCAATCCCGCGATTCCGCGGCGGCCGCTCCGGAAAAGCCCTGCCCCGCGCCGGGGCGCTGCCTGGGCGACTCCGCCGAGACGCGCGCCGCGGCCGCTCTTTCTCCCTGGGCCTGGCGGCAATACGGCTATGAGCTGTATTTCGCCTCCGCCGCCGAGCTGGCCCGCTCCATTTACGGACTGGCCCTGGCCACGGGCGATGTGGGCGCGCAGATGACCCTGGAGCGTTTTGAACGCGGGGCGCAGGGCTTTCATTACGGCGTACTCCAACTCTGCCCTTGGGCCGAAAATCTGCTGACGGGCAAAACCGTCCCTTTTACCATGGAGGAGCGCCGCCTGCTGGACTGGCTGCTTCTGGACGGCGTTCTGGCAGGCCGGTGGGGCAAGGTTGTCCCCGGCGGGGAAATCCGCCATGTTCTGGGCGCGGCCAGGGGCAAAAAGCGCAGCCTGGACGCAAATCTGGCCCATGAGCGTCTGCATGTGCTCTGGGATGAAGACAAATCCTTCCGCGAGGCCGGCCTGTCCCGCTGGCAGGCCCTGAGCGAAGAGGATAAACAGGCGATCCGCGCCTCTCTGCCCGGCTATTCCCGGGAAAACGAGGATCAGTTCGTGGAGGAATGGACTGTGCGCGAAGCGGAAAAACTGCCGGCGGAGCGGCGCAAAAGGCTCATAGGGTTATAGTACGCTGTAATATTTAAGGAAACGCTGATTTATTCCGTTTGGACCGCGTTGCTCGTTATTTTTGCGGAGGAGCGGGACGGAAGAGTCCAGCCCCTCCGCAAAAATAACCCGCGCCTTGCCCGCTGGCGGATCACAGGGTATGAAGAGGGCATGGCTGCCTTCTGGACCGGACTTCTTTCCGCTCTCTCCGATGTCCTCTTCCCTCCCCAGAGGAAGCGCTGCCGCTATTGCGGCGGCGGGCGTTGCGTGGGCGCCTGCGGAACGGCCAAAACCAGAGAGGGGGAAAAGTCAGGGGCAAAGGAGCAAAAAAACCCGCCGCCCGCCCCCAGAGCATTTCCAAAATGAAATTGTTCTGGAGCGGTTTTACTTTGAGGCGGCTGCGACGGGCAAAGCCCGCCCGCAACCACCTGGCGCCTACGATTTGCTACCAATTTGCTTGAGATAGAAAGCGAATTGGTATTAAAAGTTGCATTGCTCTAAACCGGGGCGTAGAAGCACCGTTTGGGGGAATGGATCTGTCCGGACTTTTTCAGTTTATCTATAGCCTTGCCCACTTCCTTGGGGTCCGCCCCCAACTGCCCGGCAATATCCCCCGGGCGCAGGGGTTTCCCCGCCTTGCGCAGAACATCCAGCACTTTGTCTTCCATGTCGCTCCTCCTTAAGCAGTTTCGCTTTCAGGCCAGGCAGAAAGCTTTTTTAGAGCGTTTCCACTTTGATATTACGCCTGAGGCTTTATTTAGAACATTTTTTGCTTTGAAATGCTTGCTTAACTGCGGGCAAAGCCCGCCTGCAAGCATTTCGCGGCAAGGATTCGCAGGCGAATCCTTGCAGAGCTGTCCAACTTTTTCAAAGTTGAACTGCTCTAAGCCGCGCCCGCTTCGGCGCTTGACAGCGCCAAGAGATTGCGCTCAGGCCTCAGCGCGGCAAAATCAGCTCCGGCCCCTGTCCTGGGCCTCTTCCCGCGCCGCCCTGTTCAGCCGGGCCGGGGGACATATGCCGGAGGCGGACCTGACGCCACTCCTCGCGGCTTATGCCGCCGTCCCCATCGGCGTCCAGGGCGGCAAAGGAGTCCGCCCGCAAGTGGGGCAGGCCGGCGGCGAATTCCGCCCGGGAGATCCTGCCGTCGCCATCGGCGTCCAGAACGGCGAAGCGGTCGGCGGGGACCTGGGCCAAGGCCGGCGGCGCGCAAATAAAAAAGACGAGGAAAGGGAGCAGGAGGGGAACCGGCGGGTGGAGAAAAAAATGGCGGCGCTTCATGGCCCGTGCATACCCGCGCCCGCCGGCCGGGTCAAGCGCCGCGAAGGCGGAAAAAAGTCGAAGGAGGACAACGGTGAAGGCATATGCCCGCATAGAGCGCAACGCGGCAACCAAGGCCGCGGCCCTGGATATTCTGGTCACGGACAATCCCGTGGAGGCGGCCGGGGCCGAAGGCTTCTGCCCTCTGGACGCGGTTCCCGGCCGGTGGATTCTCCACGCCGGGGGAACCGCCGCCGGTCTTTCCCCCTTGGCGGAAGGGACTGGACCGGGGCGGTTCCCCTTGCCGGGCGCGGGCAGGGAATATCTTATTTTCGCCCTCCGCCTGGGGGGCGGCCTCCTGTTCCTGGCCGAGCGGCGCCTGCCTATGGCCGGAGGCTTCAACATCAGGGATCTGGGGGGCTACGCCGGGGCGGACGGCCGGAGGGTTATCTGGGGCAGGGTTCTGCGCGCCGACGACCTGAAAAACCTCACCCCTGAGGATCTTGACTATCTGTCCGGCCTGCCCTTGCGCACGGTGCTGGATTTTCGCGGGCCGGAAGAAGCCGCCCGCTCCCCGGACAGGCTGCCGCCCTCCGTTGCCCGGAGCCTGCTCCGGCCCATCCCTCCGGCGCGCCAGGATGCCGAAGCCCTGGCTTTCTCCCCGGAGGAGGCCGAAGCCTTCATGCTGGACATTTACCGCCACCTGGCTCTGGGGGAAACCCCCGCCGCCGTCTACAGGGAATTGTTCCATATCCTCCAGTGGGAGGACGAATCTTCGCCCCTGCTATTTCACTGCGCCGCCGGCAAGGACCGCACCGGCTTTGCCGCCGCCCTCTTTCTGCACAGCCTGGGCGTGGCCCCGGAGATCATCCTGGACGACTACCTGGCCTCCAACCGCTATCTGGCCGGAAAATACGCCAACCCTGGAGGCATCTTCTCCGTGCGCCCCTCCTACCTGCGCGCCGCCCTGGAAGCCGTGGACCGGGCTCACGGCTCCCTGGACGCCTACCTGAAAAACACGCTCGGGGTGGACAAAGAGCGGATGCGCCGCCTGTACTTGGAACCCGGAGTAATTTCATTGAAATCGATCTGACCAATTTCGCTTTAAGGAAACGCTGATTTATTCCGTTTGGACTGCGTTGCTCGTTCTTTTTGCAGAGGGGCAGGACGGAAGAGTCCAGCCCCTCTGCAAAAAGAACTCGCGCCTTGCCAAACGAAAAAACTCAG
>JAISMK010000133.1 GCA_031276785.1 Desulfovibrio sp. | reverse complement strand
CTGGAAAAAGACAAAATCCCTCTTGACCGGATCTGGGGACATCTGATAATGACTTTCAAGTTCAAAAGACGCGGGCTCCGCGCCCGTTAGACCTTACCCAGCCCACCCAGGAGGAGCGCCATGTCCCGACCCGCCGCTCTCGTTGCCTTGTTGCTTGTTTTCGCCCTGGCCGCGCCGGCCTGGGCGGACCGCCCCTTGCCCGCCCCCCGGCAGGAGGGCGGAATGGGCGTTTTTGAGGCCCTGAAAAAACGTTCTTCCGCTGCCGGGGGTGATTTTTCCCCGGCGGAACTCAGCCAGGAAGAGCTTTCCAACCTGCTCTGGGCCGCGAGCGGCCTGAACCGGGGGCAGACCGGCTGGACCGTGCCCATGGCCCACGGCCGTCCCCCTTACTGCCGCGTGTATGTGGCCGACAAGGACGGGGTTTTTCTCTATGACTGGGCTTCCCACTCCCTGAAGGAAATCCGCTCCGGGAACATCAAGGGCGACATCGGGGCTCAGAGTTTTGTCAAAAAAGCCGCCGCCATCCTTATCTTCGTCGCCGACGGCCAGGCCCTGGCCGAATTCGGCGCGGCCGGGGAGGAACTAAGCCATGTGGCCGCCGGCGCCATGACCCAGAACGTATATCTTGCCGCCGCCGCGCTGGGCCTTGGCGCCCGCTACATCCGCTCCATACGGCAGGAGGCCGTGATCAGCGCCCTGAGTCTGCCCAAGGGAGATACTCCCATCTGTCTGATGCTGCTCGGCAAGTAGGCTCCAGCCGGCAGGGCCGAAGCCGCGCGGTTTCCACCATTTTTCGCCGGCAGCAGCAAAAAGGGTTCGCAATGAAAAAAATCCCCGTCTTCCTTCTCCTGGCCGCCCTTTTCCTGGCCGCCGCCCTTCCCGCCGGCGCCGGCCGGGAAAGAACATACGACAGTTGGGGAGCCATCACAACGGAAATGGAACGCCTTCTGAACCAGTCCTATGACGTATATTTCCTAAAGGATGCGGAAAAGGCCAAGGCCCTCGTGAATGACGCCTACTTCGGCTATTATGAAAAGGAGGGAGTGGAGCGCACTGTCATGGCCTACATCTCCGGCAAGCGGGCCTCCGTGGTGGAGTACCAGTTCGCCGTCATCAAGGGCATGATGACCGACGGACGCCCCAACAGCGAGGTGCGCGCGGCTCTGGACAGCCTCATTACAATGCTGCGCGAGGACGCCGCCCAACTGGACGGCTCGGAAAGCGGCTTTCTGGAATCCTTCCTGGCCGCCCTGCTCATCATTCTGCGCGAGGGCTTTGAGGCCATTCTGGTCATCGCGGCCATGGCCGCCTACCTGATCCGCTCCGGCAATCAGGCGCAGGGCCGCACCGGGTACGGCAGCGGCGCGGCGGCCGTCCTCGCCAGCGTCGCCGCCGCCTTCGCCATGCAGGAGGTTTTCGCCGTCAGCGGCGCCAGCCAGGAGATCCTGGAAGGGGTCTCCATGCTTCTGGCCACCGTTGTCCTCTTTCTGGTCAGCAACTGGATGTTCTCCAAGGCCGAGGCCGATGCCTGGAAAGACTACATAGCCCGCAAGGTGCAGTCCGCCGTGAGCAGCGGCAGTTCCTTCGCTCTGGGGGCGGCCGCTTTCCTGGCCGTCTTCCGCGAGGGGGCGGAAACCATTCTCTTCTACCAGGGAATGCTGGCTGGCCTTCAGGGCAGCTCCACCCCCATCTGGTGCGGTTTCGGCCTGGGATGCGCCGCCCTGGTGGTCATCTTCGCCCTGGTGCGCTACGGCTCCCTGCGAATCCCCCTGCGTCCCTTCTTTCTCTGCACCAGCCTCCTGATGTACGTCCTGGCAATCGCCTTTGCCGGCGGCGGCGTCAAGGAACTTCAGGAAGGCGACGTCATCGGTGTCACGCCGGTGGGCTTCATTCAATCCATAGATATTCTGGGGATCTATCCCACTCTGGAAACCCTGCTGCCCCAAGCGGTTCTGGTCGCTCTGGCCCTGGGCTCCATTATCTACTTCCGCGCGCGGGTCAAACGCGCCCTCCCCGCGCGGGCGACGGAATAAAGACGCGGCCGGTTGCCGCCGGCCGCGTCCCGGCGGCCTTGCCAAGGCCGCCACAGGCTGAGGCTGATGTGAATGTGGAACAGTGTATCCGATGCAAAGGAGTTTGACAATTATGAAAGGCATTGCCCGTACCCTGCTGATTGTGACCTGCCTGACGGCCGCCTCCCTGGCGGCGGCCTCCGCGGCCCTGGCCGCCGCCCCCGCCCCCGGGGAGGCCGCCCGCGGCTTTGAGGAATTTCCCTTGGGCGACGAAAAAGACGTTGGGCCCCTGCATATCGCCGGGGTATATTTCCAGCCTGTGGATATGGAACCCGCAGGCATGGCCGGCCTGCCGGCCTCCAAAGCCGACTTCCATCTGGAAGCCGACATCAGCGCCGCCGAAGGCAACAACCTCGGCTATGGCGTGGGAGACTTCGTCCCCTACCTCTCGGTCAAGTACACAGCCCAGAAGGCCGGCAGCAACAAGGTGATTGAAGGCAACTTCATGCCCATGAGCGCTTCCGACGGCCCTCACTACGGCAGTAACGTCAAGCTGGATGGTCCCGGCAAATACAAGATTGCCTTCATCATTGAAAACCCGGAGAAGCAAAACTACCTTCTCCATGTGGACAAGGAAACCGGAGTGGGCGGGCGCTTCTGGAAAGAGCCCATCGTTGTGGCCTGGGACTTCGATTTTGTTCCCAGGTCCTGGTAAAACATTGAGCGCTTGCCGCCGGCGGCGGAATGTGTCCGCCCGGCGGCAAATACTTGCAGAGCGGATGAACATTTTCGATGTTCATCCGCTCTGGAGCCTTTGGTGAGAGAGGGCGCATGCTGCACTACCTGATTGCCGTTCTGGACAATACCCTGCCCGCCGCCACGGCCCTGGCCCTTCTCCTGTTCCTGGCCGGACGCGGGGAAGGCGCCCGGAGGGCCTTTCTGCTCGGCCTGCTTCCGGGCCTGGGGGCCGCCCTGGTCTATGCCGTCCTCAAACGCACCACAGGCATCGCCGTCCGCGAATACTACGATCTGGGAACGCTCCTTCCCTCCCTGGCCGCTGCCGCGGCCCTGCCCTTTATCGCCCCCGGAATCTTCCGCCGGGGCGGAGGGGAGATCCCCTTTGCCGGCCGCCTCTGTCTGGCCCTTCTGGCGGCATCCTGGACCGCCGCCGCCCTGCCCGACCTGCTGCTCTATCCTCCGGATTTTTTCGTGAGCATGAGTTCCCCCTTCAACGCGGAATTTCTCTCTCTGGTGTTCGGCTACTGCCTGGGGCTGCTTCTCCTGCTCCTGCTGGTCGCCAGCCTGCGCGCCCTGGCCGGAACCTCACCCCCGGCCCTGCCGGCCGTCCTTTTCGCCCTCTGTCTGCTCCTGGTCTTTGTCTCCCAAGGCCTGGACCTGATCCGGATTCTGCTGGCCCGGGGCATGGTTCCCCGCCTTTCCTGGCTCATGTCCCTGGCCCTGCTGGATACGCGGGACATATTCTCCTTCGCCTGGCTTAGTCTGGCATGCCTCCTGGCCCTACCGCCCCTGCTGTGCGGCGGTCCTCATGCCGGGGCCAATCCCGCCCAGCGGCGCAAGAGCAGGGCCGCCCTGCGCGGCCGCCGGCGGCTGAGCGTCCTTCTTCTGGGTTGCGTCCTGGTCTGCGCCCTCAGCCTGACGGTCCTGCGGAACCAGGAGAACAGCGAGGCGGAAATCTCTCCGCCCCTGGCGGTCTCCCCTCTGGACGGGATCATCGCCCTGCCTCTGGAAACCATCGACGATGGCAACCTGCATCGTTTTGTCTACACCACCCGGGGCGGAGTCGGGGTCCGTTTCATAGTCATCCGCAAATCCGCCGCCGCCTATGGCGTGGGCCTGGACGCCTGTGACATCTGCGGGCCTACCGGCTACTACCAGCGCAAGGACGAAGTGATTTGCAAACTCTGCGATGTGGTGATGAACAAATCCACCATCGGCTTTCCCGGCGGCTGCAACCCCGTGCCCCTGCCCTTTTTTCTAGCCGGCGGGGCCTTGCGCATCCGGGCCGGGGATCTTGAGGCGGAAGAAAGGCGCTTTCAATGAACGCGAAATTCCCATTCTAGATCAATTTCGCTTTGAGATGGTTGCTTAACGGGGGTCAAAGCTCGCCTGCAATCATCTCGCGGCAAGGATTCGCAGCCAAATCCTTGCCGGGCAGTCCAACTTTTTTAAAGTTGAAATGCTCTAAAAACCGCAGGGACGCGGTTTTGAATTGGAATTGAAAGAACAGGATTAAGGAGAAGCGGGATGCTGTACGTCATGATCCGGGGAGCGCTGCTCAGGCAGCGCGGCAAACTGGCCATGATCGCCTTTACCGTCGCCCTTGGCGTTTCCCTGGCCACCGCTCTGCTCAACGTCATGTTCGACGTGGGAGATAAGGTTAACCAGGAGCTGAAAACTTACGGCGCCAACCTGAATGTGGTGCCCAAGGGAGTTTCTCTGCTGGGGGAGATCTACGATCTGGATTCGGCGAAGGGCGGGGAGGACCGGCCGGAGCAGTTTCTGGCGGAAGAGGATCTGGGAAAAATAAAAATGATTTTCTGGGCCTACAATATCGTAGCCTTCGCCCCCTACCTGGAAATCCCCGTTCAGGTCGGGGAGCGGCCCCTGACGCTGGTGGGCACCTGGTTTGACAAGCACCTGGTTCTGCCCACAGGGGACGAGGTGGATACCGGCATCCGCGGTCTGAAATCCTGGTGGAAGATCCAGGGAGATTTCGGCAGGGACGACGCTCCGCGCGGAGTCATGCTGGGCAAAAACGCAGCCGCGGCTTTGGGCCTGTCGGTCGGGGATTCCTTTGCTCTGAGCGGCGTCCGGGAACCCGGACGGCTGACGGTGGTGGGCGTCTTTGACAGCGGCGGCCCCGAGGACGAGCGCATCTTCGCGCCTCTGGCCCTGGCTCAGGATATCGCCGGCCGGCCGGGGCTGGTGCAGCGGGTGGAGGTCAGCGCCCTGACCACCCCGGAAAACGATCTGGCCCGCAGAGCCGCCCGCGATCCAGGCAACCTGTCGCGCCGGGAGTGGGACACCTGGTACTGCACGGCCTATATCAGTTCCATCGCCTACCAGATTGAGGAAATTCTGCCCGGAGCGCGGGTCAAGCCCATTTTGCAGGTGGCGGAATCCGAAGGGGCCATTCTGGAAAAAACGCAACTGCTCATGCTCCTGCTGACCATCCTGTGCCTGGGCTGCTCCGCCTTGGCCATCTCCAACCTGGTGACGGCCGCAGTTATGGAGCGCAGCGCCGAAATCGGCCTGCTCAAGGCCCTGGGCGCCTCGAATCTCTCCGTCATCCTCCTCCTGCTCGCGGAAATTCTGATCATGGCCTTTATCGGCGGCGCGGGAGGCTATGTGGCCGGACTGGGCTTCGCCCAGCTCATCGGCCATTCCGTATTCGGCTCCGGCATAGCGGCCAAGGGCCTGGTCATTCCCCTGGCGGTCCTTCTGGTCCTGCTGATCACCCTGGCGGGCAGCCTGCCGGCCATGCGCATGCTGCTTCTGCTCCGGCCTTCCGAGGTGCTGCATGGGAAATAGATCCTCCCGCTTTCTATTCAAGATGCTGGCCGGCTCCCTCCTGCGGCGCCGCTCCCGCATGGCCGTCGCCCTGTTCGGTATCGCCCTCGGGGCCACGGCCCTTCTGGGCATGGTGACCCTGTGCTACGACATTCCCCGCCAGTTAACCCGGGAATTTCGTTCCTACGGGGCCAACATGGTCTTCCTCTCCTCCGGGCAGGCCCCTCTGAGCCTGGATGCTGTGGAAAAGGCCGTCCCCCTGCTGCCCGGCGACCATCTGCTGGGCCTTACTCCTTTCCGCTACCTCCCGGTGCGTAGCGCTATGGTTCCCTATACAATGGCCGGCACGGATTTTAGCCAGGCCGCGAAGACCAGTCCCTACTGGCGGGTGGAGGGACGCTGGCCGGAAAAGGAAAATGAAATCCTCATCGGGGCGGACATAGCGGAATTCGCCCGCCTGGAACCCGGCCGGACCCTGCCGATTGACGGCCGCAACAGCTCCATGAGCCGTTTCCGGAAGGATCTACTCATCTGCGGCGTGCTCCGCACGGGCGGCGCCGAGGACGGCCTGCTATTCATGAATCTGGCCGCTATGGAGGCCATGACGGGAGAGGGCCGCCTGGCTGACGTGGTGGAAATCAGCCTGAGCATGAAGGAGGAGGATCTGCGCGCCCTGGCCGCGGCCATCCAGGCCGCCGTACCCGGCCTGGAGGCCCGGCTGGTCACCAGGGTTACCCAGTCGGAAGCCTCCGTTCTGGGCAAGCTGGACATGCTGGTCACCCTGGTGGCTATGGTGGTTCTGCTGCTGACCATGATCTGCGTCGCCACCACCATGATGACCGTGGTGTTGGAGCGGCGGCGGGAAATCGGGCTGAAAAAGGCCCTGGGGGCGGAGAACAGGCGCATTGTCGAAGAATTTCTGGCCGAGGGGATCTTGCTGGGCGCCATGGGCGGGCTGGGGGGCGCCCTGTGCGGGTTCGCCTTCGCCCAACTGGTCTGCATGCATGTTTTCGGCCGCTCCATTGATATCGTTTTTTCGCTGATCCCCTTGACGGTCCTGGTTTCCGTGGGCATTACCATTGCCGCCTGCCTGGCGCCGGCCCGGCAGGCCATGAATGTGGAGCCGGCTCTGGTGCTGCGCGGCGAATAGAGTAGTTTAACTTTGAAAAGTTGGACCGCTCTGCAAGAATTTTAAGCGTAAAATGCCCTAATCAGTGCTTCCTTAAATTCTTTCAGGAGCCGCGCATGAACATTCTGGATATAAGAGACCTTTGCAAAATCTATGGCCAGGTCGCCGCCCTGCTGGATATCACCCTGAGCGTGGGGCAGGGGGAGTGGGTGGCCATCATGGGGCCTTCCGGGTCCGGCAAAACCACCATGATGAACATCATCGGCTGCATGGACAAGGCCAGCAGCGGCTCGGTCATCCTGGACCGGCAGGATCTGTCGCGCCTCTCCCCGGCGGAGCTAACCGCCATCCGCAGGGACAAAATCGGTCTGGTTTTCCAACAGTTCCACTTAATCCCCTATCTGACCGCCCTGGAAAACGTCATGGTGGCCCAGTATTACCACAGCCTGACGGACGAGGACGAGGCCATGCAGGCTCTGGTCCGGGTGGGCCTGGGCGACCGGGCAGGGCATCTGCCCCGCCAGCTTTCCGGCGGAGAACAGCAGAGGGTGTGCATCGCCCGGGCGCTCATAAATTCCCCCAGCCTGCTCCTGGCGGACGAACCCACCGGCAACCTGGACGAGGCCAACGAAACCATTGTCATGAACCTTCTGGAACAGCTGCACCGCGAAGGCAGCACCATCGTCCTGGTCACCCACGACCTGGAGGTGGCCGCCCATGCTCAGAGAACCGTGTTTCTGGAACACGGCCGCCTGGCGCGCATTGAGCGGAATACCGGCCGCCTTCCGCCAGAGTAATTTCAAAGCGAAATCACTCTGTTGTCCGCACGCGACTTTGCTGCTATCCTCGCATCCGCTCCGTCTGCACCGCGGGCGGCGCTTTCCCGGGAGGACGGCATGAAATATTGCGCGCTGTGCTGCATCGCGAAAAACGAAGAGCAGTTTCTCAAGGAATGGCTGGCCTATCATGCCCTGATTGGCTTTGAGCACTTCATCATCTACGACAATTTGAGCGACGTGCCCATTCACCGCTTTTTGTCCGGCTGGGCGGGCCAGGACAGCGTCACGGTCCTGCGCAACATGGAACCCCTTTCCCAGGTGCAGGTCTACGAGCATTGCCTGGAGGCCTTTGGCTCCCGCTTTCAGTGGATCGCCTTCCTGGATCTGGATGAATTCATCCGTCTCAGGCCCGCGAGGGGAAGGGGAGCGGACATCCGGCTTTTTTTGCCGGAATTCGAGAGCTATGCCGGGCTCGGCCTGAACTGGCGCATGTTTTCTTCCAACGGGCACGAAACAACGCCGGAAGGGCCGGTCATCGCCAGCTATACCCGGTGCCTTGGCGATAACCATCATATCAAATCCGTTGTGCAGCCCTCCAGAATCGCGGCATGTTACGGACCGCATTCCTTTTACGCCCAAGAGGGCGAATATGTGGTCAACGCGGCCCATGTGCCCATACCGGGCGGCATGCCCTTTGCCCCGGCGGTGACGGAGCGCATCGCCGTCAATCACTATTTTTATAAATCACGGCAATGCTTTGAAAAAAAGATCGCCAAGGGGAATCCTTGCAATATTATGCACCGCATGGAGGAATTTGAGGGACACCTTGCAAAGCCGGTTACGGAGGATACGGCTACGGCGGCTTACGCCAAGGCCGTGTTGGAAGCGCTGGCCGCGCCGGAGTTCGCCGCCGCGCCCGCGTCTGCCTGCCCGGATTACGCCGCCGCCGCCAGAACAATTCAGGCCGGGCGGGAGGGCGAGGATCTCAGCCAGGCCCTGCTGCGGCTCAACGAAGCCTGGATGGGCAATCGGGGAGAGAGCCATGACCCTGTGCTGGAGCTTGGCATTCTCGCCCTGCGCGCCCACGCCGCAACGTTGCGCAGGGAATACGCCCCGGCCGAGGTTTTCCTGAAACGCGCCTTTCTCGGAAAGCCGGAACGGCAAAGCCTTATGGAGTACGCCAGCCTGTGCGCGCGCATGGGCCGCATGTCCGAGGCCAAAACCACACTGGACATTGTCAGGCACTATACGTAGCTTGAGGCGCGAGCGGCCGGGCAGTGAAACGGCCGGGATGATTTTCTTGAAATTGCTCTGGCTCTCCGCCGCGCCTACCAGGGGACCCAGGTCACCTTGCCGGCCAGGTGGCCGCCCTCGTGAACGGCCAGGTTCAGGGCGATGCCCCGCATGGTCAGGGTCTGGGGCAGGCTGGAGGGAAAGGGCCTGCCGCCCAGAGTGAAGCGGGGGTTCTGCGGAGCAAGGCCGCCCGCAAGGGTGGCGGACAGCACCTCCACGGCTGCGCCGGGCGGGATATGGGTCCGGCTGCCCCGGCGCAGCGTCCTTGTCCGGCCCTCCACCCGCACCGTGACAGACTCCAGAACCGGGCGCATGATTTTCAGGGAGCAGGAGGCCAGGATCGTCCTGCCCAGCTCTGCGTTGACGGCATAGACCTCCCCTTTGCCTCCCTCGGAAAAGGAGGGCAGCAAATCCGCGGAGGTATCGGCCACGGCGCCGCGATCTTCGCCGGTATTGCGGCTGACGTGGCGGGCCGGCACAAAGCCCCGCAGGTTCATGACCACCCCAGAAGGCAGTGGCCCGCCGGCGCTCTCCAGATCCACCAGGCGCAGCCGCGCCCCCAGCGGCACGGCCGCCTGTTCTCCGGGGGCCAGCCGCATGGGCCTGCCGTCCACTTCCAGCAGAAAGGCGGCGATTCCCCCTGTGCCGGAGGCCCGCGCAACGGCGGGCGAAGCCGGGATTTCCCCAAGGGGACGGCCCACGGGAACGCCTTCTCCGGACGGGAGGGACGGCTGGAGGGCAAGGGCGGCCAGGGCCGGAATGTCTCCTGCCGCCTCCCCGGCCGCATGGGAGGGTCTGATTTTGCCCTCGCCCACAAGGAGGGGGGGACCTCCCCGTTCGCCCTCGGGCAGAAAATCTACATGGACGCGGCCCAGAACGGCATTGTCCTTGCGCACCACAATGTCCGTGGGGCTCCGCGGGGCCAGGGGCCGGCGAAAATCGTTCAGGCCGCCAGCACCCAGCACCTGCACGGACAGCCCTCGTTCATAGTTGCTGCCAACATCCACCACCTCCAAAGTATCGCCGGGGGTCAGGAGCAGGGTCTGCCCATCGGCCGCGGCCAGAGTCAGGGCGCCGTTGACGGAGATGACCACATAGCCAAGGATCGGTTTGTCCAGAACAATGCGGGGCAGTTCCACCTCCACCCCGAAGAGATCCAGAAAGGCGTTGACGGCCAGATTATGCTGGAAAATCTTTGATTCCAGATCCGGCAGGTTCTTGGAGGTCTCTATGCCGAAGGCCGGAATGCCGAGGACGGTGAGGGCGTAGTAGGTGGCGGACTTGCGTTGCTCCCGGTGCCGGGTGTCCTCCCGCGTCGTGAACATGTTAAAAAAATGGAATTTGTGGCGGGGATCGCTGATCTCCCGGTTGACGCGCTCCACCACTTTCAGAGCCTGGCGCTCCAGTTCGATGCGCCGGCCGCTGGGCTGGTGGACGTAGACGTCGGCATCGGCAATGATGCACTGTCCGTACCTGCCGGGATTGGCCTGTTCGCTTTCCCAGACGGGCCTGTAAAAGCCGGAGCCGTCGTGCAGGTTCAGAAAAGCGTCGCTCTGAGCCATCAGGCTCTTGAGAACTTCCACCACGGCGCCTTCCGGGTCGCCGGCGGGAACGCCGTCGAACTTACGGTTCATATCCCCCTCCAGGCCGCGACGGAAGTGGATGATGGAGCGGAAATTGGCACGGGGGACCACAATAAGGCTACCTTTCTTAAGGGCCAGATCGGCATAAAGATCGGCGGAGAGGAACCCGCCCGGCTCATCGCCCTGAATGCCTCCCAAAATCATTACCGTGGAGCCTTTGCTCCGGCCCTGGATGAAATAGACATCCAGCTCCTGTGGGGTCCCCTTAAAATAGACCAGGTGCCGGCGCTGGCCCGGAGCGGCGGAGGCCAACGGAGCGGCGCAGGCCAAGATTGCCAGAAACAGGAGAATTCCCCATTTGAACATGTGCACCTCTTATTCGGATTCCAGATAAAAATTGCCTCCCGCAATTTTTATCTGCCGGCTGCGGGGAAAATGTGATTTCGCCTTGCCTGCCGAGATGCTTCGCATTTCGGCGCGACATCCTGTCGCGCATTCCAATTCCAGGTCAAAAATTAAAGCATTTTCAACCTGGAATTGAAATTACGGGCGGGAGGGAGGGGAGAACGGCCCTTGCGAAGAGGAGAAAAGACAGGGGAACACATCCCCGCGCTGGGCATCGCCTGTGAACTGCTCTAAGGGAAGAAAGAAGATAAGAGAGACCAAAGGAGGATGTCAAGAAAAACGCCGGAAGCGGAGCGCGGCGGGGGACTGGGAACCTCCAGGCCGGCCGTAAGCCGGCGGGAGCCAACGGGCGGGGGAAAAGAAGCCGTCTTTTTCGGCATCCGCCTGTTTACAGGCCGCTGCGCCGGGTGTACACCGTGAACGGATTTTCCGGCGGCCGGAGAGCGCCGCATCATCCCCCGCAGGTTTCCTCCATGACCTTAGCCGTTGTCCTCAACGCCGTGCAGTGCGTGCTTACCCTGGTGATCATCGGCGGCACCGGCTATATCCTGGCGCGGCTGGGCTGGTTCAGCGCCGATGCGCGCGCCCTGCTGCCCAAGCTGGTTACCCAGGTGGGCCTGCCGCCCTGCATGTTTTATACCGTCATCCACTCCTTCAGCCGGGACGCCCTCTTCCACTTCGCCTACGGCCTTCTGGTGCCTGCGGTTTCCATCCTCCTGACCTTCGGCCTGAGCCTGCCTCTGGCCGCCCTCTTGCGGGTGCCCGCCCGGCGGCGCGGCATTTTCCGCGTAAGCTGCGCCTTTTCCAACACCATCTTCATCGGCCTGCCCGTCAACCTGGCCCTGTTCGGACAGGAGGCCCTGCCCTATGTCCTTCTGTACTATTTCGCCAATACCACTTTTTTCTGGACTCTGGGCAACGCCTTCATCGCCAGGGACGCGGACAAGGGCGGAACGGCCGTGTTCAGCCGGGCGAGCCTGCGCGCCATCCTCTCTCCGCCCATGCTGGGCTTTCTGCTGGGCATCCTGGTTCTGCTGCTGGAAGTACCCATGCCCTCCTTTCTCGACAATGCCGCCCGCTATCTGGGAGACATCACGGTGCCGCTGATCATCATGTCCCTGGGCATCTCCCTGCAAGGCTCCCGCCTGCGCCTCATCTTCCCCGGCAAGGAGCTGGCCGGCATCCTGGCGGGGCGTTTTCTCATCAGCCCCCTGACCATCATCCTCCTGGCCCTCGTCCTCCCCCTGCCGGATCTCATGCGTCAGGTCTTCATCATCCAGTCTTCCCTGCCGGTGGGCGCTTCGGTGGCCATCCTCGCGGCCTATCACAAGACGGAGCCGGAATTCGGCAGCCTGGCGGTTTCCTCCAGTACGCTGCTGTCCCTCATAACCATTCCCGTCTTCATGGTCATCGCCTCTTCCTGACGCGCCGGAGCATTGCGGCGGATGCGCTTCCGCGCCTCCGGGGGCAAGGCCGCCTTGCCCCCGGAGGAGAAAGGGCATACAAAAAGAGAAACGGGCGTGGGGCGGGCGGCGGCGCTGCGCGCTTCCGCCGCCGGAGCCATCTCATTTTGGGATTGCTCCGGCGGGAAAAATTTTTCCCGCCAAGGAGAAGACCGTGTTTCGCGTGGATGACGAAGACTTGCCTGTGGCGGATCTGCCCTCTTTTGTCTGGTGCGGGCCGGTATCCGGGGTGGAGGAGATTCAGCGGGACTGGAGGCGGGAAATGGACGCCCTGGGCTTCGCCTGCCCCCCCCTTCCCGCCGAAACCGCCCGGAAGGTGCTGGACACCTTGGAAGACTGCGGGCTGGCCAGACTTACCTTTCTGTCTTAGAGCAGTTTAACTTTGAAAAAGTTGGACTGCTCTGCAAGGATTTGCTTGCAAATCATTGCCGCGAAATGCTTGCAGGCGGGATTTGCCCGCCGTTAAGCAAGCATTTCAAGCGTAAAATGCTCTAGGGCAGTTTTACTTTGAAATTATTCTGGCGGCCGAGCCAGACCGCCCACAGGAGAACTCCTCAACAGACGGCCATGACCGACACTCAGGACGGCTCCCCATTCAAGCTCACCCCCATGTTCGAGCAGTTTTTCTTCTTCAAGAAGGAATACCCGGACTGCCTGCTTTTTTTCCGCATGGGGGACTTTTACGAACTTTTCTTTGACGATGCCGAACTGGCAGCGCGCGAACTACAGATTGCCTTGACCAGCCGCAACTCCCACGCCGAGCACCCGGTGCCCATGTGCGGAGTTCCCCACAATTCCGCCGAAAGCTACCTGCGCCGCCTGAATGAAAAAGGATACAAGGTGGCCATCTGCGAACAGGTGGGAGACCCCAAGGCCGCCAAAGGACTTGTGAAAAGAGAGGTCACGGAGGTGCGCACCCCCGGCACCACCCTGGATGACGCCTCTCTGGAGGCCAAGGGGCACAACTACCTGGGCGCCCTGTACTGGGACGCCCGGCAGGGACGGGGGGGATTCGCCTGGCTGGACTTTTCCACCGGCACCTGGTCCGGCCTGCACAGCAGGCGGGAATCCGAACTCCGGCAGTGGGTGGGGAAGATGCGGCCGCGCGAACTGCTCCTGCCGGACCCTCCGGCCGGGGACATTTTTCTCCCGGGCGGGTTGGAGGGCACTACCCCGGTTCGGGTGCCAGCCAGGAGCTACTTTGACCCGCAGGCCGCGCGGGAGCGGTTGTTCGCCGCCCAGAGCGTGCGGGATCTGGACGCCCTGGGTCTGGAGGGCAAAGAAGAGCTGGTCCGAGCCTGCGGGGCGCTGCTGGCCTACCTTGTCCAGACTCAGAAACAGGAACCGGCCCCCCTGTCCCCATTTGTTCCCCTGAATCTGCAACGGCACCTGATTCTGGACGAAATCACCGAGCGCAACCTGGAAATTTTCCGCCGCCTGGACGGCAAAAAAGGTCCCGGCACCCTGCTGCAGATCCTGGATGAAACCGTCACGCCCATGGGCGGCCGCCTGCTGGAGGAACGCCTGCGCCATCCCTGGCGCGAGGCAGCCGCCATCCGGGACTGCGCCGAAGTGGTGGATTTCTTCCACAGCCGGGAACAGCGGCGGCGCGTCCTGCGCCTTGCCCTGCGCGCCGTTTCCGATCTGGAGAGGCTTATCGCCCGTATCTGCGCCCGGCGCGCCTCTCCCCGGGACTATGTGGCCCTGCGCCAGGGCCTTGGCGGCCTTCCGGCTGTGCTGCAGGCCCTGCGCGCCCCGGCGGGGGATCTCTCCGCCCGGGCCGGGGAGGAACCCCCCGGCCTGCGCCGCCTGCTGGAACACTGGGACGGGTTGGAGGATCTCCACGACCTCCTGCTGCGCGCTCTGACGGATTCCCCTCCCCTCCAGAGCAGCGAAGGGGGCGTCTTCCGGCAGGGTTACGACCGCGAGCTTGACGCCCTCATCGATCTTTCCGAACATGGGGTGAACCTCCTGGAGGAACTCCTGCGGGAAGAGCAGCGCAAAACCGGGCTGGCCCGCATGAAACTGGGATTCAACCGGGTTTTCGGCTACTATCTGGAAGTGCCCAAATCCCAGGCCGCCTCCATGCCGGCCACCTTTATCCGCCGCCAGACCGTGGCCAACGCGGAGCGCTTTGTCACCGCCGAACTTTCAGCCCTGGAGGAGAAAATCCTCTCTGCCCGGGAAGAGCGGGGGAGGCTGGAACTCCGGCTGTTCTCCGGCCTGCGGGAAACCGTTGCCGCGGAGAGGCCGCGCATTGCCTTCATGTCCGGCGTCCTGGCCGGCCTGGACTACTGGCAGAGCCTGGCGGAAACTGCCCGCAAACGCCGCTGGGCCCGCCCCCTTGTTCTGGAGGAAGGCGGGATCTTCATCCGGGAAGGCCGCCATCCTGTGGTGGAGGCCCTGGCAGGGCCGGCCGGCTTTGTCCCCAACGATCTGCGCCTGGATGAAAAAAGCCGCCTGCTCCTGATCACCGGGCCGAACATGGCCGGAAAATCCACCGTGCTGCGCCAGACGGCCCTCATTGTCCTCCTGGCCCAGATGGGCGGTTTCGTCCCGGCCTCAGAAGCGCGCCTGGGCCTGGTGGACCGCATCTTTTCCCGGGTGGGAGCCTCGGACAACCTGGCTCAGGGGCAGAGCACCTTCATGGTGGAGATGATGGAAACCGCCCGCATCCTGCGCCAGGCCACCCGGCGGAGCCTGGTCATTCTGGACGAGATCGGCCGGGGCACCAGCACCTTTGACGGCCTGGCCCTGGCCTGGGCTGTGGTGGAAGAGCTGGCCCGGCGGGCAGAGGGTTCCATACGCACCCTGTTCGCCACCCATTACCACGAACTGACCGCCCTGGAAGGCCGTCTGGCCGGAGTGCGCAACATGAATGTGGCTGTCACCGAGGCCCAGGGGGAGATCCTGTTCACCAGGCGCCTGGTGCCGGGGCCTGCAGATAAAAGCTACGGCATAGAGGTGGCCCGCCTGGCCGGGGTACCGCCGGGCGTCGTCCGGCGGGCCAGATGCATCCTGGAAAGGCTGGATGCCTCCCGCGCCTCCGGGGACGGCCCTCCCGCGGGCAGAAGCGCCCAGGCCCTTCTGCCCGGCATGGAAGATCCCTCCCCGCCGTCCCAGGCTGAACACCCTCTGCTGGCCTGCCTGCGCGATCTGGATACGGACAATCTGCCCCCTTGGCGCGCTCTCTCCCTGCTGAGCGAGTGGAAGCAACGCTGGGGAAAGCCTCTCCCCGGCAACAGAGGGCAAACCGGAAGAACCCGCGCTTGAAGAACGCGAAAAACCCGAAGAACCCGAACATTGTGGAGGTTTCCCATGTCCCGGACGGTTCCTGATGTGGTGGAACTGGCGCAGCGCCTGGTGCGCCGCGATACGGTGGAAGGCAAAGGGGAGCGCGATCTGCTGGAGGAAGCGGCGGATCTGCTGCGCGGGGCCGGTTTTTCCTGCCTGCTGGAGAACTATGATCCCGCCTTTCCCCACAAGGCCAGTCTCTATGCCCGCCTGTGCCCGGAAGCTCCGGGTGAGTCGCTGTTCTTCGGCGGGCATGTGGACACTGTTCCCTTTGGCGACGCCTCTTGGGACAGAGATCCCCTGAGCGGCCTGACGGAAGAAGGCCGGCTGCACGGGCGCGGCAGTTGCGACATGAAGGGCGGCATCGCCGCCATGCTCTGCGCCTCCCTGAGCCTGGCTCCCCGGCTGGCTGGACGGGATCTGATCCTGCACCTGTACGGGGGTGAGGAACTGGGTTGCCTGGGGTCTTTTTTCGCGGCGCGCCGCCCGGAGCATTTCGGCCGGCCGGGGGCGGCGAACAGCGCCCAGCCTACCGCCACCCGGCCACGGGCTGGACACCCGGGGGCGCTGTGGCGGGCCCTGTAATGCGCTGGACGCGCGGCGCACGGCTCCATGCCGGAAAAAGGGGACAACGCCTTGGCGAAGCTGCTGCCCGGCGCCTGCCGCCTCCTCGCCCTGCGGCCGGACGCCGCCCACCCCATTCTGGGCGTGAGTACCCTGGCCCTGACCTCCCTGCACGCGGGCCTGAACCTCAATTCCATACCGGACAGGGCCGTGCTCAGCCTGGACATGCGCACCGTGCCTGGCCAGGATCATGCCCTTCTGCGGCGGGAATTCGCGGCCCTGGCCGGAGAGGAGGCTCGCCTGCGCGCGCTGCTGGATGTGCCGCCGGTGTGGACTGAGCCGGATCTCCCCTGGTGCGCTTCCACCCGCCGCCTGCTGGCGGACTTTATCGGAGCGGAGCCGGGAGTGGCCGGGGCGGCCTACTTCACCGACGCCGCCGCGGTACGGACCGCTCTGCCCGCCCTGCCCCTGCTCATTCTGGGGCCCGGGGAACCGGCGGCAGCCCACACCACCAACGAATCCTGCCCCCTGGATCAGATTCGCGCGGCCCAGGACATCTACGAAGCCTTGATCCGCGCCTGGTACGCGCTGTAATTTCGTTGAGCAGCCTCATTCTCCGGGGAAAATACAAAAAAGTATTTTTAGCCCTTTTTTGTAGCTTTTTCGTCGCCGCTGTGACCATGCCGCATCTTTCCCTTCCCTTTCCGCCTTTGCCCGCCTCCGGCGCTTTACGGCGGCAGTCAATGCCGTCTGCGCCTGCGCGGCGGGCTGAAGGCCTTGCCTTCAGCCGATACCAATTCGCTCCCTCTTGGTCGCAACTTGGTATGAAATCCGAAAAAGACCCCGGCCTGGAACGATTTTTGCTTTTCCACGCTGACCGGGGCTTTGCCGGGGCCTTGTCCGACGCAAGGAACGCTCCCTTGGGGCAAGGTTACGCCCATTCCGTCGCTCCACCCTGTCACCATGTAAGGAGAACGCCATGAATCGCCTTTTCCGCAAAAGCCTTTACGCCTGTTGCCTCGCCCTGCTTATCGGCCTTTCCGGCGCGTGGCTTCAGCCGGCTGAGGCCAGGACCTCATTCAAGGTCGGGTATATCGGGCCTCTGACGGGCGGAAACAGCTCCATTGGCCTGGGCGCGCGCAACGCGGCGGAACTGGCGATTATGGAACACAACATAAATCCCGAGGCGAAATACTATTTTGAGCTTGTCTCCCTGGATGATGAGTGCAAGCCCAACATCGGCGTGCAGGCGGCCACCAAAATGGCCGCGGACAAAAATATTCTGGGGGCGGTCACCCACTATTGCTCCGCCGTCGCCCTGGGCACGGTGGACGTGTACCACCGCTTCGGACTGCCGGTGATTGTATACGGCGCAGTCCATCCGGATATTACCTATGCCCACAACTACCCAGAAGTCCTGCGTATCATAGGTACCCTGATCAACCAGAACCAGGTCTCCTCCAAATTCATGCTCTCTCAGGGGTACAAGCGCTTCGCGGTGATCAGCGACACCACGGACTACGGCAAGTCGCACAAGGAATTTTTCACCAAGTACATCAGCGAAGGCGGGGGGGAGATCCTGGCTGAATTCGGCGTTACGGCGGATCAGCAGGACTTTACGGTGGAGCTGACCAAAATCAAATCCCTGAATCCCGAGGTTGTTTACTTCGCCGGCTTGTATCCCCAGGGGGTGCGGGTCCGCGCCCAGATGGAGAAATTGGGCGTCAATGCCCAGTTCCAGGGCGTTTCCGGCGTCAAGTCCGATGCCTTCATCACCGGCCTGGGTCCGGAACTGGCGGAAGGCTGCCTGAGCTTTCTGGAAGGCTCGCCCTTGGAAAAGCTGCCCAAGGGCGAGGAGTTCATGCGGGCCTATACGGCGCGCGGCTTCAAAAACGCCCCGGACACCATGGCCCCCTTCGCCTATGTGGCCATGACCCAGATCCTGGAGGCGGTGGAAAAGGTGGGGCCGGACCGCAAGAAGATAGCCCGGAACCTGCGGGCCATCCAGGGGGAAGACACCCTTATCGGCAAGGTAAGCTACGATGATCACGGGCAGAACAGCGAGCCGTACGTTTCCAAATATGTGGTGCAGGACGGCAAGTGGTTGGTCTGGGAAGACAGCGACTACGCCTCCGGCAAGCGCAGCCTGAAAAAATGACTCTTGCGCGCCGCCCGTTGCCGGGCGGCGCGGCCGCATGACATCAAAGGGCGGCCCTTTATGGATCTCCTGCTCCAATATTGTCTCAACGGCCTGATGCTGGGCATGATGTACGCGCTGGTGGCGGTGGGCTTTACCCTGTTTTTCGGGGTGCTGGACGTTATCGTCTTTTCCCACGGCGATACCGTGATGATCGGCTCCTTCGCCGGGCTGGCCACCTACTGGTGGCTGCACTCCACCTACCCCGGCCTGCCGGCTGGCTGGGCCGTCCTTCTGGTACTCCTGGCCGCCGCCGCCACCGTGGCCCTTCTGGGCATCATCGTGGCCGACGCCATGATCGTGCCCCTGCGCAAAGGGCCGGCCTTGAACACCCTGCTGGCCACCATGATGCTGGGCACTGTCCTGCGCGAATCCATCCGGCTGTTCTTCCCCGACGGCTCCAACCCCCAGACCTTTCCGGCCCTGCTGCCCGGCTGGAGCTGGCGCGGCGGCAACCTTATCCTGCGTTTCGACAATCTGGTCCTGTTCTGCGGCGGAGCCCTGATCATCTTCCTGGTCCACATGATCATCAATCGCACCCGCCTGGGCATGGCCATCCGGGCGGTGGCCCAGGACGAGGAGGCCGCCCGGATCATGGGCGTGAACTTCCGTTTCGTGGTGCTGGCCACCTTTGCTCTGGGCTCTGCCGTGGCCGCCTTCGCCGGGGTGATGAACGGCATGTACTACAGCGAAATCAATTTCAGCGTGGGCCTCCTCCTGGGGGCCATCGGCTTCAGCGCCGCGGTCATCGGCGGGCTGGGCAACATCTACGGGGCCATTCTCGGCGGGTTCATCTTCGCCTTTCTGCAAACCATCGGGGCGGTGGCCATTCCCTTCGCCAGCGCCTACAAGGACGTTTTCGCCTTCGGGGCGGTCATCCTCATCATGGCCTGGCGCCCCACTGGCCTGATTGCCGAACCTTCCAGCCAGAGGGTGTAGCATGAGCCGCGCCGCCGCCATTTTCTCCGGTCCCCTGGGCTGCATCCTCCCGGCCTTCCTGCTGCTGGCCTGGAGCGGCTTTTTCCTGACGGCCGAGGACCAGACCTCCATCCTCCTCTCCTTGCTCTCCCTGGCCGGTTTTCTCCTAGCCGCCGTCCGGCTGGGCTGGGTGAATATCCTGCGGGAGGCCATCGCCGTCCAGGAACGCCTGTGGGACGCCTGCCTCATCACGATTATGCTGGCCCTGATGATTCTGTTCCGGGAAGACCACTACAACCTGTTCCTCCTGGGAACCATCATGGCCTATGCCACGGCCGTGCTGGGCCTGAACGTGCAATTGGGCTACGCCGGGGTTCTCAACTTCAGTTGCGCCTCCTTCTTCGGCGTGGGCGGCTATACGGCGGCCCTGCTTCTGTCCGGCACGGACCTGCCTCCCCTGCTGGCCCTCCCCCTGGGCGGGGCGGTCGCCGCCTTGACCGGCTGCGTCCTCCTGCTTCCGGTCCTGCGCACCTCCGGCCACTACGCCGCCCTGGTCACCATGGCCTTCGCCCTGCTTTTCCGCGTCTTTCTGGATGTGAGCGAATGGTTCGGCGGACCCCAGGGCATCCCTGTCGCCCCTCTGACCATCGCCGGCCTGGACTTCTCCCAGGGCATCCTTTGGGGAGACGCGGAATTTTCCTTTTACCTGAAATACGATCTCCTCCTCCTCCTCGTCCTCTGCCTGGCTTACTCCATAACGCGCCGCCTGGAGCGATCCTGGATCGGCCTTGCCCTGGACGCCGTGCGCTCGGACGAAGTGGCCTCGGCCTGCTTCGGCATCCATATCCGGCGCTGGAAGATCACCGCCTTCACTCTGGGCAACTTTCTCTCCGGCCTGGCCGGCGCCCTGTACGCCATGATGCTGGCCTACATCAGTCCGGCCAACTTCACCTTCGCCGACTCCCTGCTCTTTCTCTCCATCCTGCTCCTGGGGGGCATAGGCAATATACAGGGAGTTCTGGTCGCCACCGTCCTGGTGGTCATCGTTCCGGAAAAATTCCAGGTTATCCAGGAATACCGCTACCTCATCTATTCCGCCCTGGTCCTGCTGATGATCGTCTTCCGCCCGGTGGGCCTGCTTCCGCGCAAGCCCCGCGCCTATACAGGAAGCCCGGCATGAATCCGCTGCTGATCTGCACCGGCCTGACCATGCGCTTCGGCGGGCTGACCGCCCTGGACAACCTCTATCTGGAAGCGCGCGAAGGAGAGGTCCTGGGGCTGGTCGGTCCCAACGGTTCTGGAAAGACCACCCTGTTCAATGTACTCACCGGCATCTATCGACCCAGCGCGGGAAAAATTACCTTCGCAGGGGAAAACATAACCTCCGGCACTCCCCAGGAAATCCACCGCCGGGGCATTGCCCGGACCTTCCAGCGCTCCCGCCTCTGCCTGGATCTGTCAGTGTTCGACAACATCATGATCGGCAACCATACCGCCCTGCGCCTGGATTTTTTCCACAATATCCTGCGCCGCCGCGCTTTTTGCCGGGACTATGAACTGTGGCGCGACAAGGCGGCCGAAATGCTGCGCGCTCTTAACCCCTCCCTTGTCTCCCGCATGTTCCGGCCCGTGGGCGACCTCAGCATGATCGACCGCCGCCGCGTGGAGAATAGCCGGGCTCTTGTCCGCCGCCCCCGCCACCCCCGGCTGCACGACCCTTCCGCCGGCATGACCCACGACGAAACGCGCCAGCTTATGGATGAAATCACCGCCTCCCGCATGGGCGGGGACCGCCTGACCGTAATCCTTATTGAGCACGAGATGGAGGTCATACGCCGCAGCACCAGCCATTGCGTGGTCCTGAACTTCGGACGCAAGCTGTGTGAAGGCGACTATGCCGGCGTTGTGGCCGATCCCCGGGTGCAGGAAGCCTACCTGGGCAAGGAGCTGGAATGACGGATCCCGGCGGGAAATTCCGCTTCAAACCTCTGTTCATCGACGGCATCCATGTGGCTTACGGCAAGGCCGGCGTCCTCTCCGACGTGAGCATGGAAATCCTGCCCGGCCGCATCACCTGCCTGCTGGGGGCCAACGGGGCGGGCAAAAGCACCCTCATCCGGGCTGTGCTGGGCCTGACCCCGCCGCGCCAGGGATCCATAGCCTTCGACGGCATGGATATAACCGGCGCGCCGACCCATGCCATTGTGGGCAAGGGCATCGCCTGCATCCCCGAGGGCCGGCGTATCTTCCCCAAAATGAGCGCGCAGGAAAACCTGCTCATGGGCGCCTTCCAGGAACGTTCCAAGGAATTGATCCGCGCCCGCCTGGAAAAGGTTTACGGCCTCTTCCCCAGGCTGGCGGAACGCCGCGCCCAGCTTGCCGGCACCATGTCCGGCGGGGAACAGGCCATGGTTTCCATCGGCCGGGGCCTGATGTCCGCCCCCAAACTGCTCATCATCGACGAGCCTTCCCTGGGCCTCTCCCCAGCCCTGGTCAACGAGAATTTCCGCATCATCCGCAGGATCTGCGAGGAGGGAACAGCCGTCTTCCTGGTGGAGCAGAACGTCCGCCAGACTCTGGCCATTGCCCACTACGGCTATGTCCTCTCCCAGGGCCGCGTCGTTGCCGGGGGACTCCCGGCGGAACTGAAGGAAAACGAACAGGTGCGCAAAGCCTATTTCGGCTGACTGCCGCCCGGGAGCCGGGGAACTTTTCTGTTGCCGGAGCGCATCGCGCTGGGGTACAAGAGAGGAAATAAGGTAGCGGGGCTGGTTCAGCCCGGAGCGGGCAGGGGAGAATTTCCGGATGCGGATAGCCTTTATTTTTCTTTCTGTTCCTGTATTGTTAGGATGTTTTGTTCTGACTGCCGCTTGCGGCAAAAAGGGGGATCCGGAGCCGCGCGATGAGGCCCGGACCTTTCGCTGGGCCGAAGCGGAGGCCGCCATGGCCGGGCCCTGTCTGGCCTTTCGCGGAGTTCTGGAAGGGGCTTTCGCCAATCTGGACGGCATCCGCGTGGAGGTAGCCCCGGTCCAGGGCTCGGAAAACTGCCCCGGGTGCCCTTTCGTGCCCCGTGAAACCGCGCAGTTCTCGCCGCGCGACGCAGGCTTTGATCCGGCTTCCGGCGCCGTTACCTTCGCGTACTGCCCCGGCCCGGCCCCGGCCTATCTCTGGCGGATCATCGGCATTAACATATATACCGCTCTGCCCCATGCCGTGTCCCCGGTTAAGCTGACGGGGAACCTCCCCTGAGGGCGACCTCCCGCTCACCGTAAGCTAAAGGCAAAAGGCAGCAGAACCAAGGCATTAGAGCAGTTTGACTTTTAAAAGTTGGACTGCTCTAAAAAGCCCGCGCCCATTCCGGCCGCAGGCCGACACCGCCGGACAGAGCTGCATGTATGCGGGTCAGGGTGGTTTCCTTGTCAAAGGGCAGATGAGCCTTGATGGGCAGGTAGTTGCTGGGGTGATTGGCCATGAACCAGCCGTCCGTCAGGGCGGTGTTTTCAATCATGACCCCCATTTCCCGCAACAGGGCGAGCTGGTCGGGCAGGATGAACTCGCCCCGCCGGGCCTTCTCTTCCAGAGGAGTGCCGGGGGCCAGCAGCAGAGTCAGAGCCCCCACATACTCAGGGTCAATGAGGCTTAAGACTTCGCCCGTCTTCCGGGCATGCTCCAGGCTGCCCTCCACCCCTGCAATGCCGGCCATGACGGTGATGGAGAGGACGAAGCCGGTCTCTTTCAGGCGTCTCCCCTGTTCCACCAGTTTTTCCGGAGTGGATCCCTTGCGCACATCGCGCAGCACGTCCGGGTGGCCGCTTTCCACGCCGTAGTAGATCATGGACAGGCCAAGCTCACGCAGGCGGCGCAGATCCTCATCGCTCTTCAGGGCCACTCCCTTGGCGTTGCCGTAGGTGGCCACGCGCTCCACCCAGGGCAGGCGTTCGGCAATGTTGGTCAGCAGCCATTCCCAATGTTTCATTGGCATGATCAGGGCGTCTCCATCCATGACAAAAACCCTGTTCTGGCGCTTGCAGTATTTTTCCGCGAACTGAAGATCCTTTTCCCAGATGGATCTGTCCTTTATGGCAAAGCGTTTGTTTTTGAATGTCTCGCAAAAGGTGCACTTGTTGTGGGAACAGCCCAAGGTGGCCTGCAGCAGGATGCTGTAAGCTTCGCTGGGCGGGCGTATGCAAGGTCCCTGGTGGTCCAGTCCTTCGTCAAAGTAAAACATGATCTTCTCCTGATTCGGGAGCCAGATAAAATTGCATCCTGCAATTTTTAGAGCCGTTCACTCGTTTCATTCGCGAACTTCCCTGGCTGTCGGCTGCGGCTAAAATGTGATTTCACCCTGCTTCTCGCAATGCTTCGCCTTGCGGCGCGACATCCTGCCGCACCTTCCAATTTTCAACCTAGCGGCGGCAGGCAAGCGTGTCGCCGGAACGGCCCGCAAAGGCCTCCCGGTGATGCTCATTGTCCGGAGCTTCTGCCGGCGCGGAGGGTTTTACTGGAAATACCCAAGGCCGCCAGCCGGGCGTACAGGGTGGAACGGTGGATGCCCAGGGCCTTGGCCGCTTTGCTCATATTTCCGTTATACATGGCAAGGCAGTTCAGAATCATCTCCTTTTCCCGCCGCAGCCCGGATTCCTGCGGAGCGTCCTGGGCCGCTCCCCGGATGGCGGTGACGTTCAGGGGCAGGTGGCAGGGCAATATCTGGCGCGTTTCCGTCAGCATGAAAGCTCTGCCCAAGGCATTGCGCAACTCTCGCGCGTTGCCCGGCCAGTCGTGCCGCAGCAGGGCGGCAAGGCTGTCCGGGGCCAGGGTTATGGAGCGGCCGTACCTGTCGTTCAATTCCGCCAGGAAAAAATCGGCCAGGACGGGGATGTCCTCCGGCCGTTCCCTTAAAGGCGGTATGGGAAGAGTAAGCACGTTCAGGCGGTAAAGCAAGTCCGGCCGGAATTCGCCGCTTTCCGTCTTGCGCGGGAGATCCTGGTTGGTGGCGGCGACGATGCGGACATTGACCGGGATGGCGCCGTTCATGCCCTGCTTTTGCACCTCTTGGGTCTGCAGGACGCGCAGCATTTTGCCTTGGAGGGCAAGGGGCAGATCACCGACTTCGTCCAGAAAAAGCGTTCCGCCGTTGGCCATTTCGAACTTGCCTTTTTTGCCGCCCCTTCTGCCCTGCACGCCGTCGGTGTGGCCGAAGAATTCCGACTCCAGCAGGTCGGCCGGCAAAGAGGAGCAGTTGACGCAGATAAAGGGACCATCTCCGCGGTCGGAGGCATGGTGGATGGCATTGGCGAAAAAATCCTTGCCCACTCCCGTTTCCCCGATGAGGAGCAGGGGCAGATCGTTGGAGGAGAAACGCAGGGCCAGGCGTTTGACCTCGGCCAAAGCCGGGCTGATGCAGGGAATTTCCGCAAGGGGAAGGGAGGCGATGCCGCGCTTGCGCAGCTCTTTGCGGTAGTATTCCACCTCTTCCTCAAGTTTGCGCAGGTTGTTGGCCAGGGTGATGGTGTAACGGGAAAATTTCACCAGGGCTACGGCGGCGATGACTTCGCCGCCGTCCATGACCGGCATGCGGGAAACGGCGATGGTCTTTTCTCCGCTGGCGGTCTGTCCTTCCTCAAATTGGTGCAGGCTGTCAATTTCCGTGACGCCGCTCTCCATGATGTCCACCATTTTGGTGTTGTAGATAACATCGGAGATGTGCTTGCCGATGACCTCCTCGCGTTTGATCCCAAGATATTCGCAGTAGGCCTTGTTAATCTCCACCACAGTGCCGTCGCGTTCCACGATGAAAAAGCCGTCGGCAATGGCGCTTACGGCTTTTTCGTAAATGAGGTTGCGCCGGCGCAGGCGCTTGACCTGGGCCTCAAGCTCAAGGATTTTGTCGCACTGGGCGTCATGCATGGCTTTTCTCCAGAAGCGCTTTCGCTTTGAGATGATTGCGGCGGGCGGAGCCGCCCGCAATCATCCGTAATTCGCATCCCGGGCAAGGGCGCCGCTTGACCTTACCCCCGCCACCCAGACCCGGAAGGCTTCCCGGGCGCGCCGGGCGTAGGCAGTCTTCCGCTCCGCCCGCCGCGTCCGCTGCTCCAACTCGGGCATGAGGCCGAACTGGATGTTGCTGGGCTGAAAATCGCGGGCCGGGGTCCGCAGGTGGCGCAGCAGGGCGCCCAGGGCGCTTTGCGGCGGCGGCGGCGGCAGGATTTTTCCGGTCGCGCGGGCGGCCAGGGAAAGCCCCAGCC
>JAISMK010000047.1 GCA_031276785.1 Desulfovibrio sp. | reverse complement strand
ACCGTTCCCCTGACCATGATCCTTACCTCCTTCTGCGGGGTCACTCTGGAGCGCGTCGCCTACCGGCCGCTCATGCGCAAGGGAGTACACCGGCTATATGTGGTCATTACCGCACTGATGTGCGGACTGGTGCTGGAAAACAGCAATCTGGCCCTGCTGGGAGCAAGCCGCCGCACCCTGCCCGAACTTTTGGACAAGCATGTTTATATGCTGGGCGGCATCGCCGTCACAAACCTGAAGATAGTGGTCATTATCGCCGCCTTCCTGGTCTTTTTCTGTCTGCAGTTCGTCGTCACCAGGACGCGCATCGGCATGGCCATGCGCGCCGTTTCCTACAACAAATTCGCCCTGCCTCTCATGGGCATTCCCCTGGACAGCGTGATAGTCTTCACCTTCGTGCTCGGGTCGGGCATTGCCGGCCTGGGCGGCCTGCTCTTCGCCATGTCCTACCCCGTGCTGGAGCCCTATATGGGGGCCATGACCGGCTGGAAAGCCTTCATCGCCGCCGTGGTGGGAGGCATCGGGGATGTGCGCGGAGCCTTTCTGGGCGGTTTTTTGCTGGCCTTTGTGGAAATAATGGTCGCGGCCTTTCTTCCTTCCACCTTCCGGGATCTGTTCGCCTTCACCATCCTGCTCCTTATTTTGTGGAAACGCCCCACGGGAATTTTCGGTCTGCCCCTGACCACCAAGATATAACAGGAAATTTCCATGCAACGCCGCGCCATCAACCTCTTTTTCCTCATCGCCGCCGCGGGTCTTGTGCTCGCGACCAAGGAAGGGTTTTTCGACCAGTATATCCTCACGGTGTTCATGTTCATGGGCATCAACATTATTTTCGCCACCAGCCTGAATCTGGTGAACGGCTACATGGGCGAATTTTCCTGCGGACATGCCGGGTTCATGTGCGTGGGCGCCTATGTGGGTTCCCTCCTGTCCGTGGCCTTTTTTTCCAGCAGCAAGCTGTTCGGCGATCCCCTGTTCCCTCCGGAACTGGCGCCCGTACTCTTCCCCCTGGTCCTGCTCCTGGCCTCCCTGGCGGCCGCCATGTTCGGGCTGATTGTGGCCCTGCCGTCCTTCCACACCCGCGACGACTATCTGGCCATCATCACCATCGCGGCCAATTACATCATCATCTCCATCGTGGAAAACATCGACGCCATCGGCGGCCCCAGGGGATTTTCCGGAATGAAGCGGGTCATCAACTCCATGACGGACGTGGCGGATCTGCCCTGGATGCTCATCTGGGTTCTCCTGGGCGCCTTTGTCTGCATCACCTTCCTCTACCGCCTGATGACCAGCACTTACGGCAAAGGAATTTCCGCCGTCTGCCAGAACGAAGTGGCGGCGGAAATCATGGGGGTGAACACCAATAAGGTCAAAATCATAGCCTTTATGGTCTCCTCGGGACTCGCGGGGCTGTCCGGCGCCCTGTACGCCCACGTCTACGGCTATGTGAACGCCCAGGCTTTCAATATCCTGAAGTCCACCGAAGGGCTGGTCATGGTCTACCTGGGCGGCATGGGATCCCTTTCCGGGGTGGTCCTGGCCGCAATAGCCTTCACCCTCATGGTGGAGTCGCTGCGTTTCATCATTCCGGCCGTGAACGATTTGCTCCACGCGGGCGGGCTGCTGCCGGCCGCCTTTGAATTGAGCCAGATCTGGAAATGGGTGATCATCCCCCTGATCCTGATCCTGCTCATGCAGTTCCGGCCGGAAGGGCTGCTGGGCAACAAGGAATTGACGCATGTCTTCCCGCGTCTGAAACGCTGGGTCTCATTCAAGTAGATCCAGCGCAGCGAAGCGTTTAAGGCGGGAAATTCTCTGATTCTCCGCCGCGCGGGCCGCTCGCCCGGGCGGCCAAGAAGGCAAGGAGACATTTGTGCCCCTTCTGGAAATCCTGGGCCTAACTCAACGCTTCGGCGGCCTGCAGGCCCTGACCAATTTCACCGCCGCCCTGGAAGAACATGACCTTGTCGGCCTGATCGGTCCCAACGGGGCGGGCAAGACAACGGTCTTCAATCTGGTTTCCGGCTTCTACACCCCCACGGAAGGCGCCATTGTCTTCAACGGCAGGCCCACCCGCGGCCTCAGGCCGCACCAGGTGGCGGGAATGGGCATGGCCCGGACCTTTCAGAACATCCGGCTGTGGAACGATATGACCGTGCTGGACAACATCCGCCTCGCCCAATCCCATTGGCTGGGATACGGCCTCTGGGACGCCGTGTGGCGTTCTAGGCGCTATCTGCGCACAGAAAAAAGCGTGGAAAAAAAATCCCGGGAGGTGCTGGAAATAATGAGCCTCACGGACTATGTGGAGGAACTGCCCAAAAATCTCCCCTACGGTCTGCAGCGCCGGGTGGAGCTGGCCAGGGCGCTGTCCACAAGCCCCCGCCTGCTGCTTCTGGACGAGCCGGCCGCCGGCCTGAATTCCGCCGATGTGGACGGACTGATCAAGCACATCCGCTGGATTTACGATCAGTTCCACATCTGCATCTGGATGATTGAACACCAGATGAAGGTGGTCATGTCCCTTTGCCAGCGGCTGGCCGTCATCGATTTCGGGCGGACCATCGCCACGGGCACCCCGGCGGAAATCCAGGCCAACCCCGCGGTGATCAATGCCTACCTGGGAGACGATACACTCTGATGCTCAGCGTAACAAATTTGAAGGCGGCCTATGGCAAGATAGAGGCCCTGCACGGCATCTCCTTCCATGTGGAGCGGGGGGAAATCGTCACCCTCATCGGCTCCAACGGCGCCGGCAAGTCCACGACCCTGAAGGCTCTGATGCGCCTCAAGCCGCCGGAATCCCCCATTGTGACGGACGGGGATATCCTCTTCAACGGGGAATCCATCCTGAACACCGAGGCCCACAATGTGGTGGGCAAACTCAGAATGACTCTGGTTCCGGAGGGGCGGCAGATCTTCGGCAACCTCACTGTGCTGGAAAACCTCACTCTGGCCTCCTGGAGCAACCCTGGCGATTCCCGCCGGGATTTGGACCATGTTTGCGGCATCTTCCCCCGCCTTGCGGAACGCATGAAACAGCGTAGCGATACCCTCTCCGGAGGTGAGCAGCAGATGCTGGCCGTGGGCCGGGCCTTGATGAGCAAGTGTTCGGAGCTGCTTCTGGACGAGCCTACCATGGGCCTTGCTGCCCTGCTCATGTATGAAATGTTCCGCACCCTGAAAAAACTGAATGAGGAGGGCCTGACCATTGTGGTGGTGGAGCAGAATGCCCGCCTGGCCCTGAATATGGCGGATCGGGGCTATGTGCTGGATACGGGCGAGATTGTGGCCGAGGGCACAGGGGCGGACCTGCTGCGAAGCCCGGAAATCAAGGCCGCCTATCTGGGCGGGGCTTAGAGCGGTTTAACTTTGAAAAGTTGGACCGCTCCGCAAGGATTTGCCCGCAAATCCTTGCCGCGAAGGCGTAAGCGCAATTTGCTTGCGCTGTTAAGCGCCGGAGCGGACGCGGATCAGGAGAAACTGTGATGCGCGATATCAAAGTGTAAATGCTCTAGGGGAACGCTATGAACAACCAGCTTCCGGCGGTAACTCTGTCTCCCCTGGCCGCGGACGTGGTCTGGGAAAAAATGGTGTCCGGGGTGCGGGACTTTGTGCGCGCCCACGGACGCGGAACAGCGCTGACGGGCATTTCCGGCGGCGTGGATTCCGCCCTGGTCACAGCCGCGGCTGTGGAGGCCCTGGGAGCGGCGAATGTGCTGGGCGTCCTCATGCCTTCGCCCTACACCACGCAGGAGAGTGTGGACGCGGCCACGGATCTGGCCCTGGAGCTGGACATCCGCACCCTGACCATTCCCATCGCTCCGGTGATGGAAGCCTTTGATGAAGCCCTGGCTCCGGCCTTTGCCGGGCGGGAGGCGGATGTTACCGAAGACAACCTCCAGGCGCGCATCCGGGCCACGCTGCTGATGGCCTTATCCAATAAATTTGGATATTTACTACTGAATACAGGCAACAAGTCCGAAGGTTCCGTGGGCTACTGCACCCTGTACGGGGACAGTTGCGGCGCTCTGGCCGTTATCGGCGATCTCTACAAGGGCGAGGTCTACGCCCTGTGCCGCCGCCTGAATGAGCGCAAAGGGCGGTTCCGCATACCGGAGATCATCCTGACCCGCGCCCCTTCGGCGGAACTGTACTCCGGCCAGAAGGACGAAGACGCCCTTCCCCCGTATGGCGTCCTGGATCCCATCCTGGCGGATCATCTGGAACGGGGCATGGAAGAGGCCGCCCTGCGCGCCGCCGGACATGACGCGGACACAGTGCGCCGGGTGCTGGAACTGGTGCGGGGTTCCGCCTTCAAACGCGCCCAGGGACCTCCGGCCCTGCGCCTGCGCAACCTCATCCCTCTTGCGGGATGAAATCGCCCTGGCTCCGGCGGGAACAATGCTTGTGAAGACAGGGGAAAAGGGCTATGATGCTCCCTGTTTTTCCGCCCTGGCTGCCTTACCGCCATCCCGCTACGAAAACTGTTCCCGCCGCAAGGAGGCCCGCGATGTCTCTTCCGTCCCGGTTCACCGTTCTGCCCCTGCTGGCGGGCGTTCTTGCCCCGCTTCTCTTTCCGGCGGCCGGAGAGTGTTCCGACCTGCACGAACTGAGCCTGGCCTTCGGCAAGGAAATCGGGGCCATCTGGGTACTGCCCTTTGTCTGCATGCTGTTGTCCATAGCCGTCTGCCCCCTGACCGTCCCCCATTTCTGGGAGCATAACTTCGGCAAGGTCTCCGCTTTCTGGGCTCTGGCCGTTATTGCCCCCTTTGTTGCCGCCTACGGCGCCGACTTCGCCCTGTATGAATTCCTCCACACCATGCTGCTGGAGTATTTCCCCTTCATCATTCTGCTCTTCGCCCTGTTCACCGTGGCCGGAGGCATCCGCCTCAAGGGCACCCTGGCGGGAACGCCTCTGGTGAACACCTGCATCCTGCTGGTCGGAACCATGCTGGCAAGCTGGATGGGAACAACAGGGGCGGCCATGCTCCTAATCCGTCCTCTGCTACGGGCCAACGCCCACCGCCGCTACAAGATCCACACCGTGGTCTTCTGCATCTTTCTGGTGGCCAATATCGGCGGTTGCCTCACCCCTCTGGGCGATCCCCCGCTGTTCCTCGGCTTCCTGCAAGGCGTTGATTTCTTCTGGACTCTGGGCCATCTGCTGCCGCTGCTGCTCTTCCTTTCCTCCGCTCTGCTGGTTCTGTATTTTATTCTGGACACCGCCCTCTACGCCAGGGAGGGCAAGCCCGCCAACCCCTCCCCCAGCGGGGAAAAAATCGGCCTGGAAGGCCTCATCAACTTTCCCCTGCTGGCCTGCATTGTCGGCGCCGTCCTCATGAGCGGCATCTGGCGCCCGGACGCCGTCTTCAGCCTGTACGGCATTGAGCTGGAACTG
>JAISMK010000032.1 GCA_031276785.1 Desulfovibrio sp. | reverse complement strand
CCCCCCCCCCCCCCCCCCGCCCCCCCCGCCCCCCCCCGCCCCCCCGCCCGCCCCCCCCCAGAGGGTCCTTGGCGGAATAGATGAAGGAACTTTCCTCCGGCCGGAGAAAGGGCATTTTTTTATGTATGCCGTCGCGCACATAGCGGCAGGGGGCGAGGTAGTGCGGCCGCAGCAGATGATGGAGCAGGCGGGGCAGGAGGGAGTTTTCCAGATCCTCGGGCAGGCCGACGCGCTGCACCAGGGGCAGGCCGAGCAGCCGCGCGGCTACGCCGGCCGAGCGCAGTTCTTTGCTCACATTGATCAGCACGGCCTCAGTGCCGGTCTTGCGGAAGAAACGGAAAAAAAAGGCTATGGTCCGGGGATTGAAGTCCGGGCCGAAATTCACGGCAATGGCGCGGATCCCTTTGTCCTGGGCGCGGTCGAGAAAGATCGGGTCCCGGCCGAAGAGCAGAATTTCGTGTCCCCGGGCCTGCAGGGCGGCGGCAAATTCAATGGTCCAGGTTTTCACCCCGCCCCAGCGGCGGGTGGAGTTGCAAAAGGCAAGCCGCATCAGATTCCTTTCATCCCTGTTATAACGGTTGACGTTGAAAAGTTATCGTTTTTTTTGCAATCAGACGCTAGGCCTGCTCCAGGTAGTCGTGTTTGAGAGCCCAGAGCAGGGAGAAGGAGGCGCGTTCCTGCAGCAGAGGCGGAGGCATGTGGGGAAGGGCTTCGGCCAGGGAGGCGGCCAGGCGATCCAGGAGGAGGGCTGCCGGGATGGGTTTGCGCGCGGCCAGGAGCATGCGGTGGAGGGAATTTTTGTCCAGAAGGTGTTCCATGCCGGCGTATTGCGGCAGAGGCAGGACTTCGCGGTACAGGGCGGCGCCGGCCGCCGTGGCGCGCAGGGTCAAGCCGGCCAGGGTTTCCGGGCCAAGGGTCCGGCTGAAGTGAGCCTGAAAGGAGCGGGCAAAGGACATGCGCAGGGGGTGGACGGCGGCGCGGATGCGGCTTTCCTCTTCCGGGGAGAGAGGCAGAGCGGCAAGTTCGTCCCACAGGTCGACCATGCGGGTTATGATCTGGTCCCAGGCATAGAGGCGCAGAACGCGTTCGCGGGCGGCCAGACCCAGGCGCCGGCGCAAGGCGGCGTCGGTTCCCAGGCGGGCCAGGGCGGCGGCCAGGGCGGCGGGCTCCACGACGGTCTGCTGGGCAAGGGCGAGATGATACTGGTTGTCGAACCAGAACAGGGATCGCAGCTCGGTTTCCGTGGTCTGGGCAAAGCCGATGGTGGGAATGAGCAGGCCGGTTTCGCCGTGGACGACGATATCGCGGTAGCCGTCGAAGTCCGAGGCGATAACCGGAAGGGATGCGCCCCCCGCTTCGGCCACGGTCAGGCCGAATGTTTCCTGGATATTGTCCGAGGGCGAGACAAAGACATCGGCGGCGGCATATAGGGCGCGCCGTTCCTCGTTGCCGGGACGCGGGAAAAGCCGGGCGCGCAGGCCCATGCCGGCGGCGTAGTCCAGAAGAGCTTCGGGCAGCGCGTCCCCTTCCTCGGCCCATCCGGCCAGAATCAGGGCGCAACGGTCGGGAGGCAGGCCCAGGGATTCGGCCCGGCGCAGGGCGGAGAAAAGAGGCAGCGCGTCCATTTTGGAATAGGGACTCAGACGGGCCAGACAGAGAAAGACGACCTCCTCCCCGAGATTCAGGCGGTCGCGCATGGCCCGGCCTGGAGAAGGACCGTTTTCCCACCTTTCCCCAACATCGGGCAGATCCTCCCGTTCCACGCCCAGAGGCAGCAGGACGGCGCGTGGGGAGGGGAAATCCGTTGGGTCCAGACCGTAGGCGCGGCGCAGGTCGGAAAAGATGGTATTCAGAACCTGGCGGGCACTTTCGGAGGTGGCCAGGATGGCATCGCGCGGGGAAACCCCGGGCCAGAGGTGGCGGGCGTATTCCGGCATGAAGCGGGCGTAGCTTAGGGAATGGGTGGTTCCGGTGAGGGGGAAGAGAAAGGGGGCCAGGGCGTTGCGCAGTTGGGCCGCCTGGGTGTAGTGGGAGACGGGATCGGAGAGGTGCAGGCAGTGATAGCGCACTGTGGCCAGATGTCTGTCCAGGTGCGTCCGCTGCTTGATATGGATGGCCCCCCGGCGCAACAGGGCGGGAAAGTGTTCCTCAAGCCAGCGGGACAGAGCCTCGCCGTCTGGCGTGCCGGGCAGGAAGAAGTGATAGCCGTCAAATGGGTCCGCCCGCAGGAGGGCGCGCAGGAAGGTGGAGTTGGCCACCCTGCGGCCGAGAATGGATCCGCCTTCCACAAAGGCGTCCAGGGTACACCAGATGCGGGGGCGGGAGGACGGGGAAGAAACCATGCGCCCTTGTACCCCACTTGTCCACAGAGGAAAAGCCCGGCTTTTTGTGTTTCGCCGGCAGGACGCGCCGCCTGCCCGCAAGCCGGACAGAGCGCAGGCGCGAAGGAGACGGAGATGAACAGAAGACCACGCCTTGTTTTTCTGGATGCGGCCACCATTGGCGGGGACATTCCCTGGCCGGACTTTTCTTCCCTGGGGGAAGTGACTTTACACGATTTCAGCCGTCCGGAAGATATACCTCCCCGGCTGCGCGAGGCGGACATAGTCCTCACCAACAAGACGCCCCTGAGCGCCGGGACCATTGCCTCCGCTCCGGCTCTGCGCTGCATCGGAGTTCTGGCCACAGGCTACAACGTTGTGGATGTCGCGGCGGCGGCCGCGCGGGGCATTCCGGTCTGCAATGTGCCGGAGTATTCCAGCGCATCCGTGGCCCAGCACACCTTTGCCCTGATTCTGGCTCTCTGCTCCCAGATCTGCGATCTTTCCGCCCGTGTCCGGGAGGGAGAATGGGGGAGGGGCGCGCGTTTCAGCTTCTGGCATACGCCCCTCAGGGAATTGGCGGGCAAGGTCTTAGGCGTGGTCGGCTTCGGGGCCATCGGCGGCAGAACCGCCTCCCTGGCCCACCAGTTCGGCATGGAGGTTCTGGCCTATGCTCCGCGGCCCCGGCCCGTTCCGGACTATGCCCCCTTTGCCTTTGTTTCCCTGGAGGATCTGTTCGCCCGCGCGGACATTGTTTCCCTGCATTGCCCCCTGACTCCGGAAAATACCGGCATGGTCGACGCGCGCCTGCTCTCCCTGATGAAGCCCACGGCCTTTCTGATCAATACCGCGCGGGGGGATCTGGTGGTGGAGGCGGATCTGGCCGCGGCGCTGAGGGCGGGGCGGCTGGCCGGAGCGGGGCTGGATGTGGTTTCCCGCGAGCCCATGCCCGATGCCAATCCCCTGCGCGCGGAACCCCGTTGCCTCCTGACTCCCCATGTGGCCTGGGCCACGGTGGAGGCGCGCGGCCGTCTCATGGAAATTGCCTTCAACAACGTCAAGTCGTTTTTAGAGGGAAGGCCCGTCAACATCTGCAACGGGGTATGATTCCGGCTTCCGGGAAGAATTTCCCCGGGACAATTTCAAAATGTAATTGTCCCGGCGGCCGTCACCCGCCGCACCAGATCCGTGAAGGCCCCGGCAAAGGCCTCCTCGGAGAAAAAGGAGGCGTGGCGGATTATGGCCTCCGGATCAAAGGCCGTTGATTCCAGCCTGTTCACAGCGTCTTGCAGGCATTGCGCGTTCTGTTCCTGAAAAAAGAGGCCGGTGGTCCCCTCGCGCACTGTTTCCAGCGCCCCACCCCGGGCATAGGCGATAACGGGTTTGCCGGCGGCCATGGCCTCCACCGGGACGATGCCGAAATCCTCCTCGCCGGGAAAGATCAGGGCCTTGCAGCACTGCACCTGCCGGACGACGGCTTCGCGGCTCAGAGTGCCCAGGAAGGTGACATTGGGCCCGGCCAGGGAACGCAGGCGGGCTTCCTCCGGCCCCCGGCCGATGACCAGAAGCGGTTTTTTCATGCGGGTGAAGGCTTCCACCGCCAGATCCACACGCTTGTATCCCGTCAGTTCACCCAGGCAGAGGCAGGGGGCGCCGGCCTTGGCCGGCCGGGGTTCTCCCTTGGGGCGGAAGAGATCCACCTCCACTGGCGGATGGATAACCTCGGCCTCGCGCCTGTAAAGGCGGGCGATGCGGCGGGCGACATATCGGGAATTGGCGACAAAGACATCCACCCGGTTGGCGGACAGGACATCCCAAAGGCGCAGGCGGTGGAACAGGGGGCGCATGAGCAGGCGGGTCACAGGTCCGGCTCTCTCCAGGTAGTCCTGATAAAAATCCCAGAGATAGCGCATGGGCGTGTGGCAGTAACAGATATGGGGCGTTCCGGCATGGGTGAGCACCCCTTTGGCCGGCCCGGACTCTGAGCTGATGACCAGATCGTAGCCGCGCAGGTCAAGCTGCTCCAGCGCCAGGGGCATGAGGGGCAGATATCTCTGGTACAGACGGGCGCTGAAGGGCAGCTTCCGGATGAAGCTGGTCCTGATGGTCCGGCTGCGGAGCAGGGGCGAGAGATTTTGAGGCGCGCAGACATGGGTGAAAATATCGGCCTGGGGAAATAGGCGGCAGAGGCTTTCCAGCACTCGCTCGCCGCCGCGCATGGCGACAAGCCAGTAGTGGATCAGGGCGATGCGCACAGGCTTCTCCTTTGGGTCCGCCTCCGTCTCCGGCTTGACCCCGCGCAGGTTTCCGGCTATGGGAAGGGAGGAAGAGCCGGACGGCGGTTACGCCGCAAACCCCGCCAGGTCTGAAAGGAAGCAACGGTAACGGCAGTGCCGGGTGTCCGGCTTTTCCTTCCCCGGCCTTCATCCCCCGGAGGCGGGGGGCAGCAGGGGTTCCAGAATACGGCGGATCTCCTGAAAAACCTCCTCCGGCGGACGGCTGGCGTCCAGCACACGGAAGCGGGGCTGCCGCGCGGCCCATGCCAGGTAGCCCTGGCGGACGCGGCGGTGAAAGTCCAGGCTTTCGGCTTCAAAGCGTCCTTCACGTATTTCAAGGCCCAGAGCTTTGTTGCGGGCGCGGGCGCGTTCCAGCCCCATTTCCGGAGGCAGATCCAGAAGAAAGGTCAGGTCCGGCCAGAGGCCGTCCACGGCTAGGCGGTTCAGGCCGGCCAGAACCTTAAGGTTCAGTCCCCGCCCGCTGCCCTGGTAGACTATGGTGGAATCGGCGTAGCGGTCGGAAAGAACCACTTCTCCCCGGTCCAGAGCCGGCCGGATGACCTCCCGCACATGCTGGGCGCGATCCGCCAGATAGAGAAAAAGCTCGGCCTCGGGGGCGATGCGTCTGTCGGCGTTCAGCAGGCAGGCGCGCAGTTCGCGGCCCAGAGCGCTGCCTCCTGGTTCCAGAGTCAGGACAACGCGCAGTCCCCGTCCGGCCATCCAGCGGCGGGTGCGCTCAAGGGCCGTGCCCTTGCCGGCGCCTTCTATCCCTTCAAAGGAGAGGAACATGATCCGAGCAGGGTCAGGGGCTGGGGGCGGGCGGCGAGGGAGGCGGATTCCCGCGGAGGCGTCGCCGGGGCGGCCGGAGTCTGCCGGGCTGCCGCGGCGGCCGGGGATCCGGGTGGAGAGGGAGCGGCGCGTTCCTGCGGGGTATGGACGGGACGGAAGAGAAAGCGATCCAGTCCCGGCGCGAAGGGGGACCAGCCGGAGACCTCCGGGGGCAGGCCGGCCAGGGCGGCGTCCATCTGGTGCAGCTTGGCGTCTATGTTGTCCGCGTAGTGCAGCATCAAAGCCTCGGCCGTGGCCGGTAGGACGGGAGAGCCGAATTCGCGCAGGCCGTGGTGGCTGAGGATGATATGCCGTAAATGTTCCCTGAGCGGCTCTTCCAGGCCGGAGGCGTCCAGATGCGGGGCCAGCATGTCAAGGCCCAGGCAGATGTGGCCGATGAGGCGGCCGGCCTGGGTATAGTCCGCGTTCAGGCCGGAGGAGAGTTCCCGGATCTTGCCCAAGTCGTGGCACACGGCCCCCAGGAAGAGGATCTGGCGGTCCAGCCCGGCGTACAGGTCGGCCAGGGCCATACAGAGGCGGGTTACGGACAGGGTGTGTTCCAGAAGCCCGCCCGCATAGGCGTGGTGCAGGGATTTTGCCGCCGGGGCCGAGAGCAGACCGCTACGCAGATTTTCATCCTCCAGCAGGGAGGCCAGCAGAGCTTTCCAGGGCGCATGGACCAGGACGCTTTCGCCCAGGAGGCGCAGTTCCTCCAACATGGCCGCAGGATTGTGGGGGCTGGCCGGTAGAAAGTCCGCCAGATCCAGGGCTGCCGTTTCCTCTTCCGCCAGGGGGCGCAAGGAATCGATGCTCAGCTCAAGCCTGTCGCGGTAGCGGGAAACGCGGGCCTGGACAAAGACCATGCGTCCTGGCGTCAGGTCCGGAAAGGCCAGACTCTGGGGATGCCAAATTTTGCCACCGATGATCCCGCCGGAGTCGCGGAATTCCAGGCGCCAGTATGGCCCGTTGCGGGCCTGCAACTGCTGGGCCTCGGCCAGAAGGAAGACCTCGGCCACTTCGTCGCCAAGAGCCAGGGCATTGATGAAGGTGGTTTTCCGCGCCATGGCTTCCGCCCCGGCCGCCTTTTCTTATAGCAATTAACGCTTGAAACAGTTCGCTTACAGCGCGCAAAGCCTGTCTGCTCCTGTTTCGCGGCAAGGATTTGCTTGCAAATCCTTATCAGAGCGCTTCACTCGTTTCCTTACTGAATTGCTCTGGGGGAAGAAATCAGAACTTCTTTTTGATGATCTCGTCGGCCAGTTGCTGGGGCACCCGTTCATAGTGGTGGAACTGCATGGTGAAGGTGGCCCGGCCCTGGGTGCGGGAGCGCAAATCCGTGGCGTAACCGAACATGGCCGAAAGGGGGACCAGGGCGCGCACGGACTGCGAGCCCACGCGGGCCTCCATGCTCTGGACGCGTCCCCGGCGGCTGTTCAAATCGCCCATGACATCTCCCACATATTCATCTGGGGTGACCACTTCCACATCCATTATAGGCTCCAGCAGCAGAGGGCCGGCCTTGGTCAGGGCTTCTTTGACGGCCATGGAACCCGCGATGTAGAAGGCCTGTTCCGAGGAGTCCACATCGTGGAAGGAGCCGAAGATCAAATTGACTTTGACGTCCACTGTGGGGAAACCGGCCAGAATTCCGCTACGCAGAGCGTCCTGGATGCCCTTGTCCACAGGGGGAATATATTCCTTGGGAATAACTCCGCCAGTGATGCTGTTGACGAATTCGTAGCCTTTTTCCGGGTTGGGTTCAATTTCGATGACCACATGGCCGTACTGGCCGCGCCCGCCGGACTGCTTGACGTGCTTCATGTCCGCGCCCGCCGGCCGGGAGATGGTTTCGCGGTAGGCCACCTGCGGCTTGCCCACATTGGCGTTGACGTTGAATTCGCGGGTCAGGCGGTCCACGATTATTTCCAGATGCAGCTCGCCCATGCCGGCAATGAGGGTCTGGCCCGTTTCCTCGTCGCCCTTGACCCGGAAGGAGGGATCTTCCTTGGCCAGCTTATTCAGAGCGGCGGAAAGGGCGTCGCGGTCGCCCTTGGTCTTGGGTTCAATGGCCACTTCAATGACCGGCTCCGGAATGTCCAGGGATTCCAGGCGCACGGGCCGCGCTGGGTCGCAGATGGTATCACCGGTGGAAACCTGCTTGAGGCCCACCAGAGCCACAATATCCCCGGCTCCGGCCCACTTGATGTCCTCGCGCTTGTTGGCGTGCATCTGGAGCAGGCGGCCGATGCGCTCCTTTTTGCCTGTATTTGTGTTGTAGACCGTCTGGCCGGATTCCATGACTCCGGAATACAGGCGGAAAAAAGAGAGGTGCCCTATGTACGGGTCGGAAAACAGCTTGAAGACAAGCCCCGCCAGAGGCTCGGCATCATCGCTGCGGCAGATTATGATTTCTTCCTCGTTGTCCGGATGCACGCCTTGCATCTGCCGGATGTCCAAAGGGGAGGGGAGGTAGGAGACCACGGCGTCCAGCAGAGGCTGCACGCCCATATTGCGGAAGGCGGAGCCGCAGAGGACGGGAACAATGTTCCGGGCGATGGTGGCCCTGCGGATGCACAGGCGGATATCTTCCTCCGCCAGAGGTTCCCCGGCGAGGTATTTTTCCAGAAGGGCCTCGTCCTCTTCGGCCACGGCATCCAGCAGGGTGGCGCGCATGGCTGAACAGGCTTCCTCCAGAGAGGCGGGCACCTCGGAAAGGGTGAATTCCGCGCCTTTGCTGGCCTTGTCAAAGATGACGGCCTTGCCGGTGATGAGGTCCACCACCCCTTCAAATTTGTCCTCCGCGCCTATGGGCAGTTGCAGGGGCACGGGCTTGGCCTTCAGGCGGTCGCGGATCATGTCCAGGCAACGGGAGAAATCAGCGCCGATTCTATCCATTTTGTTGACAAAGCAGATGCGCGGCACCTCGTAACGGTTGGCCTGCCGCCAGACGGTTTCCGACTGGGGCTCCACCCCGGCTACGGCGTCGAAGACGGCCACGGCCCCGTCCAGGACGCGCAGGGATCGTTCCACCTCCATGGTGAAGTCCACATGTCCGGGGGTGTCGATGATGTTCAGGCGGTGATTCTTCCAAAAACAGGTGGTGGCGGCGGAGGTGATGGTAATGCCGCGTTCCTGTTCCTGAGCCATCCAGTCCATGGTGGCCTCGCCCTCGTGGGTTTCTCCCAGCTTGTGCGAAACTCCGGTATAGAACAGGATGCGTTCGGTAACGGTGGTCTTTCCGGCGTCAATGTGGGCCATTATGCCGAAGTTGCGCTGTCTGGCAAGAGGGGTCTGACGTGGCACGGCGGGCTCCGGCTACCAGCGGTAATGGGCGAAGGCCTTGTTGGCCTCGGCCATTCTATGGGTGTCTTCGCGTTTTTTCAC
>JAISMK010000159.1 GCA_031276785.1 Desulfovibrio sp. | reverse complement strand
GGCGGCATGTGCATCAGCTTCTCCCAGAAACTTTTTGACGGGCGCGGCCAGGCTCGCGGCATCCTGACCATGGACTTGCGCCTTACGCGCATCACCAACTATGTGCGGGACCAGAAGATCGCGGGCGACGGCTACGGCGTGCTGATCGACGACAAGATGCGCTTTGTCGTTCACCGCAATCAGTACTGCTGGGCAAGAGCATGTCCGAGGCTGGCGGCGATTATCCCCGCCTCTCCGCAATGTTCACCTCGGCAAACCAGATTTCGGCCGCGCGCTTCAACGACGAGGACGGAACCGACAGTGTGGTCTACTTCCGCCAGATCTTCAACGGGTGGCATATCGGCGTGATCATTCCCCGCATCAGATACTACAGCGATGTCTTCGCCCTTGCCGCCGTGCTGGGCGTGCAGGGTCTGTTTCTGGCCTCGGTCCTATGCTATCTGCTCATCCGCTCCCTGGCGGCGAAGGTGCGCTCTGAAGAGGAGAGCCTGAGTAAAAGCACATTCCTCGCCCGCATGAGCCACGAGATACGTACCCCCATGAACGCCATCATAGGTATGGCGGACATTGCCCAAGCATCGTCTGATCCCGAGAAAAAGAAATATTGCCTGATCAGGATAAGCGACGCCTCCAACCATTTGCTCGGCATCATCGAGGGCACGGCCGCGCCTGAGGCCGAAGAGGGCGGAAACAGGTTTGACCCGGCCGCCGCGCAAGGACAGTTATTTGCCGGCAACCGCCTCCTTCTGGCCGAAGACGTGGTCATAAACCGGGAAATATTGATTACGCTGCTTGAAAACACCGGCGTGCTTATCGACAGCGCTGAAAACGGGAGGGAAGCCTGCGCTATGTTCGCCGCTGCCCCGGGGAAGTACGACATGATTTTCATGGATATCCACATGCCGGAAATGGACGGGTATGAAGCCACCAGATGCATCAGGGGCATGAACCTGCCCCGTGCCGGAACCATACCCATCGTGGCCATGACCGCCAATGTCTTTCGGGAGGATATTGAGAGATGCCGGGTGTGCGGCATGGACGACCATGTGGGCAAACCTCTGGAAATGGGTGAAGTGCTGGTCAAGATGAGGAAATATATGAGCGCCGGTAGTGATTCATGATCCGCAACAGTAAAAAAATATTATTGAGGGGAGTATTAGTATGAAAATACTTATCGTTGGAGGTGTTGCAGGCGGAGCTACCGCGGCTGCGCGGCTTCGCAGACTGAATGAAAATGCCGAGATAGTAATTTTTGAACGTGGAGAATACATATCATTTGCCAATTGCGGACTTCCGTATTACATAGGTGGCGAGATTAACGACAAGTCAGCGCTTATGATTGAAACTCCGCAAAGTTTTAACGCACGATTCAATGTTGATGTACGCATATTCAGCGAAGTAACGTCTATAGACATGGCGCGCAAAGCCGTTATTGTGAAGAATATCAAAAAAGATGAGGTTTACGAGGAAAGCTACGATAAGCTCATTCTCTCTCCAGGAGCCGCTCCCTTTAGGCCGTCGATATCCGGAGCGGACAGCGAGCGTGTTTTTACGCTTCGCAATATTCCAGATAGCCTTGCTATAAAGGATTTTATTGAACGTAGAAATCCGCAATCCGTAGCGATACTTGGTGCTGGAGCAATCGGTATCGAGATGGCTGAGAATTTTCAGAAAGCAGGTTTGAAAGTTACAATAATTGAGATTACAGATCAGGCAATAGCTGCCCTTGATTTCGATATGGCTTGCGCTGTACATAAGCACATCAGGAACAATGGAGTGGAGTTAATCCTGGGAAATGGCGTAAAATCAATTAGTGACACAGGCAGCACGTTGAAAATAACGCTTGATGACGGAGAAATCACCGCCGATATGCTTTTGCTTTCAGCCGGAGTCCGCCCGGAGAGCAGGCTTGCAGGGGAGTGCGGTTTGCCGGTCAATCCACGAGGTTTTATCGTTACCGATGAGCGCATGCGGACAGCGGACCAGGATATTTACGCCGTGGGCGATGCGGCCGAGATTACCGACTTCGTCACGGGGACAAAGTCGGCGGTCGCGCTTGCCGGTCCAGCCAACAAACAGGGAAGAATAGCCGCGGACAATATCTGCGGCATTAACAGCGCATACGCGGGCACGCAGGGTTCCTCCATAGTCAGAGTTTTTGATCTGACAGTCGCCTCCACAGGACTTAACGAGAAGGTTGCCGGGCGACTTGGAGTAACGTACGACAAAAGCTACACTATTTCCTCAAGCCACGCGGGCTACTATCCGGGAGCGTTCAATCTTACGGTCAAGACGCTGTTCGACCCGGACAGCGGCCGAATACTCGGAGCGCAACTCGTCGGCGTTGACGGCGTGGACAAACGCTGCGATGTGCTGGCGGCGGCTATCCGGTTCGGCGCGACGGCGGCTGATTTGACCAATTTGGAACTGTGTTACGCGCCGCCGTACAGTTCCGCAAAAGATCCTGTCAATATAGTGGGCTATGTAATTGAAAACCTGATAAGCGGAAAGGTCGAAAATTTCCACTGGCACGACATTGACGGCTTGGACGCCAAACAAGTTACCCTGGTGGACGTGCGGACCGAGGCGGAGTTTACGCTTGGAGCGATTCCCGGGTTTAGCAACATTCCTCTTGATGCGCTCCGTTCTCGCCTGACGGAGATTGATCGCTCCAAGCCGGTGTACGTTATGTGCCAGGGAGGAGCGCGCGGTTATATCGCAAGCCGCATTCTGTCGCAAAGCGGCTATGATGTGCGCAACCTGAGCGGCGGCTACTCTGTGTGGAGCGCAATCCAGGGCGGCGGCGCGAAAAAAGTCGCCGCAGCAACGGCTTGCGGCGCCAGGAAGACTGCGCTGGAACGCAACCCCGCAGCTCAAAGCCCTCTTGCGCCTGCCGCACAAGTCGCCGCGAATGCCGGCAATGTTGCCACTGTCAACGCGTGTGGTTTGCAATGTCCAGGACCGATAGTCAAACTTGCCGATGCTCTTGAATCGGCAGCTGATGGGGATATTATCGCAATTTCCAGCACCGATCCGGCCTTTGCTTCCGATGTGGAGGCGTATTGCCGACGGACGGGCAACACTTTCTTCGGGACTGAACCTGGTACGCAAAAAGGCAGTTCAGTCTCCCGGATCCGCAAAGGCGCTTCCGGCCGTAATGTTGGCGCTGCCAACGTAGGTAACGGCAAAAATTTCATCGTGTTCTCCGGCGACCTCGACAAGGCGCTTGCGGCGTTCATTATGGCGAACGCATCCGCCGCAATGGGGCGGAAGACGAGTATGTTCTTCACCTTCTGGGGGCTTAACATTCTGCGCAGAAACGAAAAAGTTGCGGTTAAGAAGGATCTCATATCATCAATGTTCGCAAAGATGATGCCGCGCGGTAGTCAGAAACTTGGCTTGTCCAAAATGAATATTGGCGGTATCGGCGCGCAGATGATTCGCAGTGTGATGAAGACCAAGAATGTTGACAGTCTTGAGAGCCTGCTCAGCCAGGCTATGGACAACGGTGTTGAAATAGTCGCCTGTGCTATGAGTATGGACATTATGGGCATAACAAAAGATGAACTGATAGACGGCGTGAAACTAGGAGGAGCGGCGTATATGCTTGCTCACGCCGAGGAAAGCGATATGTCGCTGTTTATTTAGGCTAGTTTACAAATGGAACTGGAGCAGTGCAACTTTGAAAAAGTTGGACCGCTCGGCAAGGATTTGCCTGCGAATCCTTGCCGCGAAACAGGAGCAGGCGGGTTTTGCCAGCCGTTTTGCGTAAAATCAGTAACGTGACAGCCGGGGATCGAATATGTCGCGCAGACTTTCCCCCAGCAGGTTGTAGCTGAGGACTGTGAGCAGGATGGCCAGACCCGGGAAGAGCGAAAGCCACCAGGCGATTTCCAGGGTCTGTTTTCCTTCCAGCAGGATATTGCCCCAACTGGGCAGGGGATATTGTACCCCAATGCCCAGGAAGGACAGGGAGGATTCAATGAGAATGGCTCCGGCAACGCCCAGCGTGGCCATTACAGGTATGGGGGCGATGGCGTTGGGCAGGATATGGCGCAGGAGGATGGACAGAGAGGAGGCGCCGCAGAGCCGGGCGGCATGGACAAATTCGCGCTCGCGCAGGGAAAGTGTTTCCGCCCGTACCAGCCGGGCCGCATTCATCCAGGATGTCAGGCCGATAACCGCCATGATGTTGGTCAGGCTTGGCTCCAGAAAGGCGACTACGGCCAGAATCAGAAAAAAGGAGGGGAAGCAGAGCATTACATCCACGAAACGCATGACGCATTCATCCACCAGGCCTCGGAAGTAGCCTGCGGCCAGACCCAGGGTGATGCCTATGGCCAGGGATATGCCCACGGAGACGAAGCCCACCCAGAGAGAGACCCGGGCGCCGTACAGCATACGCGAAAAGAGATCCCGGCCCAGGGCGTCCGTGCCGAGGAAATGTCCGGCAGAGGGCGCCTGGAGCATGGCGTCCAGATTTTCCGCCAGGGGGTCGTGGGTACACAGGACAGGGGCCAACAGGGCGGCCAGGGACATTGCTCCCACAATGGCAAGACTTAAGAAAAAAATGATATTTTTGCCGCGTGGGCGATATGGGGTAAAGAGATGAGCCGGCATTTTCAGATCGCTTTTATTTTGAGGGAACTACGTCCCAGAACATTTTGCTTTTGAAACGTTCCATTCGGCGCTTACGGCGAAACGCGGTTTCGCCTGCGCCTCATGGGCAGGCGGTGGTGCATCCGCCCCGCCGCCGAGCAATTTCAAAGTGAAATTGCTCTGGATCAATTTCACTTTGAGATGGTTGCTTAACGGCGAGCAAGGCTCGCCTGCAACCATTTCGCGGCAAGGATTCGCAGGTAAATCCTTGCAGAGCAGTCCAACTTTTTCAAAGTTGAACTGCGCTAATCCGCGCGGCGGATGCTGTCCCGGATGCGCGGATCGGCCAGGCCGTAGCAGACATCGGCCAGAATGTTGCCCGCCAGCGTCAGAACAGCTCCAAGGACCAGGCAACCCATGATCAGGGGGTAGTCCCTGGCCATGACCGCGCTGTAAAAGAGCTGGCCCATGCCGGGCAGGGAGAAGATGGATTCCAGAATGACGCTGCCGCCGATGAGGCCGGGCAGGGAAAGCCCCAGCAGGGTAACGAGGGGCAGCAGGGCATTGCCCAGGGCATGGCGGAAGAGAACCAGCCTTTCCGGCAGACCCTTGGCCCGGGCCGTAAGAATGTAGTCCTGGCGCAGCACCTCCAGGATGGATGCCCGCACAAAGCGCGAGTATCCGGCCAGACTGCCGAAGGTGGCGACAAACACGGGCAGGGCCAGGTGGCGGGCCAGGTCCAGGATTTTGCCGCCGGTGGTCAGGCTTGCGTAATCCAGGGATTGCAATCCGGACAGGGGGAGCCACTGCAGCTCAATGGAAAAATGGAGCGCCAGAAGCAGGGCGAGCCAGAAACTGGGCATGGCAAAGCCGATGAAGACCAGGAGGGTAGTGGCCTTGTCAAAAAGCCCGTCCTGGTGGCGGGCGGCTACTACTCCCAGAGGTATGGCCAGCAGCAGGGTCAGGACCAGGGTGACGCCGTTGAACCAAAGGGTCAGGGGCAGGCGTTCGGCGATTTTTTCCATGACGGGCCGGGCGTCCGCACCCATGGAAAGGCCGAAATCCAGACGCGCCAGGCGGCTGAGCCAGTTCAGGTACTGCTCGGGCAGGGGTTTGTCCAGACCGTAAAATTCCGCCAGCCGCCTGCCCGCTTCCAGATCCGCCAGGGGATTCAGGGTGGTTTCCAGATCCGTGGGAGAACCCGGAGCAAGGTGGATGACGGTGAAACTGATGAGGGTGATGCCCAGAAAGACGGCTGACAGCCAGAGGCATTTGCGGATCAGGACTGCCGCCATCAGCTATCCATCCACTGTCGCAGGCGCCGGACTTCCTCCGGCCAGCCACTGTCCAGACGGATGCGCAGAAAGCGCTCGTAGGCCGCATCCAGAAGTTCCAGAAAGCCTTCCACCAGGGAGATCTTTTCCAACAGTCGGGCCTCGTCGTCCCCGCCTTCCCGGTCAACAGGGGGTGTCTTTAGGCCGCTGCAGGCAAAGTCCGCCGCTTTCAGGCTGACCTGCCACTCCTCCGGCTCCCGTTCCAGGCGGAGGAGGGCGCGGGTGACCTTTTTGCCCATCGTCAGGCCCAGGCGGGCCTCCCGCAGTTCCGAGTCCAGGCCGGATACGCTGGCGGTTTCCACATGGGATCCTTCGCCGCCCTGGACAACTATGCGCTGCTCCATGCTTACGGTGAAGGGCCGGCCCGAGGCGTCCTGAAATGAGCCGTTGGTGGCGCTGTAAAACCAGAGCCAGGTAAGAAATTCCTGGCCTAGGATGAGATCGGTGGTCTGGCCGAGATAGGGGGCGTCGTTCATGGCGGATCAGGCAAAGCGCGTGGGCTCCAGAAGTTCCAGGGGGACCGCATCGGGCAGGAGGCCCGCGGCCAGTTCATAGGGCGTAAGGGAGGTCAGGTGCAGGTCGAAGGTGCGGACAAAGAGCTCTTCAAACATATCCCGCATTTTCTGTTGCGTGGAGGTGAACAGGAGGGTGGAGGCGGCCGTGTTCCAGACAACCTCGAACTGGGCCGGTATGGGCAGAAAACGCTGGCGCAGGCGCAGCACAACCTGCTCCCGGATTTCTTTTTTTCTCTCCCTGGCAATAAACTTTTTCCCCTGGGCGTGCAGGGCGTCTTCTTCCTTGCGCAAAGCTACGGCCACATGTTTTTTGATGACCCCTGGGGGTACGCGGCGCGTGTCCAGCCGCAGGGAAAAGGCCAGGTAGGCTCCCTTGTCCGCCGGGTGGCGGTGCCAGAGGGTGTCCAGCATGTCCTCAAAGGCGGTCCAGCCGAAGGACCGCTCTTCGGGCAAATCGTCAATGTCCTGAAAGGCGAAACGCCGGAGCCTGTCCGGAACTTCCGGCCAGAGGGAAGCCGGAACAGGTTCGGCGAGGCGGTACCGGGTGAAGCTGGTGCTGGTTTTTGTAAACGACATCGCGCTCCCCGCCGGAGTATTTTTGCTTGTGCGACGCGCCCTTCAGCGGGCGAGCAGGAAGCCTACATAATTTCCTCCCCGACCGCAACCGCCGATTCGGGCGGAGGCCGCGCAATCCCGGCGGAAGGCCGGAAAAAAGCATTGCCTCTTTTCTCCGGAGCGGATATGAAGTCATGGTTTTCGCAACGCGACAAGACGCCCTATCTACTCTGGAGGACGCATGTTCTGGACTACAGTCGCCTATGCCATGGCACCGGGTCCGGGGGGAGAGGCCCAAACCTGGTCGACCTTCGGCTCCCTTGCCCTTATTTTCGCCGTTTTTTATTTTTTGCTCATCCGTCCGCAACAGAAGCGGGCTAAGGAGCAGAAAGCCATGTTGGAAGCCCTGCGCCGGGGCGACGAGGTCGTTACCGGCAGCGGCCTGTTCGGCCGGGTGGTGGATCTTGAAGACAAAACCCTGATTCTGGATCTGGGCGAAACCAAGGTCAAAATTCTGCGCAGCTCCGTTGTTTCCGTGCCTTCCAGCGCTCCCGCCCCCAGGGAGAAAGAGCGGAAGGGCAAAAAAGACGCGAAAAAGGCGGAAACAGATGCCGGCGCGCGCGACACGGATAAATAGTCCGGCTGTTTCTACGCGCCGTTGCAAGAGGCAGGCTTGGTCTGCCTCTTTGTACCTTGTCCGTTTTTCCGCCCATGTCCTTTTTTGCCGGGGGACTCCATGCGACGCGGCCTTGTCTGGCGTATAGGGCTTACGCTCTGCGTTTTTCTGGCGGCGGCTGTCCTTTTGCTGCCGGCCATTCTGGAGGTGCGCTCCGGCGCCGGTTCCGCCGCCCGGACGCCCTGGTTTCTGCCTGACACCAGGGTCAATCTGGGTCTGGATCTGAAGGGGGGAATTCAACTGACTCTGGGAGTGGAGGTGGAAAAGGCTCTGGCGTCCTCCCTGGCGCGGACGGGGCAGGATATCATGAGCGAGGCCGTGGATTCCGGGCTGCTGATGACCCGCCCCCGTCCCGTGGGCGACGCCAGACTGGAGTTTGTTCTGGCCGCGCCCGGCAGACAGCCGGATATGGACGCTCTTATCGCCGGGTTCGATCAGATCCGGACTGTGTCGGCCCAGGCCCAGGCGGACGGCAGGGTTCGCTATATGCTGGAGTTCACCTCCGAAGCCCGTTCGGAACTGGCTGATATGACTGTTGAGCAGGCTCTGGCCGTTATCCGCAACCGTATTGACCAGTTCGGCGTGGCCGAGCCGGATGTGCGCAGGCAGCAGGGCCAGAACCGCATTACAATCCAGCTTCCCGGACTGGATGACCCCAGGCGGGCCGTGGCCATCATCGGCAGGACCGCGCACCTGGAATTCCGCCTGGTGCGGAGCGATCTGGATCCCGCCGCCCGCGTCCTGCCCGCGGATGTCAGCGTTCTCACGATGGAGAGGGAGAAGGGCGGCCCCCCCGGTGAAGCCCTGGTGGTGGAGAATATGGCCTCCCTGACCGGGGAGTACATTACCAACGCCGTTCCCCGCTACGACTCCTCCGACGGCTCTCTGGGCGTCAGCGTTTCCTTCAACCGCCAGGGCAGCGAGATTTTCGGACGCCTGACCCGGGACAATAAGGGCCGCCGCCTGGCGATTGTCCTGGACGGTAAAGTCCATTCAGCCCCGGTCATCAAGGGAGAGATTCTCGGCGAGGCATGGATTAGCGGCGGATTCACCCAGCCCCAGGCCAACGACTTGGCCCTGGTTCTGCGCGCCGGTTCTCTGCCCGCTCCGGTCAGCGTTCTGGAGGAGCGCACCGTTGGTCCTTCCCTTGGGCAGGAATCCATTGACAAGGGCATCCTGGCCGCCGGCGTGGGAGGCGTTGCCGTCCTCCTGTTTATGCTGGCATATTACGGATTTTCCGGTCTTGTGGCCGATATTATGCTCCTTCTGGATATCGCCCTCATTTTTGCCGGAATGGCCCTGCTGGGCGCCACCCTGACCCTGCCGGGCATTGCCGGCATCGTCCTGACCCTGGGAATGGCCGTTGACGCCAATGTCCTGATCTTTGAACGCATCCGGGAGGAACTCCGCAAGGGCTACACCCCCCTGGCCGCTGTGGATGCCGGCTTTTCCCACGCCATGGTGGCCATTGTGGATTCCAACCTGACCACTATCCTGGCCGCCGCCATTCTTTACCAGTTCGGCACCGGCCCTGTCCGGGGCTTTGCCGTCACCCTGACCCTGGGCATAGTGGCCTCCATGTTCACAGCCGTCTTTGTTTCCCGCATTATTTTCGATCTCTGGCAGGGGAAACCCGGCCGCGCTCTCAGCATTTGATCAATTTCACTTGGAAACAGATCCGGCGGCGGAGCGCGGAGCGCCGCCGCCATAAGCGCACAGGGCAAAATTATGGGACTGCATCTTATCCCCGCAGATTTGAATATCAATTTCGTCGGCTTCCGCAAAATATCCTATGCCGTTTCCATCCTGCTTATCCTGGCCGGTGTCTGCTCCCTGGCCCTCAAGGGCGGTCTCCGCTACGGCATTGACTTTGCCGGCGGCGTTACCGCCCAGATCCATTTTAAGGCTCCCTTGTCCGCCGAAGAGCTGAAGGACTCCCTGGCCGGGACCGGTCTGCCGGGGCTGGTGGTCCAGGAAATCGGCGACGATGGAAGAGGCTACCTTCTGCGCATCTCCAGCGTCCGGGAAGAAGCCTCTTCCCCTTCCGCCCTGGTGAGAGAAGTTCTGGACACCGCCCTGAAAGACCGGGTCTATGAAATTTCACGTCTGGAAATGGTCGGCCCCAAGGTGGGAGCGGATCTGCGCGGCAAGGCTCTGGAGGCTCTCTATCTTTCCATCCTCCTGGTTTCTGTCTATATTTCCGGACGCTTTGAACACCGCTGGTTCACCGCCGCCTGCATGGCCGGGCTGCTCGGGGCGGCCACCTATGCCCTTGGACTGGCGGGCCTGGGTAAATTTTTTCTGATCCCCGTGGCCGTGGTCATCACCATTATCCTCTGCTGGAAGCTCAAACTGGTTTACGCTCTGGGGGCCATTGTCTCCATGCTCCACGACGTGCTGGTGGCCGTGGGCTGCTTTTCCCTGCTGGACAAGGAGTTCGATCTGACCATCATAGCGGCCCTACTGACGATCATAGGCTATTCCCTCAATGACACCATCATCATTTTCGACCGCATCCGCGAGAATCTACGCGGAGATTTTGTCTCTCCTTTGGGTACAGTCATCAACCGCAGCATCAACCAGACCCTTTCCCGCACGATCCTGACCTCCGGCACCACCCTGGTGGTCATCGCCGCCCTGTTCCTGCTGGGGGGCGACCTTATTCATGATTTTGCCCTGATGATGGGCATTGGCGTGTTTGTGGGCCCCGCTTCCTCAATTTTTGTAGCCAGCCCCGTCTTGTTGATCTTCGGCGGCTCCATCAGCCGCACCCCTCCCAAAAAGGAAGACCGCCGTCCCCGCGACAGTGATGGCCGCCTGGCCCCCCAGGTCTGAACCGATCCCCGGCAAAAGCGGGCGCCCTTGGCTCCGCGCCTCAGCGCCCAGGCCGTTCATCCCGCGCCATATGGATACGTGGAATTGATTTTTGCCCCAAAGGGCGGCTGTTTCATATCTTTTGGCACCAGCCCGCATATTGCATGAGCGGCTTTGGAAGTAAAAGACCAAAGCCGCTCGCTCTGTTTTTACGATAAATTTGTCTATATTTTCGATTGAAATAGGTAGTGTGCAGGATCTTCAGCAAAAAGAAAGACCATGGCATGTGGATGTTAACAGCGCATTCACAACCCCCGGAGGGAAGCCATGGTCAAGTCAAAGTCTATCGTATCGTTGGCAGAG
>JAISMK010000156.1 GCA_031276785.1 Desulfovibrio sp. | reverse complement strand
TACTCCAGACCGAAACCTTGGCTCCCGGCCTGTGTTCGGGAAAGGCGTCCGCAACTAGGCGGACCTCGCTGCGAATCCGGGGGCAGGAGTCCGGCTCCTGCGGCAGGGCGTACTTCACGGCGTTGCCCAGAAAATTAGCCAGAACTTGGCTGATCAGACCAAAATCGGCCATAACCAAACAGGGCGTGGCCGGCAGCGCGCAGTCTTCCGGCGCCATACGGATGCCCCGTTCCTCCAGCCTCGCCCGGAAGCGCTTCAACTGCGGCACAACAACCTGGGAACCAATATCCAGACGGACGCAGCGCAGGGCGTAGCGCCCCAGATCAAAATGACTTTGCCGCAGCAGGCTTTCCAGAAAAAGGGCTCCGTTCTGAAACTGTTCCCCCAGCATTTCAGCCTGCCGGCTTAAAGCCGCGTGCAAAGAGCGGATATTGTCCATGTCCTCACTGCCGGGCGGGGTGCGAAGAAGGCCGCCCAGAGTGGCTATCTGCTCTTCCAACTGGCGGAGCATAAACTTCAGACGCATATTCGGGGTGATGACATTGTGGCCGATGTCTTGGGCCAGGTTGCGCAGGAAAAGTACATGGCGCAGGTTGCGCTCCGCCAGGAGCCTGTTGTGCAGGCTGTATCCCACCCTGTTGGCGAATTTTGCCAGAAATAACGAGTCCTCGCCTCCGGAAACGCCCGCGGTGGCTGCGGTCTGGGGCAACCTCACCGCCAAGACGCCCAGCAGGGCATCCCGGGAGAAGGAGGGAGGGGTGGTGTCGGGCCTGGCCTGCTTGCCGCGCACCGGCAGATAAAGGACATCCCCCTCCCGCCGGATCTTCTCCTCCAGAGGGGGCGGGGCGGAGGGCAGAGGGCCGATCTTGGGGGTACGCAGGACGCATTTCCCCTCGCTCTCCCTGGCGTAGAACTCCGCGTCCAGTCCAAAGAAGGTGCGCAGAATCAGCACGCATAGCAGGTACAGGCGGTCCGCTCCCTCAAATTCCTGGGACAGATCGAAAAAGATATTCAGGGCGCAGGACTGATCGGAGCTAAAACGGTAGGCCGCATACTGGCGGATTTTTTCCCGGATGCGGGCCAGCACGGCTTCTTCCTCCGCCGGATCGGCGTAAGGCCGGGAGCAATGGGGCGCGACCTCCGGTGAAGAGAGGTCCGGGTCTTGTTTGCGCATGACTCACACCGGAGAAGTCACATCAAAGTGTCCCGCGGGACCGAACCGACCATCGGGATAGTTTATGTTGACGCATTTTCCCTCTTCCGCCAAGTAAAATTTTTATCTGGAATCCGAATAAGGCCCCGGCGACAGGGGCGCGGCCTCCGGAACAAAAAGCGCGGCAGGGGGCGCGCGGCGGAGGAAGGCGGCCGCGTCTTCACCGCGGCATTGTATCTTCAGTAAAAAAAGGCTACGCTGTTGCCGCTGCCCCAAAAAGGCCGTTCCGCCTCTCGCGTCCACGCGCCGCGATAGGCTCCGCTTATGTTCGCTGCTTTTTCGGGACCAGCGCCCGGAGAGGAGGATGTTTACTGTGGAACGTCGTCAGTTCGCGCGAGTGCCTCTGGACGCCCCCTGTTTGATCACCCTGCGCATCACGGACTGGGGCCCGGAAACCACCCTCCTGGCGGATATCAGCCTGGGGGGATTGCAGGCGTCCTTCACCCCCGGACGGGAGATAAACTGGGAGACTCTGCTGGGCAGGAGCGTTGTTGTGGATTCCCTGCCCATTTCCCTGCTCACGTCTCCGGCGGGTGAGAACCTGCGGGGGAGCGTTTCCTGGATAAGTCCCAGGCGTTGCGGCGTGCGCTTCGAGCAACCGCTGCCCTTAAGCGAAACGGATCTCGTCCTGGCCCTGGCAACGCTGTAGGGGGAAAGCTGTCAAGGCGAAACCACATTTTCGCCGCAGCCGACAGATAAAAATTGCAGGAGGCAATTTTTATCTGGAATCCGAATTACAGAAGCTCCCGGGCCAAAGCCAGGACAGCGCCGGCCGCGGCCAGCCGGATTTGCCCCCTGTCTCCCGGAAAAACGCTCTTCCCCGCAACCACGCGGACTTCCCCGTCCGCTCCGGCCAAAGCGGCGGCCATCCAAACCAGCCCCACAGGCTTTTCCGGGCTGCCGCCGCCGGGGCCGGCCAGGCCGGAGATGGCCAGTCCCACCCGGGCGCCGAGAGCGGAAATGGCGCCCCGGGCCATCCGCCTGACCACAGGCTCCGACACGGCCCCGGCCGAGGCCAGCAGATCCCCCGGAACGTCCAGCAGATTCTCCTTGACCTGATTGGCATAGGCCACCACGCCGCCGGCGAACCAGACGGAACTGCCGGGAGTTTCCGTGCACAGGGCGGCGACAAGACCTCCGGTGCAGGATTCCGCCACGGCCAGACGCAGAGAGCGGGCCTCCAGAGCGCGACCCAAGGACCGGGCCTGTTCCAGAACGTCTTCCGGGTACCAAACTTTTTCCATCAGGCACTCTCTCTGGAGCATTTTACGCTTGAAATGCGTGCTTGACGGTGGGCAAAGACCGCCTGCAAGCATCTCGCGGCAAAGATTCGCGGGCAAATCTTTGCAGAGCGGTCCAACTTTTTCAAAGTCAAACTGCTCTAAAATTTCAACATGCCAAAATCAAGACGCACTTTATCTCCATCTTTTGTATATTTTATTTTAGCTAATAATTCATTTTGCAATTTTGTGATAGGTATATATTTAGGATTGAGATAGAAAGAGATATCGCTATTTTTATTTTGTTCAGGTAAAAATTTTCTATCCACGTTAATACTTCTTATTTTTTCTTCAAAAAGAAACTTATTTAATAAATAAAGTTTTTCTCCTTTTCTGGCATCATGAACAGAATTTTGTTTCAGTTCTTCTTGATTATTATAAATATCAAAGTCATATCCTAAATGCCTGGCAGCTTTTTCATTAAAATGATAGCCAACTCGACAACCAAGAATCTGTACGCGATTACTATAATCTAAATCTGTAAACCCATAATATCCATAATCTTCATTCCAAAACCCACACTGTTGATGGATATTATTAGGAATTAAAATCAATCCGCCCCCACAACTTATAAATTCATGAAATACATCTCCAGATGGTAAATATACAGGAGTAACCTTATGTTTTTCTAAAAGCCGATACCCCAATAACCCAACCTCTTTATTGCGTTCTCTAAAATTTATAAGATTATCCAACCAGTTGTCATCTAATATTTCAACATCGTTGTCTAGTTTTACATAATAGTCACTGTCTGTTAAAGTCCATCCATAATTAGCTGCCACACTTACCCCATAATTTTTACGGAGAAAAATTACTTTAATATTGTTATGTATTGAAGATAGATGGGAAATATATGAACGAGTTTCATCCGTACTGCCATTATCAACAACGTGTATTATATAATCTTGCAATTTTGTTGACAATAAACGTTCAAGGCATAATCGCGTCAAATTCACGCGATTCCATGTAACCATTGTGATATTTACAGTAGGCGTTCCTGTCCGGATTTTTGTTGACATAATGAAAGACCTCGCAATATCCGGAACAATTTCAAAACGAAATTACTCCGGAGGTCTGTAAAGTTGGACCGCTCTGCAAGCATTTCAAGCATAAAATGCTGTAGGCCGAACCCTGTTTTACTTTAAAGCGCGGAGCATAAATACCGGGTTCTGGCCCTCAAAGCGAAAATCTCCGGCCAGGGGACGAGCGCGGCCGGCCTGGAGGAAAAAGGCGTCCACCGCGCCGCCCAGCTCTTCCAGAATGCGCCGGGCGCGGTCCAGGCTGCCCCATAGGACGCAATGGGCCACCAGCCTCCCCCCAGGCAGAAGGAGATCCCAAGCCGGGCGGAGCAGACCTTCGGCCTCAGGGACTGTATCCCCCAATCCGCCTCCAATGAAGATGCGCTGAGGCCTTGGGCGCAAGCCGCCGAAAAGGTCTTCCCCAGCCCCCTCTCCCTTAAGTATGCCGGGCAGAACGCCCTGGAGGATCTCCAGATTGGCCGCCCGAAAACGGCGGCGGTTGGCTCGGATATGGGCGACGCGGGCCGGATTCTTCTCCACGGCCACTACCTTGCCCCGCCAGGCGAGACGCGCCGCCTCCAGACCCACGGACCCGCTTCCCGCGCCCAGATCCCAGACCACATGGTGCGGGGCGATGCCCAGAGCCGCGAGTCCCGCCGCCCTGGCTGGCCCCTTGGTCAGAATGTCTCTGTCGCGGTCGATGTTTTCGTCCGCCAGGCCGAAAACTGACTCTTCCTCCTCAGCGGGAGGCTCCAGCAGTATAACCCGCCGCGCCGAAGCAAAGCCGCCTTCCCCTTGGGACAGAGCTTCGGCCACGGTCAACGCCCGCTGTTCACCGGCCCGGGGCAGACCTTCCCCGGTCAGGGAAAGATCCCCGAAAACATGGAGACGGTGGCCCTCATAGCCGCTTCCCCGCAAAAAGGAAGCCACGGCCCCGGGTGAAGAGGCCGCGTCGGTGAGGACAAAAACAGGATCGCCCGAGGCCAGGGCATGGGCCAGGGGCAGCCAGTGTTTCCGACCGTGCAGGGAGACGGAGCGGACTCTTTCCCAAGCCAACCCCAGCAGAGCCGCCGCGATCTGCAGGGAGCCGACCGCCGGCAAGGCCGCCACTCCCTCCAGCCGCGCCGCCACAAGGCCGCCCAGGCTGAAGAACAAGGGATCACCGCCACAGAGGACCACCTGGATCTTGCCCTCGGCGCGGTTTTGTTCCATAGCCGCCAGCAGGGACGGGATGTCCGCCCCCGCCGTGAGCTTTTCCGCCGGGTGGCTGGAGAAAAAGGCCAACTGCCGCCTGCCGCCCACCAGCACATCCGCCTCCGCCAGGCAGGGATGGCGGAGAATCCGGGCGCCGGGTTCCTCCTCCAGGCCCAGGCCCAGAAGATAGATAGAGGGCAAAGGAACGGTCATGGCACCCGTTCCTCCCAGCGCCAGGTCAGGGAAACGGCCTCTCCCTCCGGGCTGAAAACGTGGAGGCGCAGTTCCGGCGGACCCGCGGGGCCGTTCTCCTCCCGCAGCCAGCTCGCAAGCGCCGCCAGGGCGCGCTCCGCCAGGACGGCCAGCACCGCTCTGTGCCCGTCCGGCGACAGCTCGCGCATCCGGGAGAGGATCCCGGCAACTGTGGGCAGTCCGTCCAGATCCGCCGGATCGCCGTGTTCCCGCCAAAGGGAGACCGGCAGCGCGAGATCCGCGGGCGCGCTCCGGGCATGGGTCCATTCCAGGCCCTGGGCCAGCTTGAGGAGCTTTCCGGGAAAACACCCCCAGACCAGACAGGAGAAAGAGCGGCGCCCGGCCAGACGCAGGGAGAAGGCGGCCTGATCGGCGGCCTGGACGAAGGCCTGGTCCGGCAGATAGGGATACAGGGAGCGCAGAAGCCGCTCACTGCGCCGCCCGGTGGAAAAAAGCAGGGTGGAGATCCCCGCGGCCTCCGCCACATCCACGGCCTGGACGATGGCAGTCCGCCAGGCCTGATGGCTGTATGGCCGGACTATGCCGCGCGTGCCCAGAATGGATATGCCGCCGACAATGCCCAGGCGGGGATTCAGGGTGCGCCGCGCCCGCTCCTCCCCCCGGGGAACGCTGATCGTCAGGTGCAATTCTCCCCCGTAGCCGCGCGGCATGGCCGCCTCGCATACGGCCGCGGCGATCTGCCGGCGCGGATCTGGGTTGATGGCCGGCTCGCCCGGCGGCAGCGGGAGGCCCGGCATAGTCACCCGGCCCACTCCTTTGCCGGCATAAAGAAAAACGGGCAGGGGGAATCCGTCCACCAGGCCGGCTGGGACAGCGCCGGCAAGGGGCGGAGGAACCGGGCTGGCCAGCACCTGCAGCCGCAGGCCGTGGGTGGCGTCCGGATCATCGCCTCCATCCTTAATGACTGTGGCCAGAGCCCAGGGATGGCCCGCCGTCCTGCCGGATCGGACGGCGGCCACGGGGATTTCCAGACGGCCGCCCTGCAGGGGCGGCAGGGGCACGGAAACGAAAACAGGCGCGCCGCCGCCCAGCAGGGCAGCCACAGCGGCGCAAGCCGCCGCCGCCGCCGCCGTCCCGGTGGTGAATCCTTCCCGCAGGGGCCGATCCGCCGGCCAGGAGTTTTTCGACCTGAAGAGCATAGTCAAGAAATTGATTACTCCCGTTTTCCCAGGAAACGGAGCAGAAGTTCCATGAATTTGTCATATTCAAGGGGTTTGGCTAGGTGGCCGTTCATGCCGTTCTGGAAGGCCCGCTCCACATCTTCCTTGAAAGCATTGGCGGTCATGGCGATTATGGGAACAGTGGCGGCGTCTGGCCGGTCCATGGCGCGGATGGCCATGGCGGCGGCGTAGCCGTCCATGTTGGGCATCTGCACATCCATGAGAATAAGGTCGTAGAAGCCAACGGGGGAAGCGGCGAAGATCTCCACCGCTTTCAGCCCGTCATCGGCCTCGTCCACAAAAAGCTCCACCTCGGCAAGCTGATCCACGACAATGACCCGGTTGATCTCCACATCGTCCACCAGGAGGACGCGCCTGCCCCTCATGACGGAAACATCGCTGACAACAGCGGCCGTCTCCAGGGCGGAGACATCCTCACGCAGCCAGAGGGAGAAAAAAAATTCACTGCCCTTGCCCTCCTCGCTGCGGACCTGGATATCTCCGCCGAGCATCCGGACAATGCTGCGGGAGATGGACAGACCCAGCCCCGTGCCTCCGTAGCGCCGGGAAATTTTACCTCCGCCCTGCTCAAAGGGAGAAAAGAGAACCTCCATGACCTGGGCGGAGATGCCGATGCCGGTATCGGCCACAGCGAAACGGATCAGGCTTTTCCCCTCCCGGCGGTCCTCCTGGCGGATGCTGAAGGATATGCGGCCGCATTCAGGGGTGAATTTGACGGAGTTGCCCAGAAGGTTGATGAGTACCTGGCGCAGGCGCAGGGCATCGCTGATGAAGTCGTTATTTTCCAGCCCTGCGACGGAAACTTCGTAGGCGATGTTCTTTTCCTGGCAGCGGGGCCTGATGATGGAGTCCACGCTGGCCAGCATTCTGGCGAGGTCAAAGGATTCCTCCGTCAGCTCGATCTTGCCGGCCTCAATCTTGGAGATGTCCAGAATGTCGTTGAGCAGTCCCAGAAGATGGTTGGAGGAGATCTCTATTTGCAGGACATGGGCCCGGACCTCGGACAGGGCCGGGGGAGCGGCGGCCAGCTTGCGCTTGATGATGTTGGTCATGCCGATGATGGCATTCATGGGGGTTCGTATTTCGTGGCTCATGCGGGCCAGAAAGTCGCTTTTGGACTCATTGGCCTTGTTGGCGGCAAGAACGGCGTCCCTCAGTTCCTGCTGAATCTTGCGCAGCTCAATCTCCGCCTTAACCCGGAAGGAAACATCGCGGGCCACGCCGAGAATGCCCACCGGAAGGCCGTCCGGATCAAAAAGAGGTGTGCGGACCACATCCAGGATTTCGGCATGCCCGTCGGCAAAGACATGGCGTTCTTCGCTGTACAGGGGCGCGCGCCTTTGCAGGGCCGCCTGATCCTGTTCTCTGAAGGGATCCCCCGGAAAAATATCGTCCACCGCGGACATCAGGATCTGATCGACGGACTTGCCCGCCGCGGAGGCGAAGCGGGGGTTGACGGCCAGATAGCGGTTGTCGGCGCTCTTGTACCAGATGAGGTCAGGCGAGGAAGTAAAGATGGTGTCCAGAAGCGCCCTCTGCTCCTCCTGTTTTTTCTGTCCCATGATGATGTCCGTGACATCGTTGGAGGAGATGACATAGCCGATGTCGCGGCCGTCCCTGTCTGTCAGATGGGAGGCGATCCCCTTGAGATAGCGGCCGGTGCGCTCGTGGAAATACACATCGGCATCGCGGTTCTCCAGCAGGCAAATCAGGGGGTTACAGCGGGGCTCCTTGGGGAAGAGGCTGTTGTCGTCATAGGAGGAGCCCACTACCTCGTCCAGGGTTTTGCCCATCTGGGTCAGTCCCTCTTCGTTGATGTACAGGACTTTGTGGTTCAGGTCGGTAATGGCCTGAGTCCCCTTGACGTTGCTGACCAGAGTATCGGCCATGTCGTCAAAGGAGTCGGCCAGGGCGCCTATTTCATCTTTAATCGGGGCATGGAAGCGGAATTGGCGCTCCCCCGCCCTGAAACGGGAAATGCCGCTGATCAGGTTGGTGATGCTCCGGGTAAAGGCAGAGGCCAGCCAGATGGCGATCAGGATTACCAGGACAACCATGAGTCCGGTGGACAGGGAGAGGCCGTAGGCTGTTTCCAGAAGATTCTTGTCTATGGCCATGTATGTGGCCTGGGCTATGCCCCGGATTTCCTCGTCAGTTCTGGCGATAAGGGCGTTGATGACCTTGGCGGTGGCATTGGCCGGGCTGTGAAAATCCTCCAGACCGGCGCCTATGGCCACAAAGCCGAAGCCCCGGCGGGAAGCTCCGTAGCGCCCGGTATAATAGGGAATGGAGGCGGCGGTGTTCAATTTCCATAGATCGCTCCAGAAGATAAGGAAAGAGCCGGAGCCTCCCTCCCGGGTCAGATCGAACCAGCCGGTGCATTGCGGGGCGAAGTTCAGATAGCGGCAGTCCAGACCGACCAGCCCCTGGCGGGCAAGCTCCCGGGAGGGTTTCTTGCTGTTGGACTGGTCCACGAAGGTGGGGACATGGGCGATGAATTCGGAATAAGGGAGGCCGCTGGCCTGCCACTCGTTGTAGATGCGGTCTTCCAGCCAGGGAACCTGGGGTTCGCCGCTGGCGGCGTCATAGCCGGTAATGGAAAAATGGCGGGGATGGACTATGCTGCGGCCCTTGTAGTCCCAGATAAAGGCGTAGTTGCCGGAGTAGGCGTCGGGAATTTCCGTATAGCGCTCCGAGGTGGGCATAAGGTGGGCGGTGAACTCCATGATGTGGTCATGGTCCAGCGCCAGGGTGACGTAGCCGATAACGCTCCCGTTCCGTTCCACCGGCGTGGCCCAGCGCACCAGTCCCTTGAACCGCCTGCCCAGAGGGTTTTCCCGGCCGGCGTAGGCGGATTTTTCCGGCTCAAAGGAATCTCCCGCCTTGGCGGCGCTTTGCGGGGTATAGGGGCCGATTACCTTGGAGCCGACATATTCCCCGATAACGTCGGAGACATAGATTTCCCCCGGCTTTAGCCGCGCGAGATCGGCAAAATAGGTCTCCGCCTTAACAAAGGTGTTTTCTCGCTTGGATACGTCCTTCAGGGCCGGATCCATCAGAGGTGAGGTTACGACCTTGACGCGCTCCCTCCCCTGCGGATCCACGAAGGCCATCTCCAGATACAGGGGTCTGTTCTCATATTCGTAACCTTCAGGGGGGCGGTAATGGAAACTGTGGTTGTTTTCCTCAATTGAGGAAGCGATGGCCGGGGCGGAAGCGGGCAGAGTCTTGGGACGCCAGGAAGATCCGTCCGGAGCCAGCTCCCAGGCGCCCTGCCGGACAAGGCGGCGGCTGCGGTTCTGCAGGTAGTTACGGTAAATTTCAGCATCCGGCCGGAGCAGAGCCACCTGTAGGATATCCGCATCCCTTTCGTAGAGGAAATTCGCCACATGCATGGCGGTATCCGTGGACAGGCGCTCAATGTCCTCGGTGGCGCGGGCGTCCAGGGCATCCTTGGCATCGCCCACGGCGATGCGCCCGGCTTCGC
>JAISMK010000119.1 GCA_031276785.1 Desulfovibrio sp. | reverse complement strand
CCACCAGCGATCTGGATATTGATACAGCGCGGGAAATATTGGAACTGCTCCTAAATATGAACAAGAACGGAGTGGGTTTTCTGGTGGCGACCCACGATGCGGAACTCAGCCGCTGCGGCGGCCTGATCCTGGAAATGCGTTCCGGCCGCCTGGCCGGGGCCGACAGTTCAAAACCGCCTGGACGCGGTTTTGAACTGGAAATGGAATAAGTCGTATATTATAAAAGTTAAAAGGCTCCAGGCCTCAACTGCCGCTTTCCCTTACGGCGGCGCCCACGCCGCGCATGGCGGCGGCGAAGCCCGGAAAACTCTTGGCCACGCAGGCGGTATCCTCCACAACCGTCCGCCCGCAGGACAGGCCGGCCACAGCCAGAGCCATGGCCACGCGGTGGTCGCGCCGGGAATGCACCACCGCGCCGCGCAGCAGAGAGGGGCGCACGAGCAGCCCGTCTTCCCTCTCCTCTATGTCGGCGCCCATTTTAGCCAGCTCGCCGGCAATGGCCGAGATCCTGTCGCTTTCCTTGCTCCGGGCGATGGCCGCCCCGGTCAGGACTGTAGGCCCCCGCGCAAAGCAGGCCGTTACGGCCAGGATGGGCAGCGCGTCTATCACCGGGTTCACGTCCAGCACGGCCCCGCGCAGCCCCGGATGGGGATGGACGGTCAGGGTTCCGGCCGTGGGGTCCGCAGTGAAGCGGGCGCCCATGCGTTCCCATAGATCCAGCACAGCCTTGTCTCCCTGAGAGTCATGGATATCCATATTCTCCAGAGTCAGGGCGGAATTGGTGATCAGGGCCGCAGCCAGGGGAAAGGCGGCGGAACTCCAGTCCCCAGGCACGGTATAGTCCATGTTGGCGATCCGGGCAGGCCCGCTGACCGTATACAGGCTGTGGCCCTGGCTGGAATGGGAAACGCCCAGCCTGTCCAGCCAGCGCAAGGTCAGATCAACCCAGGGCAGCTCGCCGGGATTGTCCACCTCCAGAACAGTGGTTCCGGGCAGAAAGGCGGCCAGCATGAGCATGGCGGAAACCGGCTGCGAGTCTCTCCCCTCCAGACGGGCGCGCCCGCAACGGACAGGGCCCCGGATGATCACGGGCGCGCGGCCGTTGTTCCGGCTGGAAACGGCCAGGGCGCCCAAGCAGGTCAAGGCGTCCAGCAGCGGCTGCATGGGGCGCAGGGAGCGGATGGATTCATCCCCCGTGAACACGCTGTACAGGGGAAGCCTGGCGGCCATGGCCGCGCAGAAGCGCAGCGCCTGGCCGGAATTGCCCACGTCAATGACCTGGGAGGGAACAGCCAGTCGCTCTCCCGCGCCGGTAAGGACAAGGGCATCGCCGCGGCGTTCGAAACGGGCGCCCAAGGCGGCGCAGGCGGCGAGCATGGCCTCCGTGTCCGGGGAGGGCAGGGGCCGGCGGATAAGGCTGGCTCCGGGCAGCATGGAAGCGAGCAGAATGGCCCGCATGGTGTGCGACTTGGAGGGGGTGACGCTGATGGCGCCGCCCAGGGAAGATCTCTCCACATGGTAGTTCATGTCTTTCTCCGGCATCTGCATATAATGCCAGAGCATTTCAACTTTTCAAAGTTGGACTGCTCCTAGGCGCCACTTAAAACCGCGTTTTAAGCGGCCGGATCGCACGGCAAAAAGAGTGATCAGGGAACGGCCTCGCACCAGAGCGCGGCCTCGGCGGCAATACGCTCCAGCCCGCCGGCGGCGGCATCCTCCAGAATGGAGCTGTACTGTTTCAGGAGGCCGGGGTATTCGGGGTTCACGGCGGTGAAGGCGCAAAACATGTCTCTATCTACGGTAAGATGTTTACGGGCCGCTTCCAGGTGGCGCCGCAGAGAGGGCGTGAGGAAAAGCTCCAGATCCCGGTGGCGGGCCAGGGCGCAAAAAAAGGCGGCGCTGGCGGTGAAGTTCAGGGACTGGGCCAGACCCACGCCAAGGTCGTGCAGTTGGGCTGTGGTCCAGAAGGTGGCGCAGCCGATGCGTTGAAACAGCAGTTCCGCCTCGCGGCAGGCCTCCGCTTCCGCCCTTCCGCCCCGCACCAGGGCCACCCGCATTTCCTCCGGCTCCGGCGCCGGGCCGAAAAGGGGGTGCGCGCCCACGACCCGGCCGGGAAAAGCCGCCTCCATCCAGCGCAGGGGAAGGGTCTTGACCGAGGTTATGTCCAGAAGGATGTGCTCCCGCCCCAGGTGAGGCGCGATTACCCCCAGGACCTCCTCCAGGGAGAAAACCGGCACGCACAGGAGAACGAGCCGGCTGCGCGCCAGAACCCGGGCGGTCCTTTCCGGCCCGCCCTCTTCCGGCGCGGCTTCCAGGCCGCTTACGGGGTACCCGGCCAGGGCGAAGCGCCGGGCCAGCATGGCGCCCATTCTGCCGGCGCTGCCCACAATGCACAGGGCGGGGAAGCCCTCCGGCGGCAAGCTCATTTGAAAGCTCCCCGGCGCGCGGCAACGGCGCTGTTTTCGCGGGCCGCCGGGTAGGCGCCCAGCACGCGCACCCGCAGGCAATATTCACGCATGGCCTCCAGGGTGGGGGCGTTGGCCGCCGCGGTGATGTCGCAGGCCAGATCGGCGAAGAAAATGTATTTCCAGCGTTCGCCCCGCAGGGGACGCGATTCGAGCTTGCTCAGGTTGATGCCCGCCCGGGCGAGAATATTCAGCACCTCGGCCAGGCTGCCGGGCTTGTCGGCAACGACGAAAAGCAGGGAGGACTTGTCGGCCTCCTGTTCCGTGAGCGGCGAGGCGCCGATGACAAAAAAGCGGGTGCTGTTGTCGGGGATGTCGTCGATGCCGGAGGCCAGGACCGTGAGGCCCAGATTTTCCGCCAGGCCGGGGTGCCCCACGGCGGCGCTGTATTCCTCGCGGGCGGCCAGGTGGGCGGCCGCCGCCGTGCTTTCCAAGGGAATCTGCCCGGCCTGGGGAAGATTCAGGCGCAGCCAGGCGGCGCACTGGCCCAGAGGCTGGGCGTGGGAATAGACCACCCTGATTCCGGCCAGGGAAGAGGATCTGCTCATAAGACTCAGGCGGATGCGGCTGATCCATTCCGCCTGGACAAAGACTTCATGCCTGGCGAAGAGATCCAGGCTCTGGGCCACGGTGCCGTGGACGGCGTTTTCCAGGGGAACCACGCCCAGTTCGCAGTCCCTGTTTTCCACGGCCTCGAAAATGTCCGCCATGTGGTTCATGGGCAGGCAGAGTACCCCGGAACTGAAGTGTTCCAGGCAGGCCATGTGGGAAAAGGTGCCCTCCGGCCCGAGAAAGGCGATGCGCAGAGGGCGCTGCAGGGAGCGCGAGGCGGCCAGGATTTCCCGATATATGCCTCGGATATGTTCCCCGCGCAGGGGGCCGGCGTTGGCGGCTATAAGGCGGTCCAGCAGGGCGGCCTCCCGGCCGGGACGGAACACGGGCGCGCCGGTTTCGGCCTTAAGCCTGCCCACCTCCAGGCTGGCGGCGGCGCGGCGGTTGAGCAGGGCCAGCAGTTCCGCGTCAACGGCGTCTATAGTGTCCCGCAGGCCATCCAGGCGGCTGTCCGTGGAGGAGGGGGAAGGCGCGCTTTCATGGGACGGCATGTCATTCTTCCCTGATGGTTTCTTTGATGCGCAGGCCGAAATGGCGGCCGGCCTCATCCAGGCGGCAGAGGACCGTGTCGCCCGGGGCGAGGGCGACCACGCTCACCGTTCCTCCTCCGGGACGGACCAGGCGGATGGTTTCCGCGTTCTGCAAAAAAACGGCTCCTTCCTCATCTCCGGCCCTGGCCCGCAAGAGCAGCATGGGGCGGCGCTCCACCTTGATCCTGCCCACGACAGCCGTTGTGCCCACGCCCTCGTGGCTGGCGATGAGCACTTCCTGCCCGGCGCGCAGTTCTTCCAGGTAGGCGGTTCTGTCTCCGGGCATAAGGGCGTAGGAATGCACGGCTCCGGCATTGATGCGGAAGGGTCTGGAGGCCACATACTCGTTATGTTCCGTTTCCGCGTTCACCAGAAAGGTGAAGGCGGCGGAATTGCCCGTGAGCATGCCCTGGCCGGAGGAAAACAGGGAGAGGGTATCCACGCAGACCCTGTGTCCCATGCCCGCCGGGGCTATGTGGGTGACAACGGCCTCCGCCAGGGGCAGAGAGCGCTCCGGGCTTCGCGCCCTGTCCACAATGTCCTTTATGGCGGACAGGCCTTCGCGCAGGATCAGGATAGCGTCCGCCCCCTTTTCCAGAATGCCGGCGGCCAGCGCGGCCTCATCCGGAGTCGCCGTTTCCAGGGCCAGGGAGCCTTCTCCCGCGGCCCCGCGGGCCAGGAGATTTTCCACGGGGATGATCTCCCAGCCCCGGCGCAAGGCCACCAGCCCGCCGCCGCGCATGAGAGCCGCGGCCCGGGACTCTTCCTCACGGGAAACCAGAGCAATTTCCTCCACCTCCCCTTCTTCCAGTACAAGGCAACGGGCCAGGGAAGCCGCGGCCGCCCTGCTGTCCCGCGGCACCAGAAGCCCGTCCACTCCGGATTCCAGGGCCAGGGTCACCTCTTCTTTATGGAAGGGCACGGCCTTGAACAGAATTTTTTTCATCAAAGATTCCTTTATGGTTGGCCCCACCCTGAAGGGCGGGGCAGGGGCATAAGGCCGGCAGTTCAACTTTGAAAGAGTTGGACTGCTCTGCAAGGATTTGCCTGCAAATCCTTGCCGCGAAATGCTTATAGGCGGGCTTTGCCCGCTGTTACGCAAGCATTTCAAGCGTAAAATGCTCCTAGAGAGGCAAGGCGAAATCACATTTTCACCGCAGCCGGCGGATAAAAATTGCAGGAGGCAATTTTTATCCGGAATCCGAATCAGATCTCTCCCATGGTCTGCCGGACCTGCTCCAAGCTGAGGCCGGCATGGACAATGCAGGTCAGGGCCGCCACCAGGCGGCGGGGGGTCTGGTGCTGAAACACGTTGCGGCCCACGGACAACCCGGCGGCGCCGGCCTGCATGGCATCGCTGACCATGCGCAGAAAATCCTGCGTGCTGTCGCTTTTCGGACCGCCGGCGATGAGTACGGGCACGCCGCAGCAGGCTTCCACCACCTGGGCGAAGCTTTCCTTGTCGCCGGTGTAGGGGACCTTGACTATGTCCGCTCCCAACTCCGCCCCCAGGCGCGCGCAGTGGGCGACCACGGCGGGATCCAGGCTGTTGGGGATGTTGGGCCCCCGGCCGTAGATCATGGCCAGGAGAGGCATCCCCCAGCGTTCCGCGTCGCGGGCCACCAGGCCGAAATCGGCCAGCATGTCCGCCTCGCCGGCATCCCCCAGGTTGATATGCATAGAAACGCCGTCCGCGCCGTGGCGGATGGCGTCTTCCACGGAAGCGGTCAGGGACTTGCGGTTGGGAGCCGGCGACAGGACGGTGCTGGACGAGAGGTGCATAATCAGCCCCACATCCCGGCCGCTCTGACGGTGCCCGGAACGCACCAGGCCCTTGTGCCCCAGAACGGCGTTGGCTCCCCCTTCCGCCACCTCGTCCACGGCCTTGGCCATGTTTTCCAGCCCCGCCAGGGGGCCGACGGATACGCCGTGATCCATGGGCACCACAATGCTTTTGCGGGTGTTGCGGTTGAAAATTCTCTCCATCCGGATGGATTTGCCGATCTGCATACGCACCTTCCTTCAGTTAGATCATTTTACGCTTAAAATGCTTGCTTGACGGCGAGCAAAGCTAGCCTGCAAGCATTTTGCACCAAGGATTTGCAAGCAAATCCTTGCAGAGCTTTCCAACTTTTTCATAGTTAAACTGCTCTAGGAGTCTGTCGGACAAGCTTTTTGTTCAAGTGTCCGAAAAAGCCAACCGAGTTGAAAGAAAAACAGAAAGGTGAGCCAATATGCATGGAGACTGCTCTCCTTGACCTGTAATGTG
>JAISMK010000054.1 GCA_031276785.1 Desulfovibrio sp. | reverse complement strand
AGGCCGCTTTTCCAGTGAATGCCGCCTTCGCCGCCGCCTGCTATCCCGACATGGCCCCTCTTTCGGATGAAGATTTGCGCTATTACGACTACCGAAGCCCCAATCATGCTGGGCCGTTGCAGTTCCACAACACCATTATCGCCTTCCGGAATCTGGTGGAGGGCAAGGCGGACATCTTTTTCGGAGCGCGGCCCTCGGAAAAACAGGCGCTGCTTGCCAGCGAAAAAAACCGGGAATTGACGCTCACGCCCATAGGCCTGGAAACCTTCGTGTTTTTTGTGAACGAGGCGAATCCCGTGAATGGCCTGACCTCGGAACAGATACGGGATATATACAGCGGCAAAGTCCGCAACTGGAAGGCATTGGGCGGCGGCAACGCCGAAATCATCGCCTTTCAGCGGCCGGAATATTCGGGGAGCCAGACAGTCATGCGCCGGTTCATGGGAGACACGCCCCTGGAACCGCCCCTTAAAGACCACTATGTGGGCGGCATGGGCGGCATTGTGGATCGAATCAGCGAGTACCGCAACGCGCCGTCGGCCATCGGGTACTCCTTCCGCTTTTTCCTGACGGGCCCCGGCAAGCGGCCGCGAATCAAGATGCTGGCTGTGGACGGGATTCCGCCCACGCCGGAAACCATCCGTTCCGGCGCATACCCCCATGTGGTCAACCTGTATGCGGTGACGCTCAAGGACAACCCCAATCCGCACATCGCGCCGTTTCTGGAATGGATGCAGGGCGAACAGGGGCAGGAACTGATTGAAAAGACAGGCTATGTGCGATTACAAAATGAAAGGCCGATGAGCCGCTGAAGCCGCGACAATACATCCTAAAGCATTTTTAACCTGGAATTGGAATGACTCGTTTAATTCCTGAACTGCTCCAGCCGCGCACCCGAAATATTGGATCAAAACTTGCAGTATCCGGGACGGCTGACAAACTTTCGACAGGAAACGCGGCATGCCTCCTTTTCGTTTTCGTCTGGAACAGGTACTCTCCTATCGCAAGAGCCTGGAGGAGCAGGCCATGCTGGCTCTGGCCGGGGCAACCCGGCGCCGGGACGGCCTTCTGGCCTATCTGAAAGAACTCCGCGCGGCCCAGGATCAGCAGCAGGAACGGCTGTGCGGCGCCCATCTCCTGACCTCCGCTGAGCGGTGGTTTCTGCATGGTTATCTGGACGCCTTGGAGCAGGAACGGAAAGAGACGCAGGAGGCGCTCCGTCTGGCCGAGGAAGAGGTGGACCGCAGCAGGCGCGCCCTGGTGGACAAGGCCCAGGGGCGCAGTTTGCTGAGCGGACTGAAAGACAGGCAGGGAGCCCGCCACGCCCTTCTGGAGCGGCACAAGGAACAAAGGGAACTTGATGAAATCGCGATTCTCCGCCACCAAAACTCGTCCATCTAGTCTCTGCCGGCTGCTTCTGTTGGCCTTCGCCATCAAGATCTCCGTCCTAGGGCTGATGATCTTGGATCTTTCCCCCCTTGACCTGCAAGGGGTCTTCCCCTCCGCCTCCCTGGCCGGCGGCATGGCCCGGGCCGCCACCGGGCAGGAGGCCGCGGCCGCCCCGCCGGCCGTCCCCCCCTCCGTACCCGGAGCGGACAGCCGCGGGTCCGCCGGGCAGGAATCGGTCAATGCCCCTCCGCAGCGGGCCTTGCCCGCCATCGGCGACCGCCCGGATGTTCCCCGGACAAATGCCACATCCCCGGCCGGAGGCCGCCCGGATCTGGCCCGGGAATCCCTGGCCCGCAAGCAGGAAGAACTGGCTCGCAAGGATCAGGAATTGCGCATCCTGGACAGCGAAATTTCGGCCAAACTGGAACAGATGCAGATGCTGGAAAACCGCCTGTCGGCCATGATCAAGGAAGCGGAAAGCGCCCGCGACGCCAAGTTCCGGCATCTGGTGGATGTTCTCTCCAATATGAAGGCCCGGCAGGCGGCGGCGGTTCTGGAAACACTGGAACGCAAGGTGGCCGTGGATGTCCTGGCGGGCATGCGCGGCCGCCAGGCGGGGGAAATCCTCTCCTTCGTCCGGCCGGAAGTCGCCGCCCATCTGGCGGAGTCCCTGGCCCGCATGCAGCTGCCCTTTGAATAGGTGGAAATGCTCCGGAACTTCTTCAAAGTGAAAATGTTCTGAAACCTACATCCCTGACAGATAAAAATATTTATTATTTCAATATATGATATATATTAAGGTGCCTGCCGCGCCCCCGGCATTGACATGACGGCCCATCACAGGTACTACTCCCCTTCCATAAGGTATGGGTATGGGCACAGACTGGCTTCCTCTGCAGAGTTTCTCCCCGGAGGGGCGTCTTATTGTGCTTGAGAATCAGCGCGTCTGGGAAGCCCCCATCGCCAAATTCGGCATCCTCTGCCGCGTGGCGCGGCCCCTGCGGGCCACAGTGCGCGTGCTTCCCCAGGAGCAGGGGGTTTTGTTCCGTGGCCGGCTCAGCGGGGCCGTTTTCCTGCCCTGCGTTCTGTGCGCGGAGGACAGCCTGGTGCTTCTGGACGAGCGTTTTGACTGTTTTGAGCCCCTGCCCGCCGATCCCCAGTCCAGGCGCGGCCGGACGCGTTGCCTGGAGGAAGCGGACGAAGCCGTTATCCGCCTGTCCCCTCACGGCGGCTATGAGGTCAACCCGGCCGCCCTGGCCTGGGAGGAATTTTCCCTGGCCCTGCCCCCCCACCCGCTGTGCCGGGAAGATTGCAAGGGCCTGTGCCCCGTCTGCGGAGCCAACCGCAACAGGGAAACCTGCGTCTGCGCGCGCGGGGACGGCGCCACCTTTGCTCCCCTGCTGCGGCTGACGGCGGCGAAAAAAATATAGCCCCCTTCCTGCCCCGCGCCCCTGTGCCGCCGGGCGCGGAGGAAAACGTCATTTTTGCAATCCGGCATCGGGAAACAAGGCGCGCCCGCCGCGCGGACGCGGAGGAGAGGATCAGCATGGCTGTCCAGCAGAACAAAAAATCCAAATCCAAAAAAAGAATGCGCCGCGCCCACCACCGCCTGGCCGTTCCAGCCCTCACCTTCTGCCCCTGCGGTGAAACAGCCCTGCCGCACGCCGTCTGCCCCTCGTGCGGCGCATACCGGGGCCGGACCTATACCGCGAACGAAACGCCAAAACCCTGACGACCAGTGGACTGCCCTCTTTCCCCTCAACGGCCCGTCATCGCCGTGGATGCCATGGGAGGAGACTTCGGCCCTTCCGTGGTCGTTCCCGGAGCTTTGCGCTCGGCCAGAGAAACGGGCGCGGCCCTGCTCCTGACCGGAGACGAGACCGCCCTCCGCCGGGAGCTTGCCCGGCTCCCCGTAAAGGGACTGGATGTGGATGTGGTTCACGCCCCGGAAACTGTTTCCATGGGGGAAAAACCCTCGGACATCCTGCGCCGCAAAAAGGACACCCCCATCCAGGTGGCCTGCCGCCTGGTGGCGGAGGGCAAGGCCCACGGCGTGGTCAGCCCCGGCCATTCCGGCGCCAGCGTGGCTTGCGGCATGTTCATTCTGGGCCGCGTTGCCGGAGTGGAACGCCCGGCCCTGGCCACCCTCATGCCCACGGAAAAGGCCCCGGTCCTCTTCGCCGATGTGGGGGCAAACGTGGATTGCCGCCCCCATCACCTCTTCCAGTTCGGCCTCATGGCCGACACCTACGCCAAAAGCATCCTGAACCGCCCCAGTCCCACCATTGGCCTGCTGTCCATCGGCGAGGAGGAGGGCAAGGGCAATTCACAGGTCAAGGAAGCCTACGATATTTTCAAGATGGCCGGGCATCTCAACTTCATCGGTAATGTGGAAGGGCGGGATCTCTTTTCCGGCAATTTGGACATCATAGTCTGCGACGGATTTGTGGGCAATGTGGTTTTAAAGCTTTCCGAAGGACTCTCCAACTCCCTGACCCGCATCCTCAGGCGCGAACTCCTGACCACCTCCCTGGCGGCCAGGCTGGGCACCTTCCTGGCCAGGGGAGCTTTCCGGCGGTTCGCCCGTTTCGTGGACTACGCTGAATACGGGGGAGCCCTCCTGTTGGGCCTGCGCGGCATCGTTATCGTCGCCCACGGCCGCTCCAACGCCAAGGCCATAGCCAACGCCGTGTCCATGGCCGCGGCCTTTGTCTCCGCCCGCACCAATGAACGCCTGGTGGCCAGCATCAGCGCCAATGAGGATCTGATCCGCTACGGCAAGACAGCCAAATAGAGTGCTTTTTTACTTTAGTTCCAATTCCAGGTTGAAAATGCTTTAATTTTTGACCTGGGATTGAAATGCGAGGGCAGGATGTCGCGCCGAAATGCGAAGCATTGCGAGAGGCAAGGCGAAATCACATTTTCGCCGCAGCCGGCAGATAAAAATTGCAGGAGACAATTTTTATCTGGTATCCTAGAGCATTTTTCGCTTGAAATGCTTGCTTAACGGCGGGCAAAGCCCGCCTGCAAGCATTTCGCGGCAAGGATTTGCGAGCAAATCCTTGCAGAGCAGTCCAACTTTTAAAAGTTAAACTGCTCTAATTACAGAGCGTGGAATTGACCCGGCGACCCCACCCCTACCCGGCGGCATCCCATGAACCACCCCTCCACTATATGCGGCTTCGGCTCCCACGTTCCCGAAACGGTGGTGACCAACGACGACATCGCCGGACGGCACTCCCTGACTCCAGAATGGATCGTCTCGCGCACGGGTATTGAAGCAAGGCGCGTGGCGGCTCCGGGACATACCGGCACGGACATGGCCCTGGCCGCATCCCTGGCCGCCCTGCAAGGGGCCGGGCGCTCCGCTCCCGCCCTAACCCACATCCTGTACGCCACCTGCACCCCCGATGCCGCCTGCCCTTCCGCCGCCTGCGTCCTGGCCGGCAAGCTCGGCCTGAAAAACCGCATGGCCGTGGATATCAACGCCGCCTGCGCCGGGTTCCTCAACGGCCTGGAACTGGCCCGCGCCCTTATTGCCCTGGCCCCGGACGCCTGCGTCCTGTTGGTGGCCTCGGAGAGTCTTTCCCACCGCTGCAACTGGGAGGATCCCGGCACGGCCGTCCTGTTCGGCGACGGCGCGGGCGCCGTGCTGGTCACGGGACCGGACGCGGCAACAGCCAGCGGCTCCGCCCCTGCCGCCCTGGTTACGGACAGCCTGCTGGGCACCGATGGCGGCAAAGGCGGCCTGCTACGCATCAGCGGAGGGTTTTCCGCCAGCCCCTACGCCCTGGGCGACGTGGTCGGCCCGGACTACTTCATCCGCATGGACGGAGGCCTGGTTTACAAACACGCCGTGCGCAACATGACGTCCTGCTGCCAGACCCTGCTCGCCCGCAACGGCCTCTCCTCCGCGGACGTGGATCTGTTCATCCCCCATCAGGCCAATCTGCGCATAATTGAAGCCGTGGGCAAACGCCTGGGAATTCCTCAGGAACGGTGCTTTCTGAATGTACACAAATACGGCAACACCTCCGCCGCCTCCATCCCCCTGGCCCTGGACGAGGCCATACGGGAAGGAACCCTGGTCGCCGGCATGAGGGTTCTGCTCACTTCCTTCGGCGGCGGCCTGACCTGGGGGGCCGCCCTGCTGCAATTCTGAATGCGGTTCCGGAAACCGGGCGCCGCTGCCCCACCCGCGGGAATGCCGCGCGGGCGGAAAAGAGATGCCGGGTAAAGACATTGAAAGCCTCCTGTTTTTGCACTATAGTAGGAAATCGTCATGAATGAACAGACTCCCGCAGCCGTTGTCACCGGCGGCTCGCGCGGCATTGGCCGGGCTGTGGCCGAAGCCCTGGCGGCCCGCGGCCTTACTGTTTTACTCACCTATGTGAGCAGGCCCGAGCAGGCCGAGGCCGTGGCCGGAGGCATCCGCGCGGGGGGCGGCTCCGCCTTGGCCTTTCCCTTGGATGTGGCGGACTCAGCGGCTGTGGCCGCCTTTTTCCGCGAGCGGATCAAAGATCGGTTCTTCCTCAAAGTGCTGGTCAACAATGCCGGCATCACCAGGGACGGGCTGATTCTGCGCATGAAAGACGAGGATTTCGACGCCGTGGTGGACACCAGCCTTAGGGGCGCCTTTTTCTGCCTCAGGGAGGCTGCCCGGCTGATGACCCGGCAGCGGTACGGACGCGTGGTGAACATTGCCTCCATATCAGGACAGACCGGCACGGCGGGCCAGGCCAACTACTCGGCGGCCAAGGCCGGGCTGATCGGCCTGACCAAGGCCGCCGCCAAGGAACTGGCCGCCAGGAACATCACTGTAAACGCGGTGGCTCCGGGCTTTATCCAGACGGATATGACCAATGCCCTGCCGCAATCGCTGCGTACGGAATATTTGAGCCTTATTCCGCTGAAGCGCTACGGA
>JAISMK010000003.1 GCA_031276785.1 Desulfovibrio sp. | reverse complement strand
CAAAGACAGAGTGCGGCGGACGCTTGCCTGTCAACTGACTTGGGAGGGCCTGCCAATGCTGTTGCGCCACGGCGACCGCAATGCCATGGCTTTTTCCATAGAAAGCCGGGTACCCTTCCTGACGCGGGATATGGCGGAATTCTGCCTTTCCCTGCCGGAGGAATACCTTATTGACATGAGCGGCCGGACCAAGAGCGTGTTCCGGGAGGCCATGCGCGGCATTGTGCCGGACGCTATTCTGGATAGGCGGGATAAAATAGGCTTTGAAACGCCGGAACGGGATTGGCTGCAGGCTCTGTCCCCTTGGGTGGAAGAAACCCTTGCCGCGGCGGGAGGCATTCCCTATCTGAGGCATGGCGCGGCCGGAGCGGAGTGGCAGAGCATCCGGGAAGGGAAGAGGGTTTTTGACTGGCGCGTCTGGCGCTGGCTGAACTACGCCCGCTGGGCGCGGCTGCTCCGGGTGGAGGCATAGAGCTTTTACGGTATCTGGGATCTCAATCCAGCATCAGCCACTGCAGGGCGGTGTCCTCGGCGATGTCCTGAACGGCGCGCAGTCCCAGCACGTTATCTATGTCCGCCGGGCTGATGCCCTCGGCCGGCCGTTTCCAGGTCAGATCCTCCGGGGTAAGGCGGGCGCCGGCGGCAATGGGCCGGGCCGCCACCAGGCTGCGCCGGGCATATCTGCGGGCCGGCTCCTCGGACGGCTGGCAGGCGAGGCAGTTTTTGCCGACGAGGGCGCGCAGGCGTTCCAGACCGGCCAGCAAAGAGGCCAGATCCCTCCCGTCCATGGCGTGGTAGTGATCGTTGCCCGGCAGGGTCTTGTCATGGGTAAAATGCTTCTCCAGAATGCGCGCCCCCAGAAGGACGGCTGTTTCCAGAATTTTCATGTCTCCCGGCAGGGTATGGTCGGAATAGCCGATGACCAGTTCAGGGAACATGGCGCGCAGGGCGGAGATCCTGCCGAGGGAGGCGTCGGCCTCCCGTGTGGGATAGTTCAGAACGCAGTGCAGAAGGGCCAGGGGCAGATCCTGGTCCTGTATCCAGGAAACAGCCTGCTGGATCTCAAAGGGGAAGGAGGCCCCGGTGGAAAGGAGCAGCGGCTTGCCAAAGGAGCAGATATGCCGGATGAATGGCTTGTTGGTTATGTCCGAGGAAGAGATCTTGAAGGAATCCAGCAGATCGTTCAGAAAAGAGGCGGATTCCAGATCAAAGGGCGTACACATAAATTCCACGCCGGCGGCGTCGCAGTGGCGCTTCAGAGCTTCAAACTCCTTTTTCCAGAAGCTGTCATGGCGTTTGAAAAGGGCGTACTGGCTGGTGGCCGGTTCCTTGGAGGTGTCCCAATAGGCGGGGGAATGCCGGCGGGCCAGGGTTTCCGCCTTGTAGGACTGGAATTTGACGGCCTGGGCTCCGGCCCGGGCCGCTTCGTCAATGAGGCGTCTGGCCAGGTCCATGTCGCCTTCGTGGTTGACGCCCGCCTCGGCGATGATAAAGGGAGGGAGCAGTCCCTGGCTGGAAACCGCCGGGGCGCTTGCAATGTTGCGGTCATCGCGGAAGATATCCGGGCTGCGCATGCTACAGGCTCCTGCTGCAAAGGTGGATCATTCCGGAATATACAGGCGCACCACCTCTTCCGGAGGGGATGCGGGAGTCAGGGGCATAAGGGCCAGCCGGCGGTAGTCCGCCGGAGTATCCACATCCAGCTTGATCTCCGGCCGGCGCAGGCGGGGATCGGCGGGGTCGAAGGTGCGCAGCTCAAAGTCCTCCGCGTGGTCCCAGATGTATGACAGGCAGTGTTCCCGGTGCTCCGGCAATACCGCCTTGCGCGCTAGGGAGGCCAGCAGGGGGAAGGAGATCATTTCCGCCCCCAGGCCGTCCGGCCAAAGGTTGTTCCGGGGAATATGGTTGTAGACGTACAGCCTGTCCGGATCTTCCCTTTCGGCCAGTTCCCGGTACCGCCGGATCAGCTCATCGACAGCGCCGCCCCAGATCAGAGGATTGTCGGCGCAGACGCGCACCAGATGCGTGGCTTCGGCCCATTCTCCGGCGCGGCGGAAGCGTTCCAGCACATCATCCTCCGGCCCGCGGAAGACCGCGACGCCCTGGCGGGCCAGATGTTCCGCCAGGGGATCGTCCCGGGCTCGATCCGTGGTGGCCACCACCAGGCCGTTCAGCATGGCGGCGGCGCCCGCGCGCCGCGTCACCCAGTCGATCAGGGGCAGGCCGCGCAGGCGTAGCAGCATTTTGCCGGGCAGGCGGGAGGACCCCAGGCGGGCCTGGACAAGGGCCACGACCTTCACGGCTGATCTCCGCGCTTCTGGAACAGATCCAGAATGCGGCCCACCACCTGGGCTTTGTTGCCGGTGAAATCAAAACGGCTCATGCGCTGGAAAAGTTCCCGCCGGAAAGGGACATCCAGAAGCCGGGTAAAGGCCCGTTCCAGAGCTTCGTCATCCAGGCTCTCCCCCTGGCCGAGATAGATGAAGCCGTTGCGGGCGCGGGCGAAGGCGTGCATATCCTCGCGGGCATGGTGGGCCAGGACGATGGCCGGAATGCGCATGTGGGCCAGTTCGTAGACCGTGCGTCCCGCCGCGCACACCGCCATCTCCACTTCCTCCATCATGCGCGACATGACGTTGGTGGCGCGGGAAAAAGCTACAAAGGAGGCCTCCGCCGCCGGCAGCTCCAGAAAGCCGGCGGCCTGCAGCTCCGCCGCCTCGCTGTTGATTTCCCCTATGCGGCGTTCCAGATCCTCCAGATCGGCGTAGCCCGGACCCACCACCACGCGGATGGAGATGCCCAGGGCCAGGCATTCCGGATACAGAATTTCCAGAACCTTGCGGGTAAAGCCCGAAGGGTCCGTTCCGCCGAAGGTGATGAGCAGGCGGTTGACGCGCGATCTGAAGACATTGCGCCCGGCCTGCATAAATTCGTCCCGCAGGCAAAAGTATTTGTGCCCGTACAGGCAATGCCCGTCACCGCGCGTATCCACCGAGTACAGGGCGTTGACCACCAGGTCCGCCAGAGCCGCTCCCGCGCCCTCGTCCTCAAAGTTGACCACCAGGCAGCCCGCATCCCGCAGGGCGCGGATATAATCCTCTTCCGTATTCAGGAAGTCGTTGATGACCAGGTGCGGCCGCAGGGCAAGGACGCTGCCGGCCAGATCCTCCCCGCCCTGCACTGTGGTCCGGTAATCCCTGGCGGCAATGCCGGCCGCCGCCTGTTCGCTTTCCCGCGTGCAGACAAAGATAATCTGGTGGTCGGTGATTTCATGGGCCAGCATCAGGGCGCGAAAGACATGTCCCATGCCGATGGCCGGGTACCCGGCCACCACAAAGACAATCCGCCTGCGCCGCAGAAGTTTTTCGCAGATCCACCAATCCTGGTAGCTGTTGATCTCCACTCCCCGGTCATGGAGAAAGTAGGGGAAAATAGTCACTTCTCCGTCCTTTCTCCGGCCGAATACGGCGGAACGCAGCATGATCAGGGCCTTGGTTTCCACATGGGCGGTCTCTTCCCCGCCTTCGCGCAGCAGGCCGCCGAGGGAGATTTTCTCTTCCCTCCAGAGGCGGTAGCGCACGCTGTGGACGCTGACCAGACAATCCCTGCCGCTGTGCAGAAACCTCCTCCAGGCGTCCTCTATATCCTCCGCCCCCACTAGGGGAGCGGAGGCCCGGCAGATGATCAGGCCGTCATAGTCCCCGGCCAGCCGTTGCAGGACAGGTTCCAGGGAGGCCACAATATTTTGGGAGCGGACGGCGAAAGCCGGATCCCAGACGCAACCCACCTCGTTGCGCAGGCAGATCAGGCGGACTTCGTCGCTGTCGGTCACCACCACGATGTCCCGGCCCGGGGCAACTTCCCTGGCCGTATCCAGGGCTCGCTGGATCAGGGTTTTGCCGGCCAGCTTCTTGAGCAGTTGATCCGGGATGGCCATGTTTGGCGCAATTGCCGGTATAATAAGGCAGCGGCGGAAGACCGGATCCATGGGATGCGCCTACTGCCGGAAGCGTTTTCGCTGTTCTTCCAGAACCCGCGTCGCGGCCGCCAGCATGTGCCGGAATTCCTCGTCTGTCAGGTTGTGCTGGAAGGGGAAGGAAACCATGTGGTCATAGAAGTGGTCCGTGGCCGGGCAGTCTGCCCGGCCTAAGCCCGATTTCTGATACAGGGGATAACGGTACAGGGGATAATACTGGACAACGCAGCGGACCCCGTAGTCCTTAAGCATGCTCCGGATGAAATCGTCGCGCCGCTCCGCTCCGCCTTCCATTCTGGCCGCCAGCAGATGGTAGTTGTGCCGGGAGGAGTCTTCCCTGTGAAAGACCAGTTCCGGGTAGTCCCGCAGGGCGTCGATGAAGGCGATGGCCCTGCGGCGCTTCTGGGCGTTGATGCTGTCCACCCGGTCCAGTTGCAGGGCGCCCACGGCGCATTCCACCTCGCCCAGGCAGAAGTTGCTGGGCCACAGGCGCTCCCCCTGCCATTCCGGCAGATCCACATTGCCCATGGCCGGAATCCAATAGTCCTCGCGCTCAAAGGAGAAGGGGCAGTGGCCGTTATGCCGGAGCATGGGGACCAGGGCGGCCAGGCCGTCGTCGGCTAGGGTCAGCATGCCGCCTTCGCCCAGGGTGGTCAGATTTTTATGCGAATGGAAGGAAAAGATTCCGAAATCGGCGAAATTGCCGGCCCTTATCCCGTCCAGGTCCGCCCCGATGGCCTGGCAGGCGTCCTCCACCACCAGAATCCCCCGCTCCCGCGCCAGGGTCATTATGGCGGGCATGTCGGCCACATAGCCGTAAAGATGCACCACAACGATCACCCTGGTCCGGCGGGTCAGGACTTTGCGCAGGGTGTCCGCCGTCACCACCCGCGTCCGGGGGTCAATGTCCGCCCATACCAGTTTTGCCCCTTTTTTCAGAAAGGGATAGGCTGAGGAAGTAAAGGTGTGCGCGGGCACAACCACTTCGTCCCCGTTCTTCAGGAGGCAGAGCTGGGCCGCCAGTTCCAGAGCGCAGGTGCCGTTGCTCAGGGCAAAGGCGTGTCTGGCTCCGTTGAAGTTGCGGAACTTGTCCTCAAAGGCCTGCTGGTAGCGGCCCTGAGTCAGAGGATTGGCCGAGCGCATGGCCTCCACCGCAACGGAAATCTCTTCCTCGGTGTAATCCACGCCCCGTCCGCTGAAAGGAACTGTGATCTTCATGGGCGGCTCACATCTTTTTGAACAGCTCCAGAATTTTGGAGCGGGTGAGAATGGAGGCGAAATCAGCCCCCAGGGCGTTGCTCAGGGGTTTTTCATGGATGATGGTGCCTTGGTACAGAGCCTCGTACTGCTCATCCGTAAGGCTGGAGCAGATTCCAAGGGGCAGGGAAATCTTCCTCCGCTCCAGGATCTCGGCCAGCAGGGCCTGTTCTTCCGGATAAAATTCGCCCAGAACGGACAGGGCATGGCAGTTGGCCCTGCCGTGGGGGATGTGCAGGACAATGGACAGCCCGGCTGAGAAAGGGTGGACAAGGCCGACATTGCCGGCGGCCATGCCTCCGAGGTAGGAGGCGACCATCATTTTTTCCCGGTTGTCGTCCGCCAGCATGTCTCCTGGCCCGAGGAAAATTTCCCGGCACAGGGCGGAGGCGCCCGCCGCCAGGACATCCACTATGAGGTTGCGGTAGGCTCCCCGGGAGGATTCAAAACAGTGCATGAAGGTGTCCATGCCGGTGAAGAGGAACTGGGAAGGGGGCACGGTCCGGGTCAGACCGGGGTCCAGAAGAAGCTGATCAAAGAGGGTGAAGTCGCTGTTCATGCCCAGTTTGAGCCTGCGGCGCATGTTGGTGAGTACGCAGGTGCGGGAACACTCCGCCCCTGTCCCGGATAGGGTGGGAACGCCAATCTTGTAGACGGCGGGATTTTTGACCAGATCCCAGCCCTGGTATTCTTCGGCTTTGCCTGGGTTGGTCAGAAGGTTGGCCACGGCCTTGGCGGCGTCCAGAACGGAGCCGCCGCCGATGCCCACCAGGCAGCAGGGCAGGGCCCCCCGGCAGGAGGTTCTGGCCGCGTCGGCCAGGGCGTCAATGTCTTCCACCGTGGGTTCGCGGCTGGTGTCCAGGAAGATGACGGAATCTCCGGCACGGGCCGGCAGATCGCCAGGCAGTGGGGTGTTGCGGAAAAAGTCATCCACATAAAAAAAGACCGCCCCGGGACGGCGGGCATCCACCAGGGAATCAAGCCGGGCGAAGGAGCCGTGGCCCAGCATATAGGCGGGGACATTCCTGGTGTTGCGGGTCATGTTCATCCGGAACAACTCCTCTGGAGCATGGCGGCGGACAGGCGGCGGGCGTCCGCTTTCCAGGCCGCCGGAGCAATTTTTGCAATCGCTCCCCGCGGGCTACAGGCCCCGCAGGGCGAGCTCCTCTTCTTCCGGCATGGAATAACAGTGTTCCGCGGCCGGAAAGCTACCGTCCCGCACTTCCTGAACATAGCGGGCCACCGCCTTGCGGCCGTCTTCGGCCAGATGGGCGTATTGCCGGACAAAGCGGGGCAGGGGGCCGGCCGGCGTGAGGCCGAGCATGTCATGCAGGACAAGCACCTGGCCGTCACAGGCGGCGCCGGCGCCGATGCCGATGGTCAGGATGCGGAGGCGGGCGGTGATGCGCTCCGCCACAATGGGAGGAATGGCCTCAAGGACGATGCAGAAACAGCCCGCCTCCTGCAGGGCCAGGGCGTCCTGAGCCAGGGCCTCGGCCGCTGCGGCGGTTTTGCCCTGCACCTTGAAGCCTCCCAGAACAGCGGAACGCTGCGGGGTCAGGCCGATATGGCCCATGACCGGAATGCCGGCATCCACCAGCGCCCGGACCTGGGGGGCGATGATTTTCCCTCCCTCCATTTTGACCGCCCGCACCCCGGAGGCGCGCACCAGTTCGGCGGCGTTTTCCATGGCCTGGGCAACGCCGCCCTCATAGGTCATAAAGGGCATGTCCGCCACCACCAGGGCGCGGCTGACGCCGGCGATCACGGCTCTGGTGTGGTGGATAACCTCCGCCAGAGTCACGCTGACGGTGTCGCAGCGTCCGAGCACGACCATGCCGAAGGTATCGCCCACCAGCACAATATCCACTCCCGCGGCGTCCACCATAAGGGCCGAGGGGTAGTCGTAGGCCGTGATCATGGCGATTTTCCGCTGTCCCCTGGCCGCGAGGAGGGAGGATGCGGTATTCGCCCCTTCGCGCGCTGCGGGCTGGGCCGGGGGGAGGCCATAAACGCTCATTGGGGTGCGTCCTTATGTTCGTTTGTCTGGTTCCGGGTGTTCCCCGGTTCTGATACCGCTTTGCCGCCCTTTCGTAAAGCGCGGAGGCTGGGCGGAGTCTTTCCGCCTCCGCCTGGAGCATTTTTCGCTTGAAATACTTGCTTGACGGCGGGCAAAGCCCGCCTGCAAGTATTTCGCGGCAAGGATTTATAAGCAAATCCTTGCAGAGCTGTCCATCTTTTTCAAAGTTAAACCGCTCTAGAGTAAAATTGCTCTGGGGAAATTCACAGACGCAGCCGGGCGTACAGCCCGCCCAGCCAGGGCCGGGAATAGATCCCAAGGCGGCTGATCAGCCAGCGACCCTCTCTGTTCCTACCCTTGAAGCGGTGGACCTCCAGCGGTTTCCCCGGCGGATTTGTCCCTTCCCTGGTGGTCAGGAAGACGGAAAAGCCGGCTTCACGGGCCAGAGACAGGGCTTCGGGGCTCCAGGCTCCCCAGGGCCAGCACAGCGCCTCCAGGCCATGGCCCAGGGCGGTTTCCAGTTCCTCTTTGCCCAAGGCGATTTCCCGCCACATGCGTTCCTGTCTTTCCCGGTCAGTTTCAAACCGGCCCAGGCGCCCGGCGAAAGTTTCCACCAGCCGCCGCAGGGCCTTCACGTTTTCCGGACGGGAAAAGAAGCGATCCGCCTCCCGATAGTCCTGAGGCACAAGACCGGCAACGCTACGGACCAGCTCGGGATTGGGCAGGAAAGCCCGCTCCCGCAGCCCGGGCTTGACGGCAAAGGCCGGCAGGCCCCAGACTGGAGGATCCTCGGTCAGGAAAAAGGTGCGCGGCTGTCGTCCCGGCTTGAGGAAACCCGTAAATTCCGGCCCCAGGTAGACGCCGTAATGGCCGCGGCCATGCGCGGCCACGGCCATTACGCCGCTTTCCTCCATGGCTCGCGCCTCGCCCAGGTTGCAGAAGATGTCCCGCCTGACCCTGTGCCCCAGTTCATTTTCCCGTACCGGGAAGTTGACTTCCCCGCGCAGGGGATGCCGCCCGGCGAGGACGTCAGACAAGGATTCGCGCGGGATGGTTTCCCGCTCCAGGCGGTTGGCCACGGCAAACATGACGCCCTTGTGCCCGAAGCGGCGCAGCAGGGGAAGGGCGTGCAGGTAATTATCCAGATAGCCGTCGTCAAAGGTCAGGAGAACGCTTTTTTCCGCCAGAGGAACGCCGTCCTTGAGAAAGGCCACGGCTTCGTCCAACCCGATGCCCCGCCAGCCGTTTTCGGCCAGAACGCGGCAGTGTTCCTCAAATCTGAGGCGGGAAACGGAGTTGGTATTTTCATGGTCGCTGACGTAGTGGTACATGACCACCGGCAGACTGCGGGCCTGGCGACCTTTCATGCGTACTCCTTCCCTTGGGAAAATTTTGCCGGCCGCTTCCGCCGAGGCCGAAGACGCGGGCGCGCTTGACTTTTATCTAGGGAGCCGTATTTGTGCAAGAGAAATGCGCCCTGTTCACTCGGTCCGGGCAAAGGGCGCGCCGCACAGGAGAAAATAGGGCATGAGCGTGGAATATAAAGACTACTATAAAATTCTCGGTGTTCCCCGCAACGCCTCTCAGGAGGAGATCGCCAGAGCCTACAAAAAACTCGCCCGGAAGCATCATCCGGATCTCAACCAGGGGGACAAAAAGTCCGAGGAACGCTTCAAGGAGATCAACGAGGCCAACGAAGTTCTGAAGGATCCGGAAAAACGCAAACTTTACGATCATCTTGGCGCTGACTGGCAGCACGGCCAGAAATTCCAGCGGCCAGGGCAGGAAAATTTTCGTTTTACCTTCGGCGGCCGGGAGGGCGGGTTCGGCGCCTCGGGCTTCAGCGACTTTTTCGAGACTCTTTTTGGGGGCGGAGCCTTCAACTCCGGGGGGCGTTTTCGGGAAGAGGGCTTTGGCCCCTTTGGCGGGGGGAGTTCCTTTGGCGGTTTTTCCCGCCAGCCGCAGAAAGGCAGGGATGTGGAGGCCGTTCTGACTCTTACTCTGGAAGAGGCTTTCGCGGGGAGCAAAAAGGCCCTTTCCCTGCAGGGCGCGGCGGGCCAGGGTTCCCGCTCCTTGGAGGTGAATGTCCCCGCGGGGATCAAAAACGGGGCGCGCATCCGCCTCACAGGGCAGGGCGATTCCTCAACCGGAGGGCCGGCCGGGGATCTGTATCTTAAAATCTCCATCCTGCCCCACCGCCGTTTTTCTCTGGATGACGCCGACGTGATCTACGATCTGCGCCTGGCGCCTTGGGAGGCGGCTCTCGGGACACGAGTGCGCGTACCCACCCTTGCCGGCGATGTGGATCTGACCATCCAGCCAGGCGCCAGCAGCGGCAAGAAATTGCGCCTCAGAGGCAAGGGGTTGGGCACGGGCAGCCAGAAGGGTGATCAGTTCATCCGTATTTTTGTCGTAGTGCCGGAATCCTCCACGCCGGCGGAGCGGGAGCTGTGGGAAAAGCTGCGGGAAGTTTCTCCTTTTCAGCCCAGGCCGGAAGAATGAAAATTTCGCGGGCAGGATGTCGCGCCGAAATGCGAAGCATTTCGAGAGGCAAGGCGAAATCACATTTTCGCCGCGGCCGGCAGATAAAAATTGCGGAAAGCAATTTTTATCTGGAATCCGAATGAGAGATAAACACAAGGAAGAGAATGCCGTGGACATGCGCCGGTATACGGAAAAATCTCAGCAGGCCATTATGGCCGCTCACGATATTGCCTTGCGCCTGGGGCACCAGCAGGTGGACGCCGAGCACCTGGCCCTTGCCCTGGCGCGCCAGGAGGGCGGGCTTGTGCCTCGCCTGCTGGAGAAGATGGGCATTCAGGCCGGGGCCTATGAACAGGCCTTGGAGCAGGATCTGCGCAAACGCCCCTCGGTGAGCGGTCCGGGCAGTACAGGATTGTCCCTTGCCCCGAGGCTGGGGCAGCTTCTGTTGCGCGCAGGGGACGACGCCAAAGGAATGAAGGACGAATTTGTCAGCGTGGAGCATCTTTTTCTGGCGCTGGCCAATGAGCCGGCAGCCTCCATTGTGGGGGGGACGCATCGTCTCTTCAGCATCACCAGAGAAGGCGTGCTGGAGGCCATTAGCGCCGTGCGGGGCAAGCAGCGGGTTACTTCGGCCACGCCCGAGGACACCTACGAGGCTCTGGCCCGCTTCGGCAGGGATTTGGTGGAGGAGGCCAGAAAAGGCAAGCTGGACCCGGTGATTGGCCGGGATGCCGAAATCCGGCGTTGCATCCGCATCCTTTCCCGCCGTACCAAAAACAACCCTGTTCTCATCGGAGAGGCCGGGGTCGGTAAGACCGCCATAGTGGAGGGACTGGCCCACCGCATCCTCAAAGGGGACGTCCCCGAGGGCCTGAAGGAAAAAATGCTCTATGCCCTGGACATGGGAGCGCTGATTGCCGGGGCCAAATACCGGGGCGAATTTGAAGAGCGCCTCAAGGCCGTACTCAAGGAGGTGGAAAATTCCGATGGCCGCATTATACTGTTCATTGACGAACTGCATACCATTGTGGGGGCGGGCCGCGCCGACGGGGCCATGGATGCCGGCAATCTGCTGAAACCCATGCTGGCCAGGGGGGAGCTGCACTGCATCGGAGCCACCACTCTGGATGAATACCGCCGCTACATTGAAAAAGACCCGGCCCTGGAGCGGCGTTTTCAGCCCCTCATGGTGGAAGAACCGGGCATGGAGGATGCCGTTTCCATTTTGCGGGGGCTGCGGGAGCGTTTTGAGGTTCATCACGGAGTGCGCATCACCGACGCGGCCATTGTGGAGGCCGTGGTCCTGTCTTCCCGCTACATCAGCGACCGCCGTCTGCCGGATAAGGCCATTGACCTCATTGACGAGGCCGCGGCCATGATCCGGACGGAAATAGACTCTCTGCCGTCGGATCTGGATGAAGCCGGCCGCAAAATCATGCAATTGGAGATAGAGCGCGAGGCCCTGCGCCGGGAAACGGATGCCGTTTCCCGGGAACGTCTGGGCCGGCTGGAGAGCGAGCTGGAAGAATTGCGCCTGCGCCAGAGCGATCTGCAGGCGCAGTGGGAAAGGGAAAAAAGCGGCATCAACCGCGTGCGCTCCCTGAAAGAAGAGATAGAGCGCGCCCGCCGCGACATGGAGGAGGCGGAGCGGGCCTACGACTTGAACCGGGCGGCGGAGCTGAAATACGGCGTTCTGCAGCGACTGGAAAAAGATCTGGCTGAGGCCGAAAAAGCGGAAGGGGCTGATGCCGCTCCGCGCCTTCTCAAGGAAGAGGTCCGGCCGGATGACATTGCCGACATAGTGGCCCGCTGGACGGGTATTCCCGTGACCCGGCTTCTGGAATCGGAGCGGGAAAAGCTGCTCCGTCTGCCTGAAGTTCTGCACCAGCGGGTGGTGGGCCAGGATGAGGCCATTACGGCCGTATCCGAGGCTGTGCTGCGCTCGCGAGCCGGCCTGTCCGATCAGGGGCGCCCCATAGGCTCCTTTATTTTTCTCGGCCCCACAGGCGTGGGCAAGACCGAGCTTTGCAAGACCCTGGCCCATTCACTCTTTGACAGTGAAGACAACATGGTTCGCCTGGACATGAGCGAGTACATGGAAAAACATGCTGTGGCCCGCCTCATCGGCGCTCCTCCGGGCTATGTCGGCTACGACGAGGGGGGGCAACTGACCGAGGCCGTGCGGCGCAAGCCTTACAGCGTTATTCTCTTTGACGAGGTGGAAAAGGCCCATCCTGACGTCTTCAACGCCCTGCTCCAGATTCTGGATGACGGCCGGCTGACGGACAGCCAGGGACGGACGGTGGATTTTCGCAATACCATAATTATTATGACCTCCAACATCGGCTCCGCAGCCATGCTGGAAGGGATCACCGCGGACGGCGCTTTCCGGGAAGGAGTCTCGGATGCTGTCCTGGGCGAATTGCGCCGCTATTTCCGCCCGGAATTTCTCAACAGGGTGGATGAGGTGGTGCTGTTCAGGCCTCTGATGCAGGAGCAGGTTGTCCGTATTGTTTCCCTTCTTCTGGATCGTCTCCGCTCCCGCCTGGAAGACAGAAAAATCGCCGTGGAAATGAGCGACGCCGCCCGGATGTTCATCGCCCGGGCCGCCTACGATCCCGTCTACGGCGCCCGCCCCCTGCGCCGCTATATGCAGCAGCATGTGGAAACCCCCTTGGCCCGCAAGCTGGTGGCCGGCCAGATCCAGGAAGGGCGGACCGTCCGGATTGACGTCCGGGACGGGAACCTGGACTTTTCCTGACCTGATTCCATTTCCAATTCAAAACCGCGTCCACGCGGTTTTGAATTTTCGGCTGCGGCGAAAGTATGATTTCGCCTTGCCTTTGAAATACTTGGCATTTCGCCGCGATATCCTGTCGCGGATTCAGATTCTCAATCAGACAATAAATACATGTTTGATTGAGAATAGGAATGATGCCCTGATTGCGAGGGAACGGCAGACGCGGCGGAGGACGAACATGGACAGCGGGCACCCCACATGGGCGGAAGTCAATCTTTCCGCTCTGGAGGCGAATATCAGGAACATCCGTTCCCTTCTCAAGCCTTCCGTCCGCTATTGCGCCGTCGTCAAGGCCGACGGCTACGGACACGGGGCGCCGGCCGTGGCCCGCGTGGCGTTGAATCTGGGGGCTGACTACCTGGCTGTCGCTTTTTTGTCCGAAGCCCTGGCCCTGCGCGCTGCCGGCATCACGGCGCCTCTGCTCATCCTCGGCTTCACCCCGCCCCTCTCAGCCCCCGCAGTGGCCGCCAACAACCTGACCCAGACCATTTACACCCAAGAACAGGCGGAAGCTCTGGCCCGGGCCGGAGATGCCGCCGGACGCCCTGTCCGGGTCCATGTCAAAATTGATACGGGTATGAACCGCCTGGGCATCGCTCCGGAAGAGGCGGTTTCCTTTTGCGGGACGGCGGCGCGCCTGCGCGGAATCACTCTGGAAGGCATATTCACGCATTTTGCCACTGCGGACAGCCGGGACAAAACTTTGGCCCGCCGGCAATTCGCTCTTTTCACCGAGGCCGTGAATGCCGTGAAGGATTGGGGCATCCCTCTGCCTCTGTGCCACTGCGCCAACAGCGCCGCCATCCTGGATCTGCCCGAGACGCACCTGGACATGGTCCGGGCGGGCATCATCCAATATGGCCTTCGCCCTTCCCCGGAAACCGGGGAACCCTTCGTTCCCCGTCCCGTCATGAGCCTGAAGACGCGCATCGCCCGGATCCGGACAATCCCGGCCGGAGCGCACGTCAGCTACGGCGCGGCCTTCACCGCAACGCGGCCTACGGTATTAGCCACCCTGCCCGTCGGC
>JAISMK010000136.1 GCA_031276785.1 Desulfovibrio sp. | reverse complement strand
ACCATGTCCGCCACCCAGGACGTGGGAGCCAACATAACGGCCATCCAGAATTCGGCCCGAACCAACATTCATGAGGTGGGCGAGGCGGCCAAGGCCATTACCGAGGCCACCGATCTGGCCAACACCTCCGGCCAGGCCCTGGAAGAGATCGTCAATCTGGCCGCCGCCAACTCCTCTGTGGTGGCCTCCATAGCCACGGCGGCGGAGGAGCAGAGCGCTACTTCCGAGGAAATTAACAGAGCTGTGGAAGAAATAAACCACATTGTCGGAGAAACGGCGGACGGCATGGTCCAGGCTTCCGCCGCGGTGCAGGAACTGTCCTCCATGGCCCAGGAACTCAACAAGGTCATGACCGAGTTAAAATAACGCCGGTCAAGTCCCTCCGGCCCCAGGGGCGCGATCAGGCCAGGGCAGTTTCCAGCGGAAATTGCCCTGGCGATTTTTCCTCCCTCCTCAGAAAAAATGCCCATGCCGGAATCCATACCCTTCAACTCTCCGCCAAAATCCGCCCCGGACGCAGGAAGTCGGATGCCGGACCTCCCGGACGCGGAGGCCGGCGGACCAGCGCTGTGCGACAGTCCGTTCCGCCTTGGCCGCATGCATATGCTGGATCGCGAGGAATCCATCTATCTGGCCTCCCGGCGGCAAAACGGCCCGGACTACGCCGCGGAGGACCGCCGGATAGTCCGGAACGCTGAGGCAGAAGCCGCGGCCCTGCTTGTCCGCCAGGAAGAAGAATGTTCCCTGTTCCAGGATCTGCTGACCGCGGCCGTATGCTGCTCTCCTTCCGGATTGGCCCCATTTCTCCGCTCCCCCGGGGAGCTGGACCATTATCTTGCCCGCTACATCGCCTGCGCCCTTCAGGGCAGACCTGAGCCTGACCCCTGCGGCCCTGACGGCCCGGCGGAGGAGCCGCCGAGTGGCTACTATTGGCCGGCGGACGCCGGCGGCAGGCTCATTGCCGGACAGGAGGCGGACCAGATCCGGATCCACCCGCAACCCCTGGAAGAAGAGCCGGTGGAACACCTTAGGCTCCGCCGGCCCGGAAAAAAAGACCGTCGCCTCCAGGACGACGGCATGGGGAAAAAACAGGGCGCATCAGCCGGAAAAAAGAAGATCCCTCCCCTTTCCTCCCGTTACCTGCGCCTGTTTCTGTGGGGAGGGTCCCTCGCCGCGGCCTACCTGATCCTGACTGGAAAAGGCTGTTCCTTGCCCCGCTGAAGCGAAGTTTACCAAAGGCAAAATGGCCTTAGAGCAGTTTACGCTTGAAATGCTTGCTTAACGGCGGGCAAAGTCCGCCTGCAAGCATTTCGCGGCAAGGATTTACAAGCAAATCCTTGCAGAGCAGTCCAACTTTTCAAAGTGAAATTGCTCTAAATGGATTTCGGAAACGCTGGGTTTTGTCGTTTGGAAAGGCGCGAGTTCTTTTTGCGGAGGGGATGGACTCTTCCGTCCTGCCCCTCCGCAAAAAGAACCGGCAACGCGGTCCAAACGGACTAAATCAGCGTTTCCTTAGCCTGGAATTGGAATAACAAAGTCTGGCGTCAGCGCAGGGCTTCGTATACCTTGCCCACGATTTTGGCCGAAGGGGTCAGAGTCTTTTTGCCTTCTTCCCAGTTGGCAGGGCAGGCTTCCGCCGGCTTTCTGCGCAGGTAGGCGTTGGCCTGCATCTTGCGCAGGAGTTCTTTGGCGTTGCGGCCCACATTGTAAAAGTTTACCTCTGAACCAGTCAAATCGCCATCCGGGCTGATGATGAAGGTTCCACGGTAGGCGGTGCCCGCTTCTTCGTCATACACGCCGAAATAGCGGGAAATAGCCCCGGTGGGGTCTGAGCCCATGAGAAAATTGACGGTTTCCAGAATTTTTTCCGACGTGCGCCAGGCCAGATGGGCGAACTTGCTGTCTGTGGACATGGAGATGACTTCCGCCCCGATTTTTTTCATGGATTCATGCTGGGAGGCGACATCCGCCAGCTCCGTGGGGCAGACGAAGGTAAAGTCCGCCGGGTAGAAGACCAGCACCAGCCATTTGCCGGACGCCAGGATCTGCGAGGTGGAGATTTCTACGAAATTGCCCTCCACGGGGTCATAGGCGGAAAAGGACAGGTCCTTAACCTTCTGGCCCACGCGGACAGGCTGGGAAGAGGGATGGCAGTCCATGCGGATTCTCCTTGTATAAAGATGAGGTTTTTTTATCCGGCATTAGTATGGCCTTCCTTGCCGCCCGGGTCAAGCCGGAAGTCCGGACCAGGGCAAGACGCGCCCCGCTCCTCCACCGGGGTTTGGGCGGTGTCCTAATTTTAATTCTGGATCCTTGCCTTTTTCTCCGGCCTGTTATAATATATTGAAGAGTATTATCTTACGAATATTGTTATCCTATAAAAGGCTTGCCAAACAAGTGGTTTCGAACGTTAAAATATTTTCTGATTAACGCTCTCATAATTTAAACCGGAAAAACGTCTCTTGACGCGGCGGCGTTAAGCGCAGGATTGGACGGAACTTGACAGGATGTGAAAAAGTCCGTCCTGGACAGAGCAAAAAGGAGATAATCATGGGCAGCAACTGGTGGAAATATGGTCTGGCCTTGGGCCTTGGGGTCGCGGCGGGCGCGGTTGGCGCCATTGTTCTGTCCCGCGGCTCCGTTGACCTGAAAAAACTGGCCGCGGCCGCGCTAAGCCGGGGCATGGATCTCAAGGACAAGGCCGCGGCCGCGGTGGAAACGGCCAAAGAGAACATGGACGACATCACGGCCGAAGCCAGGCATATACGCGAAACCCGCAATACCCCCCGATAAGCCGCAGTCCGGTTTCCCCCATGTCCGCCGCTCCCGGTCCCTCAGCCGCTTCTCCCTCTCCGGGCGAGGATGCTGGAGGGGATGTTTCTCCGTGGGCGGGGAGCTTCGCTCTGGCGTCTGATATCCCTGGACGTATGCGCCTGCGTCCTTCTGGACGGAGGCAGGTGCGCGACATGCCGGAGCTGTGCGCGCGCCTCCGGAGCCTGGCGGAGGGAGGGGAGATCGTTTTTTCTCCCCGTACCGGCAGTATCTTGTTACTGGGCCTGACAGAGGAGGGCAGAAACGCGGCTTTGGCCATTTTCGGCCTGCGGGGGCGGGACGGGGAAGGCGCCGCTCCGCCCAATGTTCTCCTTTCCGGGGGCAAAAAGGAGCGGACAGCGGCGCGCAATCCTCTGCTGGAAAAACTGCTCACGTTTTTTCTCCCCGCACCGTTTCGCTTCTCCCTGGCTGTTTTCCGCTCTCTGCCCTACCTGATCCGGGGCGTCCGGGCTCTGGCGCGGGCCCGGGTTGATCTGGACGTCCTGGACGGAGCGGCCCTCCTCCTGTGCCTTGTACGCCGAGATTTCCGCTCCCTGTCCTCCATAACCTTTTTCTTTTCCCTGGGAGAATTCCTGGCGGAGTGGACGCGCAAAAAATCCCGGGCCAGCCTGGAAGAAAGTCTGGCTCTGAAAGTGACCCACGTCTGGCTTAGTGAAAACGGGCAGGAGCGCGAAATCCTCCTGGCGGATCTGCGTCCGGGGGATGCCTTCGTGGCGCGGATCGGCGCCGTGATTCCCGCGGACGGCACCGTTGTCTCCGGGGAGGCTCTGATCAATCAATCCTTTATGACCGGCGAGGCGCTGCCGGTCTATCGTTCCTCCGGCGACAGCGTCTATGCCGGAACCGTTGTCGAGCAGGGAGAGATCCTGATCAAGGCCTCGCGGGTGGGGGTAGATACGCGCCTCAACGCCCTTTTGCGTTGCATTGAGGAATCTGAAAGCGTCAAAGCCTGCATACAGGGAAAATACGAACGAGTCGCGGACGCCATTGTGCCCTATAATTTTCTCCTCAGCGCCCTTATTTTCCTTCTGACCGGCGACTCGTTGCGGGCGGGTTCTCTGCTGCTGGTGGATTATTCCTGCGCCCTGCGTCTTGCCACCCCCCTGGCGATCTTTACCGCCATGCGCGAGGCGGCCGAAAACGGCGCGGTGATCAAGGGAGGCAAGTTCATAGAGGCTCTTGCCAATGCCGACACCGTGGTATTTGACAAAACAGGCACTCTGACCAAGGCCAGGCCGGTTCTGGCGGCCGTGTATCCTTTTGAGGGCTACAGTCGTGACGGGGTACTGCGCCTTGCCGCCTGCCTGGAGGAACATTTCGCCCATCCTGTGGGCCAGTCGGTCGTGCGGGAGGCGGAGGCCGAGAATCTGCGCCATCGGGAAGAGCACGCCCAGGTGGAATTCGTCATG
>JAISMK010000037.1 GCA_031276785.1 Desulfovibrio sp. | reverse complement strand
GGGCCGGGCACGGGCAAGACAACGGTGATCAACGCCATCATCAGGCTTTTCCGCCAGAAGAAGGGGCGTATCCTCCTGTCCGCCCCCACGGGCCGGGCCGCCAGGCGCATGACGGAAACCAGCGGCCTGGAGGCCAGAACCATTCATCGCCTTCTGGAATACAGCCCCACTGAGGACGGTTTCGCGCGCAACGAGGACAATCCCCTGGCCTGCGGCCTGCTGGTGGTGGACGAGGCCTCCATGCTGGACGCCATGCTCATGTTCCATCTGTTGAAAGCGGTGCCTCTGGGGGCCACCCTGGTTCTGGTGGGCGACGTGAACCAGCTTCCCTCGGTGGGGCCGGGCAACGTCCTTAAGGATCTCATCCAGTCTGGAGCGGCGCCGGTGGTGGAACTGACCGAGGTGTTCCGCCAGGCGGCGGCCAGCGAGATCATCGTGGGCGCCCACCGCATCAACCGCGGCGAACTCCCTTCCCTGACGCCTCCGGCCCAGGGCCTCAGCGACTTCTACTTCATCCGCCAGGAAGATCCGGAAAAGGCCGCCGATCTGGTGGTGGAACTGGTGCGCGACCACATTCCCCGCCGTTTCGGCCTGCACCCTGTGGACGATATCCAGGTGCTGACCCCCATGCACAAGGGCGCGGCCGGCGTCACCAGCCTGAACAGCCGTCTACAGGACGTGCTCAATGCCGGCAAGCCGGAGATATCGCGCGGTGAACGACGCTTTCGTCTGGACGACAAGGTCATGCAGATTCGCAACAACTATGAAAAGGATGTCTTCAACGGCGACATAGGCCGCGTCTGCCTCCTCCAGGCTGAGGACAGGGAACTTACCGTGCGTTTTTATGACCGCAATGTTATCTATTCCTTTGAGGAACTGGATGAGATTGTCCCGGCCTACGCCATTTCCGTACACAAATCCCAGGGATCCGAATATCCGGCCGTTGTTCTGCCCCTGCTGACCCAGCACTATGTCCTGCTGCAACGCAATCTGGTGTACACCGGAGTAACCAGGGGCAGGCGCCTGGTCATCCTGGTGGGTTCCGTCCGCGCCTTGCAGATAGCTGTGCGCAACAACAAGACCCAGGCGCGGCACACCTGGCTGGCCCGGCGGCTGCGGGAAGGGCAAGGCCGGGGGAAACCGCTGCGGGAGCTTGGGCCGCCCCAGCGGGATTGGCCGCCGGGGTGATTTCAAAAGCTGCGGGCCGGGGCCTCGGTCCGGCGCAGAAATTCCCGCACGCTTCTGGCCCGGACCAGGGTGCGCAGAAGTTCGCTGTTTTCGGCGTCCCGCTCGGTCAGGCTGTCCAGGCTGCGGGTTTCGCCGGCCCTGCCCCGTTCGTACAGGGTGACGCTGTCCGCAAAAATCATGACATCCTCCGGGTCATGGGTGATGATCACCGCGGGCGTGGGAAAGAGGGCCAGCATGGCGCCGCATTGCTCGCGGACCCGGATGCGCAGCAGAGGATCCAGGGCGGAAAAGGGCTCGTCCAGAAGGAGCAGGGAAGGGCGGGTCACCAGGGCGCGGGCCAGGGCGACGCGCTGCTTCTGGCCGCCGGAGATGCCGGAGGGGAAGGAATCGGCGACGGCAGTCAGCTCAAAGCTGTCCAGCATGGCCTCCACCCGGGTGTTCCGCTCCCTGCGCCGCGCCGCCCGCCAGGGGCGGCCAAAGGGGAAGGCGATGTTCTGGCGGACGGTCAGGTGGGGGAACAGGGCGTAATCCTGAAACAGATAGCCTATGTTCCGTTTCCGGGCGGGCAGGCAGATGCCCTTTGCGGAATCCAGAAGCACCCGGTCCCCAACGCGAATATAGCCGGACTGGGGCTGGAACAGACCGGACAGGGCGTGCAGGGTCAGGGTCTTGCCGGATCCGGAGGGGCCGAAAAAGGCCAGCCTCCGGCTGTCGGCGCCGATGTCCACCTGGAGGCGGAAACCGCCCCGGTTCCTGGGAAAAGTATGATCTATGCGGATGTCCATGCCGTGTATAAAATGGCTCTAAGCGCCGCTGGCGGCCAGCCTGCGCGCGGCCAGGCCTTCGGCCAGGAGAAGGAGGGCGACGCACAGGGCGGAGGTGAGCAGCACCAGAGCCAGGGCTTTTTCGTCATTGCCGGCCTGGAAGGCGTCGTAAATGGCCAGGGCCAGGGTTTGGGTGCGGCCGGGAAGGTTGCCCGCAATCATCAGGGTGGCGCCGAACTCCCCCATGCCCCGGGCAAAGGCCAGGCTGATGCCGGCCAGGATGCCGCGCCAGGCCAGGGGCAGGGAAACGCGGCACAGCACCTGCCATTCCGTGGCTCCCAAGGTGCGGGCCGCGTTTTCCAGGGTATGGTCCACGGACTCCAGAGCCGCCCTGGTCGCCCGGTAGGACAGGGGGAAAATGACCACTGTGGCCGCCACCACCGCCCCCTGCCAGGAGAAGATCAGGGTGATGCCGGCCTCCGCCAGCCAGGACCCCAGCGCGCCCCTCCGTCCCACCAGGAGAATCAGGCAGTAGCCGATGACCGTGGGCGGCAGCACCAGAGGCAGGGCGCACAGGGCGTCCACCCAGCCCTTGGCGGGGAAACGGCCGCGAGCCATGAACCAGGCAAGCCCCAGAGCCATGCTGGCGGCGACGAGGGTGGCGATGCCGGCTACTTTCAGGGTCAGGACCATGCAGAAATAGATGCTCTGGTCTGGCGACAGATCCATGATTCTCGCCCCGGACGGAGGTAATTCCAATTCCAGGTTAAAACGCTTTAATTTTTGACCTTGAATTGGAATGCGCGACAGGATGTCGCGCCGAAATGCGAAGCATTTCGAGAGGCAAGGCGAAATCACATTTTCGCCGCAGCCGCCAGATAAAAATTGCAGGAGGCAATTTTTATCTGGAATCCGAATAAAGGCTTCCCCTGTATTTATCCTCTTGAGCTGCGCGCCCGGGAGGAGCGTTTAGCGGCGGGCAAAGCTCCCCCTACTCTTCCGCAGGACCGGCAGGGGGGAATCCTCCGTTTGCCGCTGTTCGCAGTTGTTCCCTGGCCTTGGCAAGGTCGTCCTCCAACTGGCTCTCCCGTTCCCTGGCCTTGGCAAGATCGGCTTCCAGCAGGCTCTCCCGTTCCCCGGCCTTGGCAAGATCGCCCGCGAGGCGGTCCCGTTCCCGCGCCAGGGCGCGGTGCTGGCGCTTTTTAGCGCCCCGGAACCAGGCGTGGCGGATGTGTTCCAGAAGAAAGAAGAAAGCGGCAAAAAGCGTTCCGCAGGCGAAGGAAACCAGGATGACAAGGTACAGGGGCACTCCCTCGCCTTGCCAGGCCAGGTGGCTGGGCTTCAGGGCATCCTGGGCGAAGGAGGGCAGAGGGTCGAAGTGCAGGGACATGGGCCGGGAAAGGGTTTCCATGTTCTGGATGAAAAAGATGGTGGAACAGACGAAAAGCAGAATCAGCAGGATGACTTTGAACAGCCGCATGGCATTTCTCCCTGTTCCAGCCGCCCTTCGGCGGCAAAGAGCGGCTTGAGTGCTTGGTAGGTGGCGCGCAGATGTTCCGGAATCACGCGGACTTCGTCCATGACCGCCATAAAGGAGGAATCTCCGTTCCAGCGGGGAACCAGGTGAAAGTGCAGATGTTCCCGAATGCCCGCTCCGGCGGCTTCGCCCATGTTCAGGCCGATGTTGATGCCCTGGGGGGAGAAGCGGGCTTTCAGAATACGGACGCTGGCCTGCAGAAAGCGGAAAAGTTCGTCGTATTCCTCCGGGGCCAGCTCGTCGATGTCCATGACGTGGCGCAGGGGGCTGACCATAATGTGCCCGTTGTTGTAAGGAAATTTGTTCATGATCGCGAAATTCCAGGTTCCCCGCCGGAGGACCAGGCGATCTTCGTCTTCCCTGGTGTGCGCGGGCAGACAAAGAACGCAGGCATCGGGCTTGGGACCCAGAATATAATCCAACCGCCAGGGACACCAGAGTTGCTTCATGCCGCATCCTTACCTGGCCGCAATTTACCTTGCCCGGACGTTTTGGGCAAGTCTCCCTGGCGGCTTATTCCTGTTTCCCGTCAAAAAGGAAGCACTAAATGGATTTCGGAAACGCTGAGTTTTTTCGTTTGGCAAGGCGCGAGTTCTTTTTGCAGGGGGGGCTGGACTCTTCCGTCCCGCCCCCCTGCAAAAAAAACGAGCAACGCAGTCCAAACGGAATAAATCAGTGTTTCCCTAAGGCCGGAGGGGCCGCCTTGCCTGCGCCTGATCCAGAACTTCCGAGAGTTCCGCGGCGTTGACCGGCTTGCTCAGGTAAAAGTCCATGCCTTGCTGGAGAAAACGCTCCCTGTCGCCGGACATGGCAAGGGCGGAGACGCTGACAATGGGCAGATCCAGAGGGATTGTCCCGGAAAATCCGGCGCACCCCGGCAAGTCCCCGGGCAGATCCGCGCGCATGGCCGGGCTGGGGGCAATATCCTTCCAGATGCCCAGGCGGATGCGCCGGGTGAGTTCCACGCCGTCCATCTCCGGCATCATCACGTCGGAGATCAGGCAGTCGAAGGGATACAACAAAAGGGCCTCCAGCGCCTGGCGGCCGTTTTCCACGCAGAAGACCCGGTGCCCTTCCCGCCGCAGAAACAGGGTCATGGTCAGGCGGCTGACCTCATCGTCTTCGGCCACCAGAATGACCATGGGCGGGTTTTTGCCCTTTTCCCGCCGGGTCCTTTCCCGGTCAGGGGCCGGTTCTTCGTCGGGGGCCGGGTCCAGGCCCAGGGTGCAGTGAACGGTAGTACCCTTTCCCGGAGCGCTCTCCAGGGAAACGGTTCCGTCCATCTGGCGCGCCAGGCTGCGCACGATGCTCAGACCCAGCCCGGTGCCCTGGCGGCTGCCGGCATCCGGGCCGCGGACCTGGGTGAAAGCGTCGAAGACCGCCTCCTGCATGTCCTTGGGGATGCCTATGCCGGTGTCGCGCAGGGCCAGATACAGCCAGATTTTGCCTTTTTTGGCGCAGGGCAGCACGGCGCAATGCAGGCGGATGCTCCCCCGCGCTGTGAACTTGAGGGCATTGCCCATGAGGTTGAAGATAATCTGGCGGATGCGGGCTTCATCGCCCTGAACCCTGGCGGGGAAGTCCCCTTCCTGGGTGTATTCCAGGGATATGCCTTTTTTTTCCGCCTCGGACCGGAACAGTTGCAAAGTGGATAGAAGGGTCTGGCTCAGGGCGAAGGGGGCGGCGTCAAGCACCAGAGCCCCGGCCTGCATCCGGGAAAAATCGAGAATGTCCGAGATGATCCTGAGCAGGGTTTTGCCGGCGAGGTCGGCGTTCCGGACATATTCCCGCTGCTCGTCGCTCAGGGGCGAGTTGTCGAGGATCTGCAGCATGCCCAGCAGGCCGTTCAGGGGGGTGCGCAGCTCGTGGCTGACGTTTGCCAGAAAGCGATCCTTGACCTCGTTGGCGCGCACGGCGCTTTCCTTGGCTTTTTTCAGGGCGTCCACATGGCTCTGCCTGCGCAGGATGAGCCAGGCGCCGCTTATAAACAGTTCCAGCCGGCGCAGATCCTCGTCGTCGTAGTCCGAATCCTTGTTGTACACGGCGGCCACGCAGGTTATGTCGCTTCCCTCCAGGGCCGGGGTATACATGTAGCGGGTCACATACTGGCTGTCTCCGAAAAAGTGCTGGGGAGGGAAGGCTTTGGCGTCGTTGCGGATTGTGGGCTTAAGCCCGCTGAGGGGGAACATGCCGTCCACATGGAACTGCCGCCAGATCCGCTGCGTTCCCGGGTTCTTAGAAGAGCGGTCATCGCTGAACCAGAGGGTGTAGCCGCAGCGGTGCGGCCCGTAGGGGGGGACGAACAGGTGGCTGTGCTCACTGCCTGTAAGCAGGGAGATATGCCGCACCACGAAGAGCAGGATTTCCTCCTCCGAGGAGTCATGCATCTGGGTCAGTTGGTACAGGGCGGAAAAGCGCATTTCTTCCAGGCGCAACAACTGCTCCTGGCGAATCTGGTTGGTCAGATCCTGAAACTGGATAAGGACGGACTTGACGGTGGCTCCGTCGTTGTCGAATTCCGGCCAGAAACAGAAATCGCCCACCAGGGGCTGTTGCGTGGAATAGGAACGGAACAGCCGGCGCGTTCTGCGCACCTCCCCGGTGTCGAAGACGGCGGAAACGCAGGTCTGAAAAAATTCCAGGTCTTCCGCCCGCAGGCTCAGCTCCTCAATTCTTTTGGCTCCCAGATCATCCGCCTTGCAGGCGATCTGCCGCTCTACCGCCGGATTGATATAGAGAGGGAAGAGTTCGCGGTCACAGCGCATGATGCAGAAGGGCGAGTTATCCAGAAGGCGCTGGTAGGAAGACTGGCCGTCGCGGTTATGGGGCGGCAGAAAGCGCGTGTCCAGGCGCAGGCGGGAAACATCCAGAGCGGTGCCCCGGAGCCCCTTTTGCCCCGAAGGCCGGCACTGCCCCCGGAAGAGGATCCAGGCCCAGGAGCCATCCTGGCGTTGCAGGCGGACGGGAATGTCCAGATGGGGCTGCCGTCCGGCAAGAGCGTCTTGCAGGGCCTGCCGGAAGAGGGGAAGATCGTCCTTGTGCATCCGTTCGCACAGGAAGCGGATATGCGTTTCCGCCGCCGCTCCGCCCTCGGGCAAAGCCATGAGGTATTCCCAGTGGGCGCGGGAGATGACCAGGCCGGAATCCCCATCCCATTCCCAAGGCGCCGGCTCGCAGAATAATTCTCCGTCCTGCCGCGGGTTTTGTTCTTTGCTTTGCTCCATGCCCTACCCGGCGCGCTTTGCGCCCAGAACCTCATGCCGGCGGCGGCGCGCAGGGCGGGCCCTTGCGCCGGCGCGACGGCGGGATGTTTTCGCGCGCGGCGGCGGAAGGATCCGGCAGGGATTTTCCCCTGCCGCCTTTGCGTTCCCTGGCCGGCGGAAATTCGCTGAAGGCCAGGCGGAAGACTTCCTCCAGGGAGTCCACCGGATGAACGTTGATGCGGCTCAGGAGATCCTGGGGGATTTCCTCCAGATCTTTCATGTTGCGGCGGGGGATGATGACGTCGGTCAGCCCCCTGGCCACGGCGGCCAGGATCTTTTCCTTGATGCCGCCCACGGGAAGAACTCTGCCGCGCAGAGTAATTTCCCCGGTCATGCACAGATCCCTGCGCACCGGCTTGCGCCGCAGGGCGGAAACCAGGGCCGCGGCCATGGTCACCCCGGCGGAGGGGCCGTCCTTGGGCGTGGCTCCGGCCGGAACATGCACATGGATATCCAGGTCGGCGTGGAAGCCGGGATCAATGCCCAGATCCCCGGCGTGGCTCCGGGCATAGCTGATGGCGGCCTGGGCGCTTTCTTTCATCACCTCGCCCAGTTGGCCGGTAAGGGCAACCTTGCCCTTGCCGGCCATGGTGGAAACCTCCACATGGAGCACTTCGCCGCCGTGAGGGGTCCAGGCAAGGCCCAGAACCAGGCCCGGCAACGGCGCGGCGTCCATGTCCTCTTCCTGAAAACGGGCGATGCCCAGAAGGGTGTGCAGACGTTCCGCCGAAACGGCAAAGGGCGGTTTTTCCCCTTCGGCTTTTTTGCGGGCCAGCTTGCGGCAGATAGCGCCTATTTCCCTCTCCAGGCCGCGCACTCCGGCCTCGCGGGTATAGTTGTCAATAAGCCGGGGCAGGGCGTCCTCTTCCAGGACGAGATCCCCCTTTTTCAGCCCGTTTTCCCTGGCCTGGCGGGGCACCAGATAGCGCCGGGCGATGTCCAGTTTCTCCTGCAGGGTGTATCCCGGCAGACGCAGTATTTCCAGACGATCCAGCAGGGGGGCGGGAATGGTGTCCAGGTGGTTGGCGGTGCAGATAAACATGGTGCGGGACAGATCAAAGGGCACCATCAGATAGTGATCGCTGAAGGCGTTGTTCTGCTCCGGGTCCAGCACCTCCAGCAGGGCCGAAGAGGGATCCCCCCGGAAGTCGGAGCCGATTTTGTCTATTTCATCCAGCATCATCACCGGATTGCGCGTTCCAGCCTGCTTGACGGCCTGGATAATGCGGCCGGGCAGGGCGCCCACATAGGTGCGCCTGTGTCCGCGGATTTCCGCTTCGTCGCGCATGCCGCCCAGAGACATGCGTTGAAATTTGCGCCCCAGGGAACGGGCTATGGAACGGCCCAGAGAGGTCTTGCCCACGCCCGGCGGCCCCACCAGGCAGAGGATGGGGCTCTTGGAACGAGGGTTGAGTTTGCGTATGGACAGGAATTCCAGGATGCGGTCCTTGATCTTGTCCATGCCGCAGTGATCCTCGTCCAGAATTTTCTTGGCTTTTTTGATATCCAGACGGTCGCGGGACAGCTTGCTCCAGGGAAGATCGGCCAGTAGTTCAAGATAGCTGCGCAGAACTCCGGCCTCGGATGATTCCATGTGCATGGCGGCCAGGCGGCGGAGCTGTTTATCCGCCTCCTTGCGCACTTCCGGCGGGAGCTTGGCCTTGTCCAGGGCGCTGGTCAATTCGTCGGCGTCCCCATCCTCGCTCCCGGCGTTTTCTCCCAATTCCTTGCGGATGGCCTTAAGCTGTTCGCGCAGATAGTATTCCCGCTGAGCCTTATCCATGCCCTCGCGGGCGGATTCCTGGATCTGGGCCTGCATGAAGGCCACTTCCGCCTCTTTGGCCAGGTGCTCATTGACGATTTTCAGGCGCTGCACAGGGTCGAAGCACTCCAGAATGTTCTGGGCCTCGGCAAGTTTGAGGCGCAGATTGGAGGCAATCAGGTCGGCCAGCCTTCCCGGGTGGTCAATGCTGGCAAGGACGTTGCTGATATCCGGGGAGGCCATGCCGCGCAGGGAGAGGATGCGCTCGGACTGCTCGCGGGCGGCGCGCATCATGGCTTCCAGCTCCACGCCGGAAGGGAACTCCTCCGGTTCCCGCAGAGCGAAAATTTCCGCCTCCAGATAAGATTTTTCCTCTATCAGGGCCAGAGCCCTGGCCCGGCTGACCCCCTGCACCAGGAGTTTCAGGCGGCCGTCCGGCAGCTTGAGCATCCTCAGGATCATAACCACGGTGCCCACCTTGTGCAGGTCGTCGGAGCCGGGCTTTTCCACCTGCTCGTCCTTCTGGGTGAGAATGAGCAGGTAGCGGCTGCGGTTCAGGGCCGCTTCCACCGCCAGGACAGAGGCCTCTCTGCCCACAAACAGGGGCAGGATGGTATAGTTGAAGATCACCACGTCGCGCACAGGCAGAACAGGCAGGCGGTGGGGCAGATCCGGCCGGTTTTCGGAGGATTGCCTTTCCTCCGGGCCGGAAATTTCCGCCGGCAGCCGCTCCTGTTCGGGCGCTGCGCCCAGGGGCGGCGGGCCGGTGACATTGGAAGGAGAAGTCATGGGGTATCCTTTTGTCTGGAGGCGCTTGCCGGTGGAGCCGGTAAAAGACGACAGGGCCTCTTTTCCCTATAGCATAAGACGGATTGCAAAAATGTCAAAAAAACTGTGGGAAAAAGCGGAGGAGTCCTGCCTTTAGCCCAGCAGGGCCTCGGCAAAGGCCCGGCTGTCAAAGGGGCGGAGATCTTCCAGCTTTTCGCCGAGGCCGACGAAGGAGATGGGCAGGCTGAAGCGGGAAGCCACCGCCACGGCAATGCCTCCCTTGGCGGTGCCGTCCAGCTTGGTGAGGATGATTTCATCCACATGGACGGCCTCGTGGAACAGTTTCACCTGGGAAAGGGCGTTTTGGCCGGAAGTGGCGTCCAGCACAAGTATGGTGCGATGGGGAGCGCCGGGGTGGCGTTTGCCTAGTACGCGGCGGATCTTGGCCAGTTCTTCCATGAGGTTGGTTTTGGTGTGCAGGCGGCCGGCGGTGTCCACAAAGATGACATCGTATCCTTCGGCCAGGGCCTTGTCCACGGATTCAAAGGCCACGGCGGCGGGGTCGGCGCCCTGCCCCCTGGCGTAAAAACCGGCGCCCGTCCGGCGCGCCCAGATTTCCAGTTGTTCCGCCGCCGCGGCCCGGAAGGTGTCCCCGGCCACCAGCAGAGCCTTTTTGCCCTGCAGGACGGACCTGTGGCAGAGTTTGGCCAGGGTGGTGGTTTTGCCCACGCCGTTGACGCCGACCATGAGGACGACCTCGGGCGGGGTGAAGGCGGCGATGCGGCGCGCCGGCCTGAAGACGTCGGCCAGTTCCAGCCCCAGAGCCTCGCGCAGATCCCCGGCCGCGAGCGGGCCGCCCGGTTCCGCCCGGGCGCGCAGGCGCCCGGCCAGGGAATGGGAAGCCTCCACCCCCACATCGGCCGAGATCAGGATCTCTTCCAGTTCGTCCCAGAAGGAGGCGTCCAGGGCGCGGCCGGATGAGAACAGAGCGTTCAGGCCGCGGGCGATGTGTCCGCGGGTCTTGGCCAGGCCGGCGGAAAGCTTGAGGACCAGACGGCTGCGCTCATCTTCTTCATCCTCCAGATCCAGGGCCAGGGCCAGGCGGTACTGGAGTTCGGAACGAAAATCCTCCAGCCGGGCATAGCCCATATCCGCAACCCAGGCCTGGAAGGAGGCGATAAAGGCCTCCCGTTCTCCGGCGGGGGTTTCCAGGGCGGCCAGAAAAAAGGCGAGGCGCTGCCAGAGCAGGGGGCCGGGCGCTTCCACTCCGGCCAGGATCACTTTCAGCCAGGCGGAAAGGCGGGGTTCCGCGGCGCGCAGAGCCAGGGTCAGGGCGGAGCCGTCCGGCCCCCCGGCGGAAAGGGCGGCCGGGGAAGGGGGGCGCTCCCCGGCGGGGGCGCTGGAAAAAAGGGAGCGCAGAGAGGAGAAAAAACCCATGAAACCTCACGGGGGAAGAGGGATATTGCCGCGGGCCGTCCGCTTCAAAGGGGACCTTTGCTCCTTTGTTTAGCTTCGCATTCCAGGCACAGGCCGAGATATTCCACTTCCACGCCGTGGATGGAAAAACCGGGTACGGGTTTTTCCGGCAGGGGAGTATGGACCTCCGGCGGGTCGAAAATATCGCTCACCCTGCCGCAGGCGGTACAGCGCACATGGTGATGCCGGCGGACGGCTCCGTCAAAGCGTTTTTGCGCCCCGGCCCTGTTCAGGCAGAGGATTTTTCCGCCCTCCGCCAGGATGTCCAGGTTTCTGTAAACCGTGCCCAGGCTGATGCTCGGCAGTTTCCTGCGCGCCAGTTCAAAGATTTCGTTCGCCGTGGGGTGGCTGGCCACGCTTTGCAGGGCCTCCAGAATAATCATGCGCTGTCTGGTCATTCGCGTTCGGGGCATGGCGGCCGTCCTGAACAATGTGAGCGGATGGCCAAGGGAACCGCGCAACCCGCTCCGCCGGTAATGTACCCGCGAATCCTCCCGCCGGGCGCAATTTATTCGCGCCCTCAAACGCCGCGGGGGGCCATCCCGGAACAATTTCAAAGTGAAATTGCTCCGGGATGGAATAGGCATCACTTCGCCGCGGGGGTATGCTCCACCTGCAGGGAAACTCCCGGCAGGCCGGGAATGTTTTCAGGATGTTTCAGAACAGAGATGAAGGACGCGGGGGGTTTGGCCGTCAGGGTAATGGTCAGGGAGCCGGAGCGCTGCAACAGATCCTGCGCCGCCTTGGGCAGGTCGGGACTATTGGGGAAGGATTCGCTCAGATCCCGGAAGATCTCCTGGCTTACCTCCCGGCGCAGGGCGGCGACATCCGGAGTGGAGTCCCGGTCCAGCAGATGCGCGGAACTCAGCATCTCGTAAAAGGAGCTGAAGTAGAGGTCCAGCAGGCCGTAATCCTTGAGGGACAGGGCCAGGGAACGGAGCTTGAATTCCCGGAGGACTTCGTCAGAATCCGTGGCGTCCCGCAGGGCTTCCATGGCGTTGGCGGCCTTTCCCAGGGGATAGGTGAAATCGCCGGCAAGGGTTATGCCGCCGAGGCTTTTTTCCTCCAGGGAGAAGGAGGTGCCCAGATTGGCCGAAACCTCCGCGCGATCCAGGGACCCGTCCAGATTGAGGGAAAAAAGAAAAGGTTCGTCCCGGCTGATGGGCATGATGGGGAACAGGCCGTTGTCGCTCAGGACCAGAGCGGCGGGAACGGCAAGATCCTTAAGGACGATGGCGAGCTTGAAGGCGTCGGGGCTGAAGACCAAATCCACCCCCAGGCTGTCCAGGGTCACGGCCCCCACCGGAGTTGTAACCGTCATCCCCTGAAAGGCAAAATCCTTCAGCACAAGGGGAGTCTGGCGCAGGATTTCCATAATTTCATTCGGGGAGGCGGGAAGCTGGCGCAGGATCGGGGTATAGACGTCCGGGGAGCTGAAGGAGGCAAAGCCGCAGCGGCGCAGGGAGAAAACCTCGTTGTAGTTGTCCGTGTCCCCGTCCTGAGTAAGAACCTTGAGTTCCTCCATATTAAAGGGCCCGGAGCGCAGCAGGCCCACATCCTTGCCTTCAAGCCGGGCAATGCTCAGGGACATGGCCAGCGGATAGGGCCCCGAGGTTTTCGTTTTCGTGCTGTAGTCCAGATAGGCGACGCGCTCCGCATGGAAGGAGTTCAGGACGGCGAACAACTGCGTAAGGCTCGCCTTGGCCTCGATCTGTTCCAGCAGGGCGGACACGTCCAGGCGCGGTTTCCGGATCAGGATCTCCCTGGCGCTTCCGGTTTGCTCAATGTCGAAGCCGGGCATATCCGCTTCAAAGGAGAAATCGGTCACGGTCAGGGAATCCGCCACAGGGACGGTCCCTTTCTGTTGTTTGGCGGAAAAATTGAATCCGGGCAAGGAGGCGCTGCCCACCTTGAAGCGGAAGGTATAGTCGCCTAGGGGGGGGAGATTGGGCAGATCCAGAAAGGCGCCCATATTCAGGGTGCCGCTCAGGCCGGTGAGCGTAATGGTATCCCGGAGCAGGCTGTACTTCACAGTCTCCGACTGCAAGCCGGCCTTTTCCAGAACGGCCCGGACCCGATCCGCCCTTTGTTTTTCCCACTGGGGCAGGCCGAAGAAAAAGACGCCGGCCGCGAGAACCGCAAGCGCTGCCGCGCTGATGCCCAGAATTTTTTTGGTCGTTGATTTCATATTTTTCCTTGCGCTGTGGCGGGTTGCGCCGTGGAGGCCGCTCCGGCCCGCTTTTCGCGGGGAGGGAGCGGCGCCGGTTATTTTTCCTCTTCCTGGCCCGGATCCGATACCGCCTTCAGCAGGTCGCCCAGGTTCTGCCCGCCGGCGTCAGATGGACCGGAACGGAACTCCTTGGGTTTCCTGCGTTCCTCATCTTCTTTGATCTGTTTAATGGACAGCCCGAGGCGGCGTTCCTCGGCCGAAACATGAATGACCTTGGCCTGGATGGTCACGCCTTCCTTGAACATTTCCGACGGGGATTTAATTTTTTTACCGCTGATCTCCGAGACGTGCACCAGGCCCTCAATGCCTTCCTCCACCTCCACAAAGACGCCGAAATCGGTAATATTGGTGATCAGCCCTTCCACCAGGGTGCCGAGAGGATATTTGTCCGGCACATAGGACCAGGGATCCTCGCCGAGCTGCTTGATGCCCAGGGTGAATTTCTCGCTTTCCTGGTCCACGGTCAGCACCTTGGCCTGAACCATGTCGCCCACCTGATAGAGTTCGTTGGGATGGCGGATCTTTTTGGTCCAACTGATGTCGGAAACGTGGATCAGGCCGTCAATGCCGTCTTCAATGCCGATGAACATGCCGAATTCGGTTATGTTCTTGATGGCCCCCTCCAGAATGGTGCCTTCGGGGAATTTCTCGGCCACCACATCCCAGGGGTTGGGCCTGACCTGCTTCATGCCCAGGGAAATGCGCTTCTTGTCCTGATCGACGCCGAGAATGACAACTTCCACCTCGTCCCCGGCCTTCACCATCTGGGAGGGATGGCGGAGTTTCCTGGTCCAGGACATTTCGGAGATATGCACCAGGCCCTCCACGCCGGGCTCCAGTTCCACAAAGGCGCCGTAGTCCACAAGATTGGTGACCTTGCCGGCCATTTTGGCGCCGGAGGGGAATTTCGCGTTGATATCCTGCCAGGGATCGGCCACAAGCTGCTTCAGACCCAGGGAAACCTTCTGGTTTTCCCGATCGAAGGACAGGATTTTCAGTTCCAGATCCTGGCCCATGGAGACCATTTCCTTGGGATGGCGGATGCGCTTCCAAGACATGTCCGTGATGTGCAGAAGGCCGTCCAGGCCGCCCAGGTCAACAAAAACGCCATATTCTGTAATATTTTTAATCCGGCCCTTGACCATCTGGCCCTCGGCCAGGGTGCCGAGCAGATCCTGGCGTTTGGAGTCGCGCTCTTCTTCCAGAAGAACCCGGCGGGAGACAATGACGTTGCTGCGCCGGCGGTTGATCTTGAGGACGCGGAATTCAAATTCCTGATTCACCAGGGCGTCCATGTCCGGCACCGGCCGCAGATCCACATGGGAGCCGGGCAGAAAAGCCTCGACGCCGCCCAGATCGACCGTATAGCCGCCCTTGATGCGGCGCAGGATGCGGCCTTTGCAGATGCCGTTCTTTTCCTGGACGGATTCCAGTTGATCAAAAAGCTGCATCCTCTTGGCTTTTTCATAGGATAAGGTGATGGTGCCTTCCATTTCGTTTTTACGCACGACGAAGACATCCACCTTGTCGCCGATGGAGACGGCCACAGCGCCGGACGCGTCCCGAAATTCCTCCACAGGAATCTGCCCTTCGGATTTGAAATTGACGTCCACCAGGATGTGGTCGTCGCCGATGCGCACGATTTCGCCCTTGGTGATGGAGCCTTCCTCCAGTTCGCCGAAATCCGGATTCAGATAATTTTCCAGGGCGCTTTCAAAGTTCATTTCTCCGTTAAAGCCAGTTTCCTGTTCCAGGGTTGTTGACATACAGGTCCTCCGACCGGCAAAAATTCCCGAAAAAAATCAGGTCCGGCTTCTTTAGCAGACCTGGACGGCGAAGACAAGTCCGGGCGGTCTCCGGAATCCGCCGCCCTTTGGCCCGCATTTTGACTTTTTTCGCCGGGGGGCTTATTACTTGGCCCACATTCCTCTTGCGCTCCCGGCGCCGATTTCCGTGCAAGGAGGCCCGCATGGCGGCCAGATCAGAACAGAATCCGTCTTTACAGAATCCTTCTCTTATGGGCACCCTGCAGGAGGAAGTGGCCGCTGAGGCCTCCCCCCTGTTGCGCCTGCTCATCGACCACGCCCGGGCCATAGCCGTCCTCCTGGTTCTCTGCCTTCTGGCCCTGGCGGGTTACTGGTTGTACGAGGAGCGCCGGGCGGGCGTCCGGGACGAACTGCGTCTGGAATTCGGACGTCTTGTCACCTCCCGCCAGGGGAGGGATCGCCTGGCGGCCCTGGAGGACTATCTGAAAACAGCCCCGGAGGAGCTGCGGCCGGCGGCCTTGTTCGCCCTGGCGGAAAGCGCGGCGGAGGTCCGGGACCCCGTCCGCGCCTATGCCGCCTGGGAGCGGATTGCCCGCCTGGATCCCCCGCTCCGGACCCCCGCTCTCCTGGCCATGGCCTCCGCCCTGGCGGAACAAGGGAAAAAGCGGGAGGCCCTGGACCTGCTGGCTTCCGCCGCCGGCCTGCCGGGTCCGGATCAGTCCCTGGTGAACGAGCGCATTATCCTTCTGGCGGAGGCTCTGGAGCAGTATGATCGCGCCATCATGGCCTGCGAGGCCGTGGCCGCCGCGGCTCCGCCCTTTGCCGACGCCTCTTTCTGGGAGCGGAAACTCGCCGCCCTGCGGCAAAAGGCGGCCCTGGCCGCCCCGGCCTCCCCTCAGGAGCAATCGCCATGAACCATCCCCTGCTTGATCCCCCCGGCAGCCGGCATCTCCTTCTGGCCAACGAGGGCATTGTCCGCGGCGCCCTGGAAGCCGGCGTCAATGTGGTCACCTGCTACCCGGGCACCCCCTCCTCGGAGGTTCCCGACGCCTTTGCCCGCCTTGCCGGCTGCGGACTCTTCCGCTTTGAATACTCGGTGAACGAGAAAGTGGCTCTGGAGGTCGCCGCCGGGGCATCTCTGGCGGGCGCCCTGTGCCTGGTGACCATGAAGCATGTGGGCGTGAACGTGGCCGCCGATCCTCTCCTGACCATGACCACCACCGGCCTGCCCGGCGGCCTGGTGCTGCTGTCCGCCGACGATCCCGGCTGCCACTCCAGCCAGAATGAACAGGACAACCGCATGTACGCCCGCTTTGCCCACCTGCCCTGTTTTGAGCCGGCCTCCGCCCAGGAGGCCAAGGACATGGCCCGGGCCGCCCTGCTGCTGGCAAGGGAAACGCAGCAGCCCGTCCTGCTGCGCACCACCACCCGCGTAAGCCACCTGCGCGGCCCGGTGGAGTTCGGCCCTCTGCCCGGCCCCGCCCCCCTTGTCGCCTACCGCCGGGACCCCGGCCGCTTTGTCCCCGTCCCGGCCGTGGCCCGCGCCCGGCACAAGGCCCTGGCGGCCAACATGGAAGCGGTGGCCCGCAAGGTGGAGGAATCTCCGTTCAACCGCGTGGAAGCCTCTTCCCAAACGCCCCCTCTGGGCGTTATCGCTTCGGGCATCAGCCGCGCCTACCTGCACGACGCCCTGGAGGCCGGCAACTGGCGCGACGCCGTGCGGGTTTTCCATTTCGGCCTGACCTGGCCCCTGCCCGTCCGGCTGCTGGAGGACTTTCTGCGCCCCCTGTCCCGGGTGCTTATTCTGGAAGAGGGCGAGCCTCTGCTGGAAACAGCCGTGCGCGCTCTGGCCCAGGAGCGGGGCATCCCGGCGGGCGTCAGCGGCAAGGGGGGGGTTCTGACCCGGTTCGGGGAGTATTCCACTCCCCTGGTGGGCGAGGCCCTGGCCTCCTTTCTGGACCGGGAAAGCGCCCCTTTGCCGTTCAGCCGGGCCCGTCCGGATCTTCCCCAGAGACCTCCCAACCTCTGCGCCGGCTGCTCCCACCGCTCCGCGTTTTATGCCGTGCGCGCCGTTTATGGCGACAGCGCCGTCTATTCCAGCGACATCGGCTGCTACACTCTGGGCCTGCTGCCTCCCCTGGACGCGGCCGACTTTCTCTTCTGTATGGGGTCCTCCCTTTCCGCGGGCAGCGGCTTCGCCGCCGTCTCCGACAGGCCCGTGGTGGCCTTTATCGGTGATTCCACGTTCTTTCATTCCGGCCTGACGGGCCTGGCCAACGCCGTGTTCAACCGCCACAATCTCCTGGCCGTAATTCTGGACAACGGCACCACGGCCATGACCGGGCACCAGCCCAACCCCGGCATGGATCAGAAGATCCTGGGACCCGGCCGCGTCCACCTGGACATTGAGGCCGCCGTGCGCGGCTGCGGCGTCAGCCTGGTACGGAAGGCCCGCGCCCTCAATCAGAAGGCCGTCCAGGCCCTGGTCCGGGAAATGAAGGAGGAGCGGGGCGTGCGCGTGCTCATTCTGGAGGAGCCGTGCGTTCTGTTCGCCCGCAGATCCCTGGCGCGGGCCAGGCGGCGGACGGTCCGGGTGGCGATTCAGGACGAAAGCGCCAGGGCCTGTTTCGATTCCTTTGCCTGCCCGGCCTTCCGCCTTTCCGACGGCCGGATGGACGTTGACCCGGAACTCTGCACAGGCTGCATGGTCTGCCCGCAGATTTCCCCTTCCTTCACCGTCCGCGCGGAGGGGGCATGATGAACAGCAGAGCGCGCATCTTTCTTACGGGGGTCGGCGGCCAGGGGTCCCTGACCGCCACCTCCCTTCTTTCCCGCCTCGCCCTGGACCGGGGCATTGCCGTGGTCTCCGGCGAAATCCACGGCATGGCCCAGCGCGGCGGAGTGGTGGAATCCACGGTGCTTCTGGGCGGCTGGCAAAGTCCCGCCCTGGCCTGGGGCGAGGCCGACATCCTGCTGGGCTTTGAGCCTCTGGAAACCCTGCGCGCCCTGCCCTACCTCAAGCCGGGGGGCGCGGTGTTCTCCGCGTCGGAATTCATCCCGCCCGCCTCCTTAAGCGCGGGCAAAGCGGCCCCGCCTTCCCTGTCCCTGGTGCGCGAGGCCGTGGGGGCGGCCGCTTCCCGGGCCTGGTTCCTTCCTCTGCGGGCCATCGGGGCCGGGGCCGGATTGCCCGCGAGCGGCAATTCCGCCCTGCTGGGGGCTCTCTGCGCCTCCGGGGAACTGCCCCTGACGCCGGAGGATCTGGCCGCCGCCATCCGCAGGCACCTGCCTTCCGGGGTCGTTGCCGCCAACCTCGCCGCCGCGGCCAGGGGGGCGGAATTGCTCCAGGGCGGCACGGATTAAATGGATTTCGGAAACGTTGAGTTTTTTCGTTTGGCAAGGCGCGAGTTCTTTTTGCGGAGGGGCTGGACTCTTCCGTCCCGCCCCTTTGCAAAAAGAACGAGCAACGCGGTCCAAACGGAATAAATCAGCGTTTCCCTAAGCCACGGCCGCGACCGCCGCCCAGAATTGGTCGGCTATGGTTTTTTCCTCCGCCAGTTCCCGGATGCGGCGCATGGCGGACAGCCCGCGGTTCCAGTCTCTGCCGCCGAAATCCTCGCGCGCCTTGCGCAAGTAGTCCGCCACAACCTTCTCGCCGCATTCCTCCCGGATCAGGTAGGGGTAGTCTTCGCCCAGGTACAGGGCGGCGTCGCCGTCATCCTTGTGTACCAGGATGTTCGCGCCGCAGAGGGCGGCCGTGATGCCCTTGATGAAGGGCTTGAAGGCCGGGCCGGCGTCCGGGGGACGCACGGCGTAATGCAGATTCGCCAGGGGCAGGGAGCGGAACCACTCCGGGTCGGCCACGTTGTCCTGATCCGTGAAGACCGGAGTGACCTGCCGCCGGAGGGAGGCGGGCAGAAAAAGGTTCTGCGGCGCGCCGAAATAATAGGGGGAAAATTCTGCCGGGCCGCGTATATTCCGGGGCAGCCGCACATCCGCGCAGTGCTCCACGAAAAAAACCGGAGGCAGGCCCCTGCCGGCGGCGTAATGGGCCAGCGCCTTGCGGGAGCAGCACAGGAGGCCGTCCGCGCCGGCCAGGGACTCCGGCTCAAAGAAGCCGTCAATCAGGTCCAGCAGGAGGCGGTTGCCGCGTTTTTTCAGCCTGTGGAGCAGGCCCTGCCGGAGGATCATCTGCTTGGGGACAATGACGATGGAGTTCCGGACGTCCGTATCCGAGGAACAATGGGCGGAGAACCCCTCCGGGGCGTGGCGGGCCGCGATTTGGGCCTGCATAAGGCAGCGGACGATGGTGGAGGGGTAGAGGGTGGGCAGCAGCGACTTGACGTGGGCGCTCTCCCAGTCTATCCCCTGCGAACGGCGGGCCAGGGGATGGAGAAGCCGCCGGAGAAGGCCCTGCCGGGCGGGGCCGAAGTCGAAGTGATGCGTCCTCCGCCGCCCGGCCTTGCCGGGCCGGAACAGAAAGACGACCGCTTTGTCCATCTTTTTCAAAGTTGAACCGCCCTGGCGGCTACGGCGTGGCGTCCGTCAGCCCGCTCCGGACTGCCTCCGCCGCCTTTGCCCGCCGTTTCCTTGACCGGGCGAACAGCCGCGCCCGGATCAGGGAGGCCAGGCCGTCCTGTTCCGCTTCGCGCAGCCTGTTGACCCAGCGCCGCAATTTTTCATGCCGCAGCAGAAAGGAAAAAAGGTGCGCGTACTCATACGGCTCAAGATTTTGCATCCGTTCCGGGACATTTTCATCCGGGAAAAGAGAGGCGTAATATTTCCAATAGTAGAGAGCCGGAGGCGTAAAAACCCGCCAGGGTTTTTTCCCGGCGAAATGCAGCATTTTCCCCTGGTAGGCGGCCAGGGGGAGAACGGAGTGATCCTCCGTTTCCAGCAGGAAATTGCAGAACTCCGGCAGAAGCGCAAAGGCATCCGCCCTGCCGTCAAAAAAAATGTTCGTCGCCCCCTGATCTCCCATGGGGATGCCTTTGTCCCTAACGATGGAAAAAAGCCGTTCCGCGTAGTCCGGAATTTCCCGGCGTATTTTTTCCAGGTTCATGAGCAGCACGCCAGCATTGATACAAAAAGCGGAAGAAAGGCCATAGCGTTTGCTCCAGGCCAGGCCCTGTTTTTTGTTTAATTTTACCGCGCCTATATAGTTCCCGGAGATATCCATCCTGTAAATCGCGGCGACATCGCATAAACAGACGATATCGCAATCAAGATATAGAATTTTATTTTCCTGGATCAGATCAGGAATTAGAATTTTATATAACGTTCCCTTGCCAAGGAAAGCGGGAACATTTTTAGTTATATCCTGGCTGATTTCTTTCACCGGATGAAAAATTATCCGGTTGTTATGCCGTAGACACAATGCGGAAAACAAGTTTTTCTCTTGTTCGCGCAATGTTTCGTCGTGGATAATATGCAGGCATATCTGACTTTTTGTATTGTCAAAAACGGAGGCTACCGTAACAAGGGCGTGCTTATGGTATGTTCCGGAAGAATCTGTAAAGCAGATGGCGATATGCGTCATAGGGCAAGCTCGCTTGGTGCGAATACAGTATTGTCATTGTGAAAACGCTCCGGCGGGCGGGCGGCCGCAAAAAAAGGCCCTGTTTCCAGTGGGAAACAGGGCCGGAAAGAAACGCCGCAAGCGCGCCGTTCCTGGACGGAAGGCGCGCCGGGGGACGGAGCTAGTGTGTGTGTGTGTGTGTGTGTGTGTGTGTGTGTGTGTGCAAAGATCAGGCCGGAACCAGCGGCCGCGGCCCGCTTATCCACCCGCCGCCGGAGACGGAAAACTTTCCCTGCCAGTCTTTTCATGCCG
>JAISMK010000030.1 GCA_031276785.1 Desulfovibrio sp. | reverse complement strand
TTCGTCATCCGTGAGCGTTATGACATATTTTTTCGTTCTCATGTTTTGACCCATCCTTGCTTTGGATGAGCCTACTATATCAAAATATTTAGATGACGCAAGTCACTAGTATAAGCTATACATAAACCCAGTATCGCGGTCCTGCTACCGAGCTTGCATCCCCTGCGTAGCGCGGTGATGGCCCTCTCGGCATCTCCTTGCTCTGTATAAAGTGTGGAAAGATCATCAGCAGCGTCGCCATTGCCCAGTGCTAGAGATTTTTCCAGCCAGGCTATCCCTTCCTGTTGCCTGCCCTCTTTGTACAGGACAAGGCCATGCTCAACCATCGCGTTGAGGGCGCCCTGCTCGGCGGCCCACTTCATGAGCGCTTTGGCTTTTCTCTGGTTTTTGTCCACGCCCCGTCCCTTGCTGTAAGCCGTGGCCATGGAGTATGTGCCTTCCGGGCAGCCCATGTCCGCCGCTTTTTGAAACAGTTGAAACATCGTTTCTTCATCCGCAAAACGTTCCGGCTGGCCGTAGTCATGGCGATACAGATAGAGTATGCCGAGATTGAGGGCCGCTTTGGCGTTGCCCAGTCCCAGGGCCTCCTGGTAGAGGCGCTCCGCCTTGGCGAAATCAACGGGCAGCCCTTTTCTGCCCTGATGGTAATCGCCGGCCAGTTGGAAAAGCCGCTCGGCTTCCTCCGAGCCTGTGGGACATTCTCTGGATATAAAGGCGGCTTGTCTTGGAGGCATCATAGCAGCGGAAACTCCAGATGGTAAAAAAAATAGAAAAGCTGTGGCCAGGACCAGACCATGGGCGGCGAGCGCCTCAACTGAGAACCGGCGAGCCAAAGACCGCTTCATCGGGAATATACTTAACCACATGGCCTTGAAGACCTCCTGTTTCAAGTTTGTCGAAATTATTTTGCGCTGTTTGATGAAATTTTTGAAAAATTACTTCAGCACATGCTCCATCGCAATTTTCCTCGATCATAATGTTAAAGAGCAGCTTCCGCAGTTCCCTAGGCATGCTTTCCCGCTCTGTACTCCGAAGCATCACGGCATTTTCCGAATCATGATACATGCTGCGTTCATTTTTGAACCTGCGCAGGTCGCCAAGTTCCGCGATCAAGCCGATGGCCGTAAGAAAAGAAACACCCCGAAGTGTTTGAAGCTTTTTTACTTCTTCCAGGCGCTTCCACTGGGCTGCACTTGCTTGCAGCATGCTGTCAAGCCTGGCGATTCTGCTTTCACACTGCCGGATGGCATCAAGATACTCTAAAGAAAAATAGCAAGGACAGCCGAAGCGGAATCCCGTATATTCTTAACGTCTTGATATAATTGCAAGTTGCTCCATAGTCACTCCAGGGCCTTTCCCGCTGGCCGCAAATCCACAAAAAACCCCGCCCCTCCCAGTTCCGGGTGGTGGGCGACGGCATAGACCTGGCCTCCCCAGAGGGTTACGAAGCCGTGCACGATGGACAGGCCCAGCCCCATGCCCTTATGCGTTTCGCCGCTGGTGAAGAAAGGGTCGAAGATGCGCTCCCCGCCGTCAGGCAGGCCCGGTCCGCTGTCGGCGATTTCCAGTAGAATTTTTTCCCCTCCGTTCTTTTCCCCGGCCCGAATGAGCAGGGTGCGGGGCGTCCGCGCCTGCGGGCTGCCCAGAGCATGGGCCGCGTTGCCCAGCAAATTGACCAGCACCTGCTCCAACTGCCCGGCATTGCTGAGTACCGGAGGCAGAGAGCGGGGCATTTCCAGCCTGACGGCGATGCCCTGGTCCTGAAGCTGCGACCGCACTAAGGCCAGAGCGCCGGCGGCCGCCTGGCGCAACGAGACAGGCTCCAGAGAGGGATTGCCTTCCTGCATGACCAGGGCGCGCATGTGGGTGATGATGCCGCGGATGCGCTCCGCCTCCCGCATGATCAGGGACAGGCGCTCCCGGGCGACGTCCGGAGGCACCTCCTCCCGCCTGTCCAGAAGCATTTGCAGGCCGCTGGCGTAAAGGTGCAGGGCGGACAGAGGCTGGTTGATCTCATGGGCGATGCCTCCCGCCAGGGTGCCCATGGCCTCCAGTTTTCTGGCCCTCTGGATCTGCTGGGTGATGTGCCGGCGGCGGGTAATGTCCTCCAGCATCATGATCAGAGCCCGCACCCTGCCCCGGCGCGGAGCCACAGGACAGGCCACCAGACGCATCAGCCTCTCGCCGCTGCCCTCCAGAACCACGGGAAACTCTTCTTCCCGGACCACCTGTTCCCGCGCCGCCGCCTGAAAGGGACAGCCCTCGCAAACCCCTTCGGAGCGGGAAAGAGTCTGCGCGTAGCTGGGGCAACGCAGAATGTCGCAAACCCTCTCCCCCTTGTCCGCCTTGTGGCCGAACCAGGAAGCCAGACGGCTGTTGCCCGCCTGGATGCGCAGATCCGGGGCGAGAAGGGCCACTCCTATCGAAAGGCTGTCGGTAATAACACGGTAGCTTTGCTCACTTAGATCGAGAGCTCGCCTCACTCGCTGGACGGATGTTATGTTAAAACCCACCTTCAAGGCCAGCAGGCCGTTTCCGGCTTCTTCAAAGGGGTAGGTATAGACCCGGAAGGAGTGCTGGCTTTTGTGGTGCGTCCATTCCATAACGCAGGAAGAGGAGTCGGCCACGCTGTACAGAGGGGGGCAGTAGGCGCAGGGCGCATCCCGGCTGCGCAGAACAGAGTAGCAGGGCCGGCCGTCCACGGGTCCGAAAAAACCGGCAAAGGCTTTGTTGTGGAAGGAAATGCGGTAATCCGGGCCGACCAGAACGACATAGCAGGGCAGTAAATTCAGGATGCGGGCCAGCCGGGAGCGATCCTCCGGATTTGTTCCGGCCAGGGCTTCAGCCAGTCCGGCGCTTTGCCGCAGTTGATCGCCGCGTTCCTGCTCCTCCTGCTCAAGGGAGGACTGGTCTGGCCGGTATTGGCGCATACCTGCTACCGCTCAGCGGTCTTTGGCGGCGTGGGAAGAGCGGAAATGAACCCGCACCGGGGCATGGGCGATGCCGAAGCAGTCGCGCAGGGCGCGCTCCAGATAGCGCCCGTAGGAGGGCAGAACGCGATCCGCGTCGCTGACGAAGAAGACGAAGGTGGGCGGACGGCTTTCCGCCTGGGTCAGGTAGTAAAACTTGGGCCTGCCCCGGCGCACCAGGGGCGGCTGGTGCCGCTCCAGCACCTGCCCCAGGGTTCTGTTCAGTATGCCTGTTCCGATGCGCAGGCCGCATTCCCGGCGGATTTCCCCGGCCAGAGGGATAATTCTGTGCAAATTGCGCCCTTTCAGAGCGGAGATGAACAACAGAGGCACATGGGGGCAGAACTGCAGGGCTTGCCGGAAGGACTTTTCCACCTCTTTGCGCTCCGCTCCGGGGATCAGATCCCACTTGTTCACCAGTGCCATGAAAGGCGCCTTGCGTTCGTGCATAAGATCCATGAGGCGTTTATCCTGCTGGGTAACGCCCTCAACGGCGTCCAGAAGAAGCAGAGAGACATCCGCCTTGGAGGAGCTTTTGAGGGAGGAATTGACGCTGTAGCGCTCCACCGTATCCGTAACCCGCGCCGGCCGCCGTATGCCGGCGGTGTCCACAAAGGTGCAGGGCCGGCCGTTGCCGTCCACGACAACATCCACGCTGTCCCTGGTGGTGCCGGGGGCGTCGCTGACAATCATACGCTCTCTGCCGGCCATGACGTTGACCAGGGAGGATTTGCCGGTATTGGGCCGCCCCAGCACAGCCAGGCGCAGAGGGCCTTCTTCGTCGGCGGGGGACAGTCCGTCGGCAGGGGAGGGATCTTCAAGCGTCCCGGCCCGGCAGGCATCATCCGCAAGCTCCTCCTCCCGATCCGCGGCAGGGAGGGCGCCGTGGAGGAGCCGGCGGAGCGCGTCTTCCAGAAAGCGCACATTATACCCGTGGGCGGCGGAACACGGAACCGGCTCAAGCCCCAGACCGTGAAAGTCGGCCAGAAGGAGATCCGCCTGTTCCGGGCCGTCCACCTTGTTCACGACAAGGAGCAGGGGTTTTGCCGTCTTGCGCAGAAAGGCTGCCAGACGTTCGTCCAGAGGGGTGACGCCCTCGCGGGCGTCCACCACCAGGCAGAGCAGGGCCGCTTCGGCCACAGCCTGCCGGGCCTGCTCCAGGACAGCCTCTTCAAAGCCGCGCAGGCCCTCGGGACCGGGCTCCGCCCGGCCTCCCCCACCCAGAGTAAGGCCGCCGGTATCCACCACCAGGAAGGCATCCGCCCGGCCGGAGCGGACCACTCCCTCCAGGCGGTCTCTGGTGATGCCGGGCCGGTCATGAGTAATGGCCCGGTTGCTGCGGATCAGCCGGTTAAAGAGGGTGGATTTGCCCACATTGGGACGCCCCAGAAGGGCAGCCCGGGGCAGAGGGGCGAAGGGCAGGCGCATGGTGTTTCCCCTTTGCCGGATACGGCAGGAAGGCCGGGCGGGCAATGCCGCCGGCGGTTCAGCCGTTCCGGAGCCGGGCGAAGGAGATTTGCCCCTTGCCCAGCAGGTCGTGCATATGGACAATGCCTACCAATTTCAGATCTTCATCCGCCACTGGCAGCACGGTGATCATGTTTCGCTCCATGATATCCATGACCTCGGCCGCGCTGTGGTCCGGACGGGCCAGGCGGGGATTTTTCGTCATCACCTCCCGCGCCGGAGACGCTGGGTCCAGGCTTCCCCGGCAGACGCAGCGCCGGATGTCCCCATCGGTGAGAATGCCGGCCACGGTCCCGTCCGGATGCAGAAGAATAACCGCTCCCAGTCCGCCGGCGTTGAGAACCGCCAGGGCCTCCTTCAGGTCCGCGGCGGCGCCGGCGGCGGGTATGCCCCCGGAACGCATGACCTGGGCCACGCTCAGGCGCAGCCGTTCTCCCAGCGCACCGCCGGGATGGTTGCGCCGAAAATCCGAAGGGGTAAAATTCTTGGCCTCCATCAGGCAGACGGCCAGGGCATCGCCCAAAGCCAGGGCGGCCGTGGTGCTGCTGGTGGGCGCCAGGCCCAGGGGGCAGGCCTCCCTGGGCACGGTGGTGTCCAGAAGAATGTCGGCCAGGGCGGCCAGGGGGGAATCCAGGCCGGCGGTCATAGCGACAATGGCCGCCCCCAGGCCGCGCAGGGCAGGCAGGATGTCGTTGACTTCCCGGCTCCGGCCGGAGTGGGAAATGGCCAGAACCGTATCCCCCTGGCTCACGGCGCCCAGGTCGCCGTGGGCGCCTTCCACCGGATGCAGAAAAAAAGCGGGAGTGCCGGTGGAAGAAAGGGTGGCGGCGATTTTCCGGCCCACCAGTCCGGATTTGCCTATGCCCGTGACCACGGCGCGGCCGCGGCTCCCGGCCAGGCGCGCCACCGCGGCCGCGAAGGCGGGGCCCAGACGGTCGCGGACAGAGCGCAGGCCTTCCCCTTCCACATCCAGAACCTCCCGGCCCCGGGCTATCCATTTTTCTTCCATACCGCCGCCGGCGACAAGCTCACGCCCGCGCTGCTCCAGAGCAATTTCAAAGTAAAATGTTGTATTGACGAAACCCGGCCGCCGGTCTATTTTTATTGCCGCCCCCGGCGCCCGCCCGAAATTCCGGCCCGGAAAATGTTTATACACCGCCGGATACAGGCCCAAGCATACAACAGTCAGTCAGCGAATTATACTGTTTCCCCTCCGGAACCGCAAGCGCGCCTTGTGCGCCTGTGGCCGACAATTCAAAACCGCATGGACGCGGTTCTGAATTGGAAATGGAATTATGACGAACGATTGCGCCCGGCCTTCTTTCCGCGCGGATCTGCACATCCACTCCCGCTATTCCCGGGCCACCAGCCCCCGGCTGTCCCCCGCCCTCCTGGCCGCCTGGGCCGGGAGGAAGGGCCTTGCGGTCATCGGCACGGGGGATTTCACCCATCCTCAGTGGCAGGAGGAACTGGCCCGAACCCTGGTTCCTGATGAGGAATCAGGGCTGTACCGGCTCCGCGACCCCGCCTCGCCGGAAGCCGTCCTGCCGGAACCGCCCCTGCCCCAAAGCCCTCCCCGCGGCCGGCCGGACCCGCCTTTCTTTCTCCTGCAGGGAGAGATCAGCTCCATCTACAAACGGGGGGGGAAAACCAGGCGGGTGCATAATCTGGTCTATATGCCTCACCTGGAGGCCGCCCGATCCTTCTGCCGCCGCCTTGGGGCCGCGGGCAACCTGGCTGCCGACGGCCGGCCCATCCTGGGCCTGGATTCCCGCGATCTTCTGGAAATGGTTCTGGAAACGCATCCGCAAGCCTTTCTCATCCCGGCCCACATCTGGACCCCCTGGTTCTCCCTGTTCGGCTCCAAATCCGGCTTCGACAGCCTGGAAGAATGCTTCGGCGACCTCGCCCCCCGCATTTTCGCCCTGGAAACCGGCCTTTCCTCAGACCCTGCCATGAACCGGCTCTGGAGCCGTCTGGACGGCTGCCGCCTTGTCTCCAACTCTGATGCCCACTCCGGCGAAAACCTGGGCCGGGAGGCCAATGTCTTCTCCGGCAGCCCTTCCTACAGCGGGATCCTGGAGGCATTAAGGAATCCAGCCGCTCCCGGGCCTGTACGTTTTCTGGGCACACTGGAATTTTATCCCGAAGAGGGCAAATATCATCTGGACGGACACCGCGCCTGCAATGTCCGTCTAAGCCCGGAGGAAACCCGCCGTCTTGAGGGCCGCTGCCCGGTCTGCGGCCTGCCGGTTACCGTGGGAGTACTCCACCGGGTGATGGAACTGGCCGACAGGACGGCGCCGGTCTACGCGGCGGGGGAGGATTCCCTGGGAGACAACGGTTTTCTATCCCTGGCCCCACTGCCGGAGCTGCTGTCCGAAATTCTGGGGACCGGCCCCAAAAGCCGCAAAGTTACGGACGTTTATGTCCGGGCGCTGGCCCGCTTCGGATCGGAACTGGGCATCCTGCTGGATTGGGACCCGGCCGAGCTGGCCCGCTTCCTCCCCCCTCTGGGCGAGGCCGTGGCCCGGATGCGCCGGGGCGAGGTGCTGCTGGAAGGCGGATATGACGGCGCCTACGGCCGGGTTACGGTCTTCAGCGACGAGGAGCGGCGGGAGATCCGGCGCGGCGCCGGAGTTTTCTCCCCTGGCTGGGGGCGGTCCAGCGCGCGCAATCTTTCTCTGCTGGGGGAGACAGACCAGCCCCCCCGGCCCGAAAAGCCGCGCCCCAGACCCCAGCTGCCCCCCCACCCCCCCGGCGTCCTTCCAGAGGCGGGGGCTTCCGGCGCGCCGCCGCCCGGGCCCGGCCG
>JAISMK010000025.1 GCA_031276785.1 Desulfovibrio sp. | reverse complement strand
CGCGGCCCGCGCGGAGGCATGATCCTGGCCGGCGGGGATCTGGGCAAGGCCTTGAACAGCCAAATCTTTCCCGGCATCCAAGGCGGGCCGCTCATGCATGTGGTGGCGGCCAAGGCCGTGGCCCTGGGCGAGGCCCTGCGGCCGGAATTCGCCGCCTACCAGAAGCGCGTCCTGAAAAACGCCTCGGTCCTGGCCGAAGAACTGTCGGCCGCCGGCTTCAGCCTGGTGTCCCGAGGCACGGATACCCACCTGCTGCTGGTGGATCTTACCGACAATGATTTTACCGGGAAAGACGCGGAAACGGCCCTGGACAAGGCCGGCATAACTGTAAACAAGAACACCGTGCCCTTTGAAACCCGCTCCCCCTTTGTCACCTCCGGCATCCGCCTGGGGTCTCCGGCCCTGACGACTAGGGGTATGGGAGAGGACGAAATGCGCTTTGTGGCCAAGCGGATCGTGGAGGCCTTAGAGTCCAGAAACAATGAAACCCGCCTGGCTCAGGTCCGGCATGATGTGGAGCGCTTCGCCCTGCGTTTCCCCTTGTTCGCCGGCTAGAGTATGGAACGTCTGTCCTGGTCCGAATATTTCCAGAGCATCACCAGTCTGGTGGCGGAACGCTCCACTTGCCTGCGCCGCAGGGTGGGCGCCCTGGCCGTCAAGGACAGGCGCATCCTGGCCACCGGCTATAACGGCGCCCCCAGAGGCATGCGCGACTGCCTGGAACTGGGCTGCCTGCGTGAGGAACTGGGCGTCCCCTCGGGACAGCGGCATGAGCTTTGCCGGGGACTGCACGCGGAGCAGAACGTCATCATCCAGGCCGCCATCCACGGCATTTCCCTGGATGGGGCGGAGTTGTACTGTACCCACCAGCCCTGCCTGATCTGCGCGAAAATGCTTATAAACTGCGGCATACGGTCTGTGCGCTTCGCCTCCGCCTATCCGGATCCCCTGTCCGAGGCCCTGTTCCTTGAAGCGGGGGTGGAACTTCTCCCCCTTCCGGGTAAGAGCGAGGATCTCCCTCCGGATACGGACCGGGCGGCGGGCTGATCCCGCCGCCCGGCAATGCCGCGCCAGGCCCCCTGCCTTGCGCCGGCGCAGGAGACGCCTGTGCAGCACAACGACCATCCGGACGCCCCCTTTATGCGCGAGGCTGTGGCCCTGGCCGCTCCCTACCGCTGGCACACCGCCCCCAATCCCCCGGTGGGGGCCGTGCTGGTCCGGGAGGGACGGGTGCTGGCCAGGGGGCGGCACAGGGGCGCCGGCCTGCCCCACGCCGAGGTGGAGGCTCTGGCAGAAGCCCGCGCCTTGGGCGTGGATCCGGCCGCCTGCACCCTGGTGGTCACCCTGGCTCCCTGCAACCACCAGGGCAGAACCCCGCCCTGCAGCGAAGCCATCCTGGCGGCCGGCATCCGCCGCGTGGTGGTGGGCGCCCCGGACCCCAACCCCAGGGCGGCCGGCGGCGTGGAACGGCTGCGGGCAGCCGGCGTGACGGTTGAAACCGGCGTGGCGGAAGATCTCTGCCGGGATTTGATGGACAATTTCCTCACCTGGCATACAACCCCTCTGCCTTACACCGTCCTCAAGCTGGCGGCCACTCTGGATGGGCGCATCGCCACCCGCGCCGGCCATTCCCGCTGGATCACAGGCGAGGAGACGCGCCGGGGCGTGCATGAGCTGCGCCGCCACATGCAGGCCATCCTCATCGGCGGCGGTACCTTCCGCCAGGATGATCCCCTGCTGACCTGCCGCCTGGACAACAGCCCCGGCGCCCAGCCCCTGGCCGTGGTCGCCGCCTCGCGCCTGCCCGAAGAGGAGGAAGACCGCCGGCTGCTGCGCCAGCGCCCTTCTTCCACTCTGTTCTGGACCACGCTGAAGGAGGCGGACAGCCCCAGAGCGCGCGCCCTGCGCCGCATGGGAGTACGCATTCTGGGCCTGCCCCCCTCCCCCGGCGCGCCGTCCGGGCTGGATCTGGCCGCGGGGCTGATCCGCCTGCGCCGCGAATACGGCTGCCTGCAGGTTCTGTGCGAGGGCGGCGGACGCCTGGGCCTCTCCCTGCTGGAGCGGAGCCTGGCCCGCGAGGTTCACCTGCATCTGGCTCCCAAAATTCTGGGCGATGACCAGGCCGTCCCTCTCTTTACCGGGCGCGCGCCCCTGCTCATGGAGCAGGCTCTGGGCCTGCGCCTGGCCGAAACCTGCTCCTCGGGCGAGGATCTATTGCTTGTCCTGCGCCCGGCTGCGCCCAGGGAGGAATAACTTATGTTCACCGGCCTTGTTTACGGCATGGGGGAGGTTATCCGCCTGGATCCGGCATCCGGAGGCCTCCGCCTGACTTTCCGGACCCTTTTCCCTCCCCCGGACTGGGCGGCGGGAGAAAGCGTCTGCGTCAGCGGCGCCTGTCTTTCCCTGGAGACCTTTGCTGCCGACTCCTTCACGGCCTATGCCTCCGACGAGACCCTGGCCGTAACCACCTTGGGCGGCCTGGGCCGGGGCGGCCTGGTCAATCTGGAACGGGCCCTGGCCTTGGGCGACCGCCTGGGCGGGCACCTGGTCAGCGGCCATGTGGACGCCCTGGCCCGCCTGGAAGCCCTGACTTTAGCGGGCGCCTCACTGCGCGCCAGGGCGCGCTTTCCCCGGGAGTTCGCCGCCCAAATCGTGCCCAAGGGATCCGTGGCCCTGGACGGCGTAAGTCTCACCGTCAATCGCTGCGGCCGCGACTTTCTGGAGGTCAACATCATCCCGGAAACCCTGCGCTCCACCACCCTTGGCGCCTGGAAGCCCGGACAGGCCGTCAATATGGAAACCGACCTCATAGGAAAATATGTGGGCCGCCTGCTGGCCCTCCGGCAGGAAGGCCAGCAGGAAGGCGGCCTGACTCTGGATTTTTTGCGGGAAAACGGATATGACTCCGGCAGCGCTCTTCCCTGACCGGGAAAGATCTTTCAGAAAAGGAACCGCCATGCCCATCTGCGCCACCGAACAGGCCATTGAGGAAATCCGCCGGGGAAGGATGATCATTCTTGTGGATGACGAAGACCGGGAAAACGAGGGCGATATCACCATCGCCGCCCAGTTCATCACTCCCGAGGCCATCAACTTTATGGTCACCCACGCCCGCGGGCTTATCTGCCTGCCCATGGCTCCGGAACTCATCGACCGCCTGCGCCTGCCCCTTATGGCTCCGCACAATGAATCCGGCTTCGGCACCAACTTCACCATTTCCATTGAAGCCCGCCACGGCGTGACCACGGGCATTTCCGCCGCCGACAGGGCCGCTACCGTTCTGGCCGCCGTGGCCGACGACGCCGGGCCCCAGTCCATTGTCTCCCCCGGCCACATCTTTCCTCTGCGCGCCCAGAAGGGCGGGGTCATGGTCCGGGCCGGACAGACCGAGGGCGGAGTGGATCTGGCTTCCCTGGCTGGTTTGAAGCCGGCGGCCGTCATCTGCGAAGTGCTCAATGCCGACGGCAGCATGGCCCGCCTGCCGGATCTGAAGGTCTTCGCCCAGAAGCACGGTCTGAAAATCGCCACCATCCGGGATCTGATCCGCCACCGCCTCCAGTCCGGGATGCTTTCGGTCAAGGCGGTGGCTGAAGCCAAAATGCCCACCCGTTTCGGCGAATTCCGGGTCATAGCCTATGAAACAGATCTCCACGACCAGACCCATGTGGCCCTGGTCAAGGGCGCGCCCTCCCCTCACAAACCCACCTTGGTGCGGGTCCACAGCGAATGCCTCACCGGCGACACCCTGGGTTCCATGCGTTGCGACTGCGGCGCACAGTTGGCCGCGGCCCTGGCCCGGGTGGAAGCGGAGGGCGAAGGCATTGTCCTTTACATGCGCCAGGAGGGGCGTGGCATCGGCCTGGCCAACAAAATCCGGGCTTACGCCCTGCAGGATGAGGGCCTGGATACGGTGGAGGCCAACCGCAGGCTGGGCTTCAAGGACGATCTGCGCGACTACGGCATCGGCGCCCAGATCCTGGTGGATCTGGGGGTGCGCCGCATGCGCCTCATGACCAACAACCCCAAAAAAATCGTCGGCCTGGAAGGCTACGGCCTGCAAGTTACGGAGCGCGTCCCTCTGGAACTGGGGGCGGGCGAGTTCAACCATCGCTATCTGCTCACCAAAAAGGAAAAGATGGGGCACATTCTGGATCACCTGGATGCGGCCGCCGGAGCCGCCCTCCCCGAAACCGCTTCCTCCCGGACGGACCAGACTTGCGCCCCTCAGGAGTAAACAACGCCATGCGCCACCTGACCACCATTGAAGGCCAACTCTCGGCCCAGGGGCTGAAATTCGCCCTGGTAGCCTCCCGTTTCAACGACATAATTGTGGACAGACTCATCGGCGGCGCCCTGGACTGCCTGCTACGCCACGGAGCGGCCAGGGAGAACATCACCCTGGTCCGGGTGCCCGGCGCCTTTGAACTGCCCGTGGTCTGCCGGAAAATCGCCGCCAAGGGCGGCTATGACGGAATTGTGGCTCTTGGAGCCGTCATCCGCGGGGCCACACCTCATTTTGAGTATATTGCCGCCGAAGCCACCAAGGGCCTTGCCCAGGTCTGCCTGGAAACCGGGGTGCCCGTCGGCTTCGGCCTCCTGACCACGGACAACGTGGAGCAGGCCGTGGAACGGGCCGGCAGCAAAGCCGGCAACAAGGGCGCGGATGCGGCCGCCTCTCTTATGGAAACCATCCGGGTGCTGGAGCAGTTGTAACCGACGGCGCGGCGTTCCCTTTGAGGAAGGACGGAGCTGTGGCGGGACGCGATGACCCAGATAAAAAAAATACCGCGTCGTCTGGAGCGCATCTTCGCCTTCAAGGTTTTGTACGGGCTGTGCTTCTGCCCGGCGGACTCGGAGGAGGATCTCCTGCGGGCCTGCTCCCTGGCCCCGGAACAGCCCAAAGGCATGGAGACGGGGTTTGCGGACAGCCATGCCTGGAGATTGATCCGGGGGGTGTGGGCCAACCGGGACGACCTGGACCGGCGCATCGGCGGTCTTTCCCAAAACTGGAGGCCGGAACGCATGGGCAGGGTGGAACTGACCCTGCTGCGCCTGGCGCTGTATGAACTGCTGTTTTACCGGGATACGCCGCCCAGGGTGGTCATCAACGAAGCTGTGGAAATTTCCCGGCAGTTCGGCGACGAAATCGCCCGCGGCTTTGTCAACGGCATCATAGATGCCGCCGCCCGGAACATGGACGAAGCGTACAGCCCGGACCGGCCGGGCCTTGCGGCGGCGCCGGGAAAAATATGAAGGAATCCCCATGAAATACCGTCCGGCCCTCATTGAACCCAAGTGGCAAAAATTCTGGGAAGACCGGGGTTCCTTCCAATGCGGGAATGATGGGGATCGCCCCAAGTACTACTGCCTGGAAATGTTTCCCTACCCTTCGGGCAACCTGCACATGGGACATGTGCGCAACTATGCCATCGCCGACGTGGTGGCCCATGTGAAGCGCATGCAGGGCTTCTCCGTCCTGCACCCCATAGGCTGGGACTCCTTCGGCCTGCCGGCGGAAAACGCGGCCATCAAGGGCGGCGCCCATCCGGCCGCCTGGACGGAAGCCAACATCGCCCGGATGCGCGGCCTGATGAAACGGCTGGGCTTTTCCTACGACTGGCGGCGGGAAATCTCCACCTGCGATCCCGGCTACTATCGCTGGGAACAACTGTTTTTTCTCCGCTTTCTGGAAAAAGGCCTGGCCTACCGCAAAAAGGCCGCCCAGAACTGGTGCCCGCAGTGCGGCACGGTCCTGGCCAACGAGCAGGTGGAGGAGGGACGGTGCTGGCGCTGTGATACGCCTGTGGAGCAGAAGGAGCTTACCCAGTGGTTTCTGCGCATAACGGACTACGCGGAGGAGCTGCTGGGGGATCTGGAAACCCTGAAGGACGGCTGGCCCGAACGGGTGCTGACCATGCAGCGCAACTGGATCGGCAAATCAGTGGGGGCGGAAATCCGCTTTGCCGTGGAGGGGAGTTCCGCGGTCATTCCGGTCTTTACCACCCGGCAGGATACCGTCTTCGGGGCCACCTTCATGAGCATGGCCGCCGGCCACCCCCTGCTGGAAGAACTCATCGCCGGCACGGACAGAGAAGAGACCGTGCGCGCCTTTATGCGCAAGATAGAAAATACCGGCCGCCAGGAACTGACCTCGGACAGCCTGGAAAAAGAAGGAGCGTTTACCGGGCGTTACTGCTTAAATCCCTTTAACGGTGAACGCATGCCCATCTGGGTGGCCAATTTTGTCCTGGCCGATTACGGCACCGGGGCCGTTATGGCCGTGCCCGCCCATGACCAGCGCGACTTTGAGTTCGCCCGCAAATACGGCCTGCCCGTCCGGGTGGTTATTCAGCCCAAAGGGGAGGCCGCGCCGGACCCCGACAGCATGGCCGAGGCCATGCCCGAAGCCGGAATCATGATTAATTCAGGCCCCTTCAGCGGCCTGCCCAGCGAGGAAGGCAAGATCCGCGTGGCCGAAGCTCTGGAGGAAAGGAACATAGGCCGGCGCACGGTGAGCTGGCGCCTGCGCGACTGGAACATTTCCCGCCAGCGCTACTGGGGCGCCCCCATTCCCGTGGTCTATTGCGACCGTTGCGGCCTGGTGCCGGAGAAGGAGGAAAACCTGCCGGTGATCCTGCCTCTGGATGTGGTTACGCACCCGGACGGGCGTTCCCCCCTGCCCGAAACCCCGTCCTTCGCCTCCTGCGCCTGCCCCCGTTGCGGAGGCGGCGCCAGACGGGAAACGGACACCATGGATACCTTTGTGGAATCCTCCTGGTATTTCGCCCGCTACACCGATCCCGGCAACAGCAAGGCCCCCTTCACCCCTTCGGCCCTTGCCCGCTGGATGCCCGTGGACCAATATATAGGCGGGGTGGAACACGCCATTCTGCACCTTCTGTACTCCCGTTTTTTTGTACGGGCTCTGCGCGACTGCGGCTTCCTGGACTTGGACGAGCCTTTCGCCAATCTGCTTACCCAGGGCATGGTCCTCAAAGACGGGGCCAAGATGTCCAAATCCAAGGGCAATGTGGTGGATACCGCTGATATGATTGATAAATATGGAGCGGACACCGTGCGCCTGTTCTGCCTTTTCGCCGCCCCGCCGGAGCGGGATTTCGACTGGAGCGAAGCGGGCATTGAGGGTTCCTTTCGCTTTATTAACCGCCTCTGGCGTCTGGGGGTGGATCTTCTTCCCCGCCTTCCCTGCCTGGGGGCCGCCCGGTCCCTGGCGGCCGACGCCGTTCTGCCTGAGGCCCGGGAAGTGCGCCGCAAGGAGCACGCCACCATCAAAAAGGCAGGGGCGGACATTGCCGGGCGCTTCCAGTTCAACACGGCCATTGCCGCCGTCATGGAACTGGTCAATCTCCTGTACCAGCACAAGGACGCTCTGCTGGAAGACGAGGGCGGCCGCCGGACTCTGGCTTCGGCCCTGTCCACCGCCCTGGCCCTGCTTTTCCCCATCGCTCCCCACCTGTGCGAGGAACTCTCCTCCCTGCGGGGCGACGTCCCTCCCCTGGCGGAAACCTCCTGGCCAGTCTATGAGGAGGATGCCCTGACGCTGGACACTGTGACCCTGGTGATCCAGATTAACGGAAAATTGCGGGGCCGGCTGACGGCGCCCGCTGGAGAGGCGGAAGAATCCCTGCGCGCGGCCGCTCTGGCGGAACCGTCCATACGCAAACATCTTGATGGCCTGACCATCCGCAAGGTGATCATTGTGCCGGGAAAAATCATCAATGTCGTCGCCGGCTGACCCCGGGCGCCGGAGGGCCTTCCCCCTGTTCCCCGGGGGAGCCGTCCTGCCGGCCCTTCTCCTGGCCCTTCTTTCGTCCCTTGTTCTGAACGGGTGCGCCGGCTACCGTCTGGCGGCGGACAGCCCCAGTATCTTCGGCAGCGGGATGAAAACCCTGAAGATCAAAGAGGTGGACTACCCCACCCTGCAACCGTGGCTGCCCTACAGGATCCTCTCCCTGCTGCGCGACGAGATCGCCGCCCGCAATCTGGCCGTCTGGGTTGACTCCGGCCCGGCTGACTTTGAAATACAGATCAACGTAATCTCCTATACCTCGCGCGAGTGGATGCGGGATGAAGACGACAGGACCATGCTCTTCTCCAACTCCATGACTCTGGAAGCCATTGTCTACAGCGGCAGCGCCAACACAGAGGTCTGGCGGTCCGGACGCCTTTCTTACAGTGACAGGGACGAAAATTCCGACGCCCGGCTGGCGGTGGGGGATATTGTCACCCAGATCGTGCGCATGCTCGCCGATAAAATGCGTGAAACCTTCTGACGCCAAACGCCCCGCTATGGCCCGCCCGGCCTTCCTCCTGTGCCTCTGCCCGGACAGCGGGCTGCTGCAGGACCGTCTGGAGGTTCTTATGGCCTCCCATCCTCCGGAGGGAGGCGGCGGCTGGCAGCGGCACGTCTTCTGGGGAGACGAGGGCATTGCCCCTTCCTTCTGGGACCACCTGACCCTGCAGGGACTTCTTGCCGTTCCCAAGGCCCTGATCTTCCGCCGCTTCCAGGCCCTGCCCGCCCCGGACATGCAACGGCTTTCCAAGGCCCTGGCTCCCCTGGCCGGGGGAAGAAGCCCTGCCCTCACCTGGCCCCTGCTCTGTCTGGAAGTGGAATATGAGCGGGGCAGGCCCAAGCTGCCCTCCGCCCTGCTCCGTCTGCCCCTGTACGAAGCCGCCAGAGAAAAGAACTGGCTGGACCTGACCCCCGGGCTGACGCCCCGGACCCTGGCCGGATACATCCGCAAAGAGGCCGCCAGCCGCGGTCTGGCTCTGGCCGGGGAAGAAATCGGCCTGCTGGCCCGCGGCCTTTCCCCGGACGCCGCCGCCGTGCGCTCGGAACTGGCCCGGCTGTCCCTTTTGGCCGACGCCCAAGGCCGCCTGCCCCCAGGGGCGGCAGCCACAGCGGCGGGAGGAACGCCGGAGATGGGCATCTTTGATCTGCTGCGGGCCGTCAGGCAGGGAGAGAATCCGGCGGCGGTCTGGCGCTGGGCGCGCGAGGAACGCGGGGATCCGCCGCTCTTCGCCCTCATCGCCCTGCTCCTGCGGGAGGCGAGATCCCTCTGGCAGGGGGCCTGCCCGCCCGCGTCCGGAGGGGGGCAGACAACGCCGCCCGGCGCGGCCAGACTGGCCGTCCTCTGGGATCTAGCCCTGCAGGCCGACAAGGGCGTCAAAACCGGGGAACGCAGCCCGGAACAGGCTCTGGATTTCCTCCTGGCGGAACTCTTTCTCTTTTTCCAGGGCGGCGCGCCCGGCAAGGAGAGTTCCCGGCCATGACGCGCCAGGGGCACAGGGAACGCCTGCGCGCCCGCTTCGCCGCCGCCCCCGCCTCTCTGGCGGACTATGAACTTCTGGAACTGCTCCTGACCTTCGTTTTGGCCCGCCGGGATACAAAAGACCCGGCCAAGGATCTGCTGGCCCGCTTTTCCTCCCTCAGGGCGGTAATCAACGCCCGCCCGGAAGAGGTGGAGGAAATCGCCGGCCTCGGGCCGGCCGCCGGCCTTTTGCTGAGCCTGATCCGGGAACTGGCGGCCCGGAGCGCGGAAGAACCCCTGAGCCGGCGCGAGAGCCTGTGCTCTCCCTCCGCTGTGGCGGCCATGGCCAGGCAACGCCTGAGCGCGCTGGAGCATGAGGAAATCTGGGCGGCCTATGTGGACGGGGGCAACCGCCTGCTGCGCTGGGAACAGGCGGCCAGGGGCACGGCGGACGCCGCCTTCCTGCAGCCGCGCGCCGTTATGGAACGCGCCCTGGCGCTGAGTGCCTCCGGCCTGATCCTGGTCCACAACCACCCCGGCGGCCAGTACGCCCCCTCCCGGCCGGATCGGGAACTGACCCTGCGCCTCCGGCAGGCGGCGGAAACCTTGGATATCCGCTTTCTGGACCACATCATCGTCAGCGGGGACGCCGCCTACAGCCTCATGTCCGGGGGGCCGGTATAATATGGAAAGCGATACAGGAGGAACGGCAATGAAAAAAGTTGCTATCCGTGAATATGAAACGGCCAGATACCTGGACAGTGAAGAAATGATTACCGAATACCTTGCCGCCTGTCTGGAAGACCCCAACCCGGATGTGTTTCTCGGCGCTCTGGGCGAAGTGGCCAAAGCGCGGGGGGTCGCACAACTGGCCAAAGAAACCGGCTTAAGCCGGGAAAGCCTGTACAAGACCTTTTCCCCCGGCACCAAACCGCGTTTTGATACCATCGTCAAAATTACTAACGCCCTCGGCGTTCCCCTGGGCGTAAAACAAGGCGGGGAAGCCGCACATCCGTAAACAGCAAAAAGCCCCGTTTTCCGGGGCTTTTTGCTGTTGCCAGGAGCCTGTCGGACAATAGCCTTAAAAATGTATTGTACTTTTGCAATAGTTTCATGTATAATATTCTGAAACAACACCGAAAACCGAAGGAAGTGGCAGTGGCGGTATAGAATCACAGGCGGCGTCCTCCGACGAGCTTTTTATGGCCCATTCTCGGACGCCGCCTGCTCAAGTCAAGCCCGCTTGCCACGGATCCCAATTTGCTGAACTTGACGCACACACCGGGCGTCAATAGCGGAATTTCGGCTCACGCTTGGCGAGAAAGGCGGCTACTCCTTCAACCCCGTTGTAGTGGTTGAAAACCCCTTCAATGTATTCCAGGTTGGTGTAGTGGTTGTCCTTGGATTCCTTCAGCCACATCTTACGACCGCCTTCCTTGATGACGCGCAGGGCGTTGGGCGGCTTGCGGGCGATCTTGTCCGCCACGGCAAGGGCATGCTCCACCGCAGTCCCCGCGGGCGAAATTCTGTTGACGAGCCCCAGCCTGAGGGCCTCCTCCGCGTTTATGATTTCACCCAGGTACATCATCTCCAGCGCCCGCGGAAGACCGATGATCTTGGGTAGCCGGTAAAGACCGCCCGCCGCCGGGTACAGCCCGAGGTTGATTTCCGGCTGGGCGAATTGCGCCGTTTCCGAGGCGATGCGCAGGTCGCAGCAACAGGCCAGTTCCAGGCCTCCACCCAGGCAATAGCCTTCAACGGCGCAGATGGTGGGTTTGCCGATGAACTCGACGGTGTTCATCACATCCGTCTCCATCTTGAACTTCTTCTCTGTAAAGTTGCCTGCCATTTCCCGGAAACCGGAAAGATCCGATCCCGCGTTGAAAGCCCTCCCTCCAGCGCCGGTCAGGACAACGGCGCGGACACCGGGATCGCCTTCCAGCTTACGGAAGGACTCGCCAAGCTCTC
>JAISMK010000009.1 GCA_031276785.1 Desulfovibrio sp. | reverse complement strand
GGGGTCTTCAATGAAACTCAGAGAGTGCATCACATTTAGGGTCTTTTCCTTGATGTCGCGCTGCCCGTTGAAGGGATCGATGAGCGTGCCGAAGCGTTTGGCGTTCAACTGGATGGCCAGGGCGTTGATGCTGAAGTCGCGGCGGTAGAGGTCCATTTTGATGGAGGCCAGTTCCACCGTTGGCAGGGCGCCCGGATACTCGTAGTATTCCAGTCTGGCTGTGGCCACATCCAGGCGGCGCCGGACTCCTTCGCTGTCTGTGAAAAAGACAATGGCCGTCTTAAACTTGCGGTGGGAGCGCACACGGCCGCCCAGCCTCCCGGCCAGAGCCTGGGCGAAACGGATGCCGTCTCCCTCCACGCTGAGGTCTATATCCAGGTTGGCCCGGCGCAGCAGGAGATCGCGGGCGAACCCCCCCACAGCGAACACGGACATGCCCATCTCGTCCCCCAGGCGCCCGGCGGTTTCCAGCAGGGCGGCGATCTCCCCCGGAAGACTGGCGCGCGCCAGCCCGGCCACATTGCGCTCCCGGTGGTCCGCGGCCAGAGGCGTGCCCTCAGGGATATGCAGGCTTTCGTCCACCAGCAGGCGCAGAATATCCGTGCGGGTCAGAACCCCCGCCACGGCGCCCTTGTCCACCACAGGCACCAGGCGCTGCCGCTGCCTGAGGATGATGTCCACGGCGTCCTGCAGGTCCGAATCCGGGGAAAGAGTGCGGATGGCGCGCTGCATGTACTCCGTGACCGGCTGGCCCCCCAGCTTGTGGATGTTGGCCCTGGCCGCCGTATGCTGTTCCAGAATACCCACGCAGGCTCCGCTGCCGGCCTGGAGAATGGGCAGGGCCTTTAAGCCGAAGCGGTTCATCATCTCTTCCGCGCTGCGGATGCTGGCGTCGTCGGGCAGGGTGATGGCCGGGGAAGTCATGTGCCGCCCCACCCGCATCAGCGGATTCACGCTGGCTACAAGCCGCGTCAGCAGCTCCGCCTTGATCTCCGCCGGAGGCGAATTTTTGATGCTGGCGGCGGCGGCTGAACTGTGCCCCCCGCCGCCGAAAGAGGCGCAGATCTGCCCCACGTCAATTTCCGCGATACGGCTGCGGGCAATCAGGTGGACCGTGGAGCCCATGGATGCCAGGGCGAAAATCGCCTTCAGGTTTTCCATCTCCATCAGCTTCTGCACCAGCAGGGCAAAATCGCCAAGATAGTCCTCCAGGACAATTTCCGTGATGGTCACCGGGATCCCTTGGATAATCCGCGTTTCCGCGCCGCTGATCAGAATATGCAGAATGCGGATCTGCTCCCGGTTCAGCTCCGTGTTGATATGGCGGGCGATGACTTCCAGATCCATACCCGAGGCCCGCAGAAAGGCGGCCGCCTCCAGATCCCGTTCCGTGGTCGAAGCATAGGTGAAGGCTCCCGTGTCCTCATAGATCCCCAGCCCGAACAGCGTGGCCTCCTGTGGGCTCAGGGCCAGGCCCTTCTCCCGGATCAAGTGTACCAGGATGCTGGTGGTCGCCCCCCAAGGGCGCAGCACTTTATCCCCAAAGGGCAAATCCCTGTCCGAATCCGGATGGTGGTCGTAAACGAGCAAGGCCAGGCCGGGTTTGTCCAGCAGGACGGCCATGTGCGGCAGGCGGTGCTTTTGGTGCGTGTCCACCACCACCAGCAGCCGGACCCCGGATAAATCGCACTCCTTGAGCGTGCGCAGGGGGAAATGCCGCGCCGGGGAGTCCGCCCACTCCGGTCCCTCCAGACCCCGGCCCGGGAGCAGGGGAACCGCCCGGGGGTGCAGCCGCCAGGCGGCGACCATTGCCGCCAGGGCGTCATGGTCGGGATTGATGTGGCAGGTGATGATCTCCTCGGGACGCAGCTTCCCCTCCGGGGCGACCCCTTCGGGTTGCTCCCCCGGGCGGCGCAAAAGCTTCTCCTCCCCGCAGCCTTCTCTCTGCCCGTCCTTCATGCCTTCCCGCCTCCCCGGCATTGTCGGCCCGCTCCAGAGCGTTATCCCCTGCAGAGGCGCAACGTTTTTCGCTCCCGGCAATAATATATGAAAGTCCGGAGGCAAGGACAAGGCGCTGGCGCTGAGGACAAAGCCGGAGCATGTTCGCCGTAAATTCCATAATAAAAATTGTGAGCCCGTGGAAATTAGGGTTGACAAGCGGCTTTTTCTAAAATATGATAAAGACGGTAATATTAACATGAAAATAATAATCGTCCGGATTTACATCTGGATACAGGAGGGGAAAATCCCAAATGAGCCGAATTCTAAGTGGTTCGAAAATGCCGGAGCAGGCCGTCCACGGCGAGGGAGTCTTCATGAACAACAATAAAAAAAGACAGATTCTGGTCCAAATTCTGGCGGCGGTATTTTTGCTCGCCGCCGCGGGCAGCGCGGTGGCGGCCGGGGGAACGGACATCAAAATAGGCTATCTGCCGGCCACCGGGCACGGAAAACTCTTTATCGCCCAAGAGCGCGGCTTTTTTGCGGAAGAAGGCCTGAAAGCGGAGTTGATCGGCTTCATCAATTCCGCCGACGGCATCGCGGCCATCCGTTCAGGCAAGGTGGATGTGGGCGGCTTCGGCACGGTCGCGCCCCTCCTGCAGATATCCACCGGCGCGGACCTGCGGATTATCGGCGGCTTGATGGGCGAGGACACCTCCATCATCACCACGGCGGAAATCTCCCCCAAGGTGAAAACCCTTGCCGATCTCAAGGGGAAAAAGGTCGCCACCATCCGCCTGGCCACCGGTGACGCCGTACTGCGCGGGGGACTGCACAAAAGCGGCCTGTCCTGGAAAGACGATCTGGAGATTTTTGAACTGAAGAGTCCGGGCGCCGTGATTGAGGCTGTAAAGAACGGGCAGGTGGATGCCGGGGTGGTCTGGGGACCCTTTGATGTCTCGGCCTTGGAACAGGGGCTGCAAACGGTCCTCGTTTCCGCCGACATCTTTCCCGGCCATCCTTGCTGCCGCCTGACAGTCGTGGGCGACCAGTACGCCCCCCGGCTGGACACCTGGCGGCGTTTCCTCCGGGCGATACTGAAAGCGGAACGCTACGCCTTCGGCGGAGGCGCCGGCCATGAACAGCAGGCTGTGGAGGACATCAGCAAATACGCCAAACTGGACAAGGCCCTCATTGATAAAAGCTATTTCCACAGCCACCTTGACCAATCCACCGATCCCAACGCCAGCGGAGTCAAGGACTTCTGGAGCATCATAATTGATGCCGGATTTGTGCAGTCCACGGAAGACGCCTCGCGCTTCATAGAGACGGGCGCGTACAAGCAGGCCTTGGACAGCCTGCTGGCGGAAGAGCCTGACGACGCCTACTGGAAAAAACTCAAACAGGTCTTTGATCAGCGTGATTCCGGGACCTACGGCGGCGGCCGCGGCAAATCCTAGAGAAGTTCAACTTTGAAAAAGTTGGACTGCTCTAGGATTTGCAAGCAATCCTTGCCGTGAAACAGGAGCAGGCTGGCTTTGCCCGCCGTAAGCGAACTGTTTCAAACGTTAAATGCTATAGAAG